>JAPPEF010000215.1 GCA_028875335.1 Gemmatimonadota bacterium
GGCAAGTAGTGGTGTATTTATACGACCTAGCAGGCAGGGAAGTGAGGCGTCTTTCTGAGAGGCGCAATATGGCGAATGGGCTGTATCGCCTTGTCTGGGACGGGCGGGATGCAGGGGGAACTTTAGTATCCCCGGGCCTCTACCTCGCCCGTATTGAGGTAGATGACGACTCAAGGGATGACAATTCCGCTGCTCGCCTAGTTGGGGTGGCGTATTGATTTCTGCGGATGCGTCGGTGGTCGCACAATGGCCGCCGACAATCGCCGGAAGTGCGGGCGGGCCACAGGCCCGCCCCTACCGACTATTTATCAAATTCAATTATTGCGGCCACCTACCATTCCTTACTGCTCCACTACTCGTATAGCTCCACTGCGGTTTCGCCTCGGGCGAAGCGCTGCGCCGTTTGCACTGCCGACTGACTGCCTGTATTGCGCCGCACATCCGTAGCCCAGCGAGCCAGCCCCACCAGCAACTGCCCCCGCGCCGGATGTTCGGCGCAACGGCTCCACTCCTCGCTGACTGTGCGCAAGCCGTGCAGTAAATGCCAGCCATTGTCGTCCTTGAGGATGGTCTGGCCCAATTCGCGCAGCAGACAGTCTCCGTCAAAGCCTCGGTGCAAGTACTCGCGCACCAAGCGGCCCACCTCGCGGATTTGGATGGTCTCAATCGCCTCGATCACCTCGGCTAGGGCCTCGTCCTGGCCAGCGGACGCCTCTTCGGGAGCCGGGTGCGCCCGGAGGGGCCGGGGCGTGATGTTGAGCCAGCGGTTTTCGAAGAATTGCCAAGCCGCGTGGTATAAGGCTCGGGCCGCCACTTGGTCTCCGGCGAAGCGCCGGGCCGTGCGCACGGACGCGGCTAGGATCATTTCGTGGTTCAAATCGAACCAACCGGGGCTCATATTCACCGGCGTGCGGGCCATGCGGTCGGCTGCCAGCAACACCATGGTGGAGACCACCTGCTCGATATCGGCTCCCGCTTCTAGCACCCGGGTCACTGCGCCAAAGGTTTCTTCTATATCGCCGCTGACCAAGCCGGCTGCCAACAGATCCGAGTCGAAATCCCCCGAACCGGACGCGTACTGGGCGATTACAGGCTCCACCTCGGCGAACAAGTCGATGGCCTCCCGACGGGCCTCTTGCGGGGCTGGCCGATTGCGGCCCAGCATTTTGGCGGCCAGATTGCACACCAAAAGTTGGGAGCGGTCCCAGCCGAATTCCTCTAGCAACTCGGCTAGATAGCCCAAGTGGATCAGCGTTTCGGTCATGCCCAGCAGATAAGGCTCGACCGCGCACTCGTACAACAGCGGCACAATGCGGTCGTCGCAGTCGCCCAAATGCCGAGCGGTCACTAGGCATTTCTCAATGCCTTCCCAGGTTTTGTCGGCGCTGAAGACGCGGATCCAGCGGGCCAGTTTGTCCCAATTTACCGGCTGCGGCAGTGGGTGGATTTGGGGGCGGTCTCCGGCCCGTCCGGCGGCTCCTGAGGACGCCATCATGAGCGGGATGAGGCGGTCGGCTGGCTCGTACAGGCGGGCCACCTTCACGCCATTGACCAGCAAGGCTACATCGCGGCCTCCGTCGGGGCCTCTCTCGGTGGCGATAAAGCGGCCCATGTGTTCCATTAGCAGGTGCAGCGTCTCATCCTCGGAGACCCCCCGGGCCAGCAGAATGGCGATGGCTTTGGACAAGGTCCAGTTGTCGCCGCTGAGCAGCCCTTCTTTCAGGAGCAGGAAGTGGGCGTCCCCGCGCTTGGAGTTGGCTCCGGCCACATCGATGAATATCTGACCGTCGCGCTCTGCCACTGGATAAGTGTCCAGATCGTCGCAGCCGCCGGTGAAGCAGCCGCCGCCCCGCATGTCGTAGCTCCAGCCGTGCCAGTCGCAGGTGAGCACGCCATTGCGCACCCGGCCCCGAGTGAGGGGATACCCCATGTGCGGACATTGGTTGTCCGTGGCGTACACGGTGCCTTGGTGGCGAAAGAGGGCCACGCTGCGGCCCTCGATCCGCACTGCCTTGGGCCGTCCTTCCTCCACCTCGTCGGCGTGGGCTACTGGTACAAAAGTACTCGCTTGTTCGGACATGGTTTTCTCCTTAGTCCTCGAAGATATCTACGGCTGTGTGGCCTTGGGCAAAGCGCAGAGCCGCACGCGCGGCCGAGCCACTGTCTTTGTTGGTGCGCACATCTGTGGCAAAGCGGGCTAGCCCCACCAGAATCTGCAATCGGGCCGGGTGGTCTCTTTCAGCAAAACGTTCCCACTCTGCGAAAACGGTCCCAAGCGTGGGGAGTAGCTGATGGGCTGTGTCGTCCCACAGAATGGCCCGACCCATAGCTTCTATCAGGGGGGCTCCCGGATGGCCAGCTAGTCCATAGGCCAAGACGCGGGGGCCTACCTCTTGGACATTGAGCGTCTGGATGGCCTCCACAATGGACGCCGGATCCTCTGCGGTCGCCGAGGTAGCCAGAGGCTCGCTCAGGGGGCGGTAGGGAATGTTGAGCCAGCGGTCGTCGAAGAACTGCCACGCTGCGTGGACTAGCCCTCGGGCCGCGGCTGTGGGACCTCCGTAGCGCTGCACTGTGCGCAGGGCCGCGGCCAAGTTGAATTCCCGGGTGAGACAGGGCCAGCCTGCCTCCACGTTCACCGGCACCCGGGCCATGCGGTCGGCCGCTAGCAACAGGCAGGTGTCGATGAGGCGGTCGATACTGACTCCGGCCTCTAGCTGTTGGGTCAAGGCGCCGAAAGCGGTCTCCAGATCGGCACTCACTAGGGCCTTGACCAAGCCGTCTTCGTCGTAGGGGATCTCTGGATTGCCGGCTTGGGCTTGGGCTAAGACCGATTCCATATCGCCCATGAGGGCAATGGCGTCTCTGCGGAAGCGCTCAGGCTCGCCGCGACCTCTACCTACTAGCTTGGCCCCTAAGTTGAAAACCAACTCCCCGGCCCGGTCCCAGCCGAATTCTTCCTGCACTCGGGCTAAGTGGTCCAGCCAGATGATGTGGTCGGCAAAGCCGAGAAAATAGGGGGTTGTCGAACAGTCGAAGAGCAGGGGGAGAATGTTTTCTTGATAGCCCGCGTGGCCAGCGGTGAACAGGCAACGCTCAATGCGCCCGGCTTGCCCGTCGCGGGAAAAAGCGCGCACCCAACGCGCAATGGAGGCCCACTCGACTGGATCGGGCAGGGGGACCACATCCAATCGCTCGGCTGCGTCCC
The DNA here is from genome assembly GCA_028875335.1 of Gemmatimonadota bacterium. The sequence continues at coordinate 3,209 of JAPPEF010000215.1, forward strand.
CGGCCGCGGCTCCGGCCGCCGTGGTCAGGGCGATCAGGCGGTCCTCGCCTTCGTAGCGCCGCGCCACTTGGAGGCCGGACAACAGGAGTACCACGTCTTGGCCTCCCTCGGCCTCGTGGGAACTGGCGATGTGGCGACCTAGGTGGCGCACGACCAATTCCACGATGTCGTCTTGGGGCACGTCGCCGCGCAACAGTAGGGCGATGGCCTTGGATTGGGTCCAGCGGTCGCAGCTCAGTAGGCCCTCCCACAAAAGGTTCAGGTGTTCCTCGCGCCGCCGGTAGCTCGGCTCGGGCACCTCGACCCAGATGTCGGGCCCGCGCACCTCCACGGCAAAGGTCTGCAAATCGTCGCACTCGCGGTTGAAACAACCGCCGCCCTGCAAGTCGAAGCTGCGGCCGTGCCAGTCGCAGGTGAGCACTCCGTGCCGCA
>JAPPEF010000027.1 GCA_028875335.1 Gemmatimonadota bacterium
GTTTGCGGGTGGTGCCCGGCAGCCACCGGATGGGCGAGATTGTCGAGCACCGCAGGAATCCAAGCCGGCATGGCAGTTGGACACAGGTCGATGAATCGCGGGCTGTGGATCTGGTCACTCCCGCTGGTACGGTCGTTCTGTTTTCCGCCAATCTCCTACACGGTGCGTATGATAACCACAGCAATCGCACGCGCTATAGTACGGCATGGCATTATATGCCCGAAGAACTCAATCCAGAAAGGTTTCTAAAGGGTATATACGAAGATCGACATGTGGCGTGTAAGCATTGAGAAGCGGGGGTTGGTCGGTGTGTTCTGGACTCCTTGATGCGGCGATGATCTTCATCATGTGTTTTGCTTCCTTAAAATACATGTAAATTTCTCTTCCTTCAAAACTGAATGGACAATCTGAAACGGAGATGCTTCCAGTTCTGCTATGAGATCTTCAGCGAAGAAAAAGTGCAAATAGTGCGGCGCTCCCAACGCGAATCCGTCCCCTTCTTCTAAGGTTTCATAGTCGGGAGCAAATTGGTGGTGGTTGTCATCGTAAATCGCCTCGTAACTTTCCAGCACAGAATCCAGGACTGTCTGAGACATTAAAACTTCGCCATTTGGATATAGCACACGCGCGATCTCTGCCAAAAAAGCGATTCGCGATACGCGGTGCGGGACATAACAGTAAACGTTCCCCATAAATGCAGCGGCAAATGAGACATCGGGAAAAGGCAGAGTCGGCATTTCATATTGTAGGAATGTCACGTTGACGCGTTCCTTTTCAGCAAATTGCTGTGCCTGTTCAATCTGTTTTTTAGCGACATCAATACCAGTGACGTTGTATCCTTGCCGCGCAAGTGCAAAGCACAATCGTCCTGTCGCACATCCAATGTCTAACAGACGGCTACCTGCAGGAAGCTTTTCAACAAACGCTTGTTCTGCCTCTCTAATACCGATTTTCAGATTTTCTATTCGGATTTCAACTTCTCCAGGATCATTGTACATTTCCTTTACGGAGTCTAGTAATCTTTGGGATTCTTGCGATTTTTTAGTTTTCATATTGCTCATCGCCTTCCCTTTCGCTATTGGTGCGGCACCGGGATAGCGTCCCCGTGCCAGGGGAAGGCATAGGTCGGCTGGTGAGCAAAGCGGCGCATGCCCATGTCCAGCCGGATGGAGGTGCCGGGAGGGAGTTGCACAGCGAAGTACTTCGACTCCACCTGGACGGTCTGCTCTTCATGCGTCAGTTCGACAAATTCGTGCTCGGCGAAAGCCCCGGCCTGCACGATCAGGTTGCGCGTCTCGCCAGCGTTCAGGTTGACGAGCTGAATGCCGGCGCTGTCAGCGCCTAGTTTATCGACGAGAGCAGCCACGTCGGGTGGCAGGCCCGGTCGCGTGCGGTCTGCATCGAAGTAGCGGACGGTGGCGCGCAACAGCCCTCCAGTGTACACCGATTGCGGTGCCCCCATGGTCACCTGCGTCAACCCCTTGGTGTAGACCGTAGTAGGGGGAGAGGGGTTGTCCGCGATTAAGGTCTTGGCATCCCGGGTTTCGTTTAGTATCGACTGGAAGTCAGTCTGGGCATTCTCGTACTCCGCCTGCAGGATCTTCTCGGGCCAGTCCGGGTTCTTGCCGTCGTAGTACTGGAAGCGCGCCAGTTCGGTGTCGGCGTAGCTCTTCTCTCCGAGGACGGGCACGTGGTTCCAGTCGCGCATTTTGTCGGTGTCCCGAATGCGGACGATGAGGTCGTAGTCCTCGTGGGCCATCGAGGCGTGATAGAGGTGGGCCAGCTCCTGCATGCGGTAGGGCACGAACCGGCCTCTTTCGTAGTCGTAGTCGTCCCTCGCGTACTCCCAGCCGTCCGAACCGTAGCGGGCCGGCAACAGAAGTTGGCCGTCCTCGCGGGTGATGGCGTTGTCCATGAGCAGCCGGATTTGCGAGCGCAGCAGTTCGAGATAGCCGAAGTCGCCGGTGAGCAGGAGGGCGCACTCGGCGGCGATGGTGAGCGCGCTGAACATGATGTAGTGGCCGACGAAGGTGTTCCAGCCGTAGAGTCCGCCCCACCAGAGGCCGTTGCGGTTTTCGCCGATCTCGCCGGTCGGCCCGACGTTGTCGGGTAGGATGCCGCCGTTGCGCTCGATGCGCTCCATCCAGCCCTCGGTGTAGTCGAGCACCCATTGCTTGTATTTGTCCTCGCCGGTGTAGAGGAAGGCGTTGGTGATCAGGGCGGTGGCGCCGAGACTGTGGGGGACGTCGCCGTTGAGGACGATGTGGTCGAACAGCTTGAGGATCTCGTCCCGGCGCGAGGGATTCTCGAACCAGTTCCCCTCGAGGTCTGTCACCACCGGATCGAGGGTGGCCCGCACCCTGTAGGGGCGGTATCCCTGCTCGTAACCCGTTTCTCCCCCCTGCAACCACATGATCACGTTGTCCACCGTGGCGTGGCGCATAGGGCCGACGCTGGTCTGAATGGGGCTGCGGAAGATCCTGTACCGGGGATCGTAGTTGGGGGCCTCGGGATCCTCGTCCATGAACATGGCCGCAAACCGCCTAGCGCGGCGCACGTTTTCCGAAATGGTGGGATCGGCCAGGCCGAAATGGTAGAAGGCCGTGTTGCCCTCGCCCTGATGGTACCACTCGTTGGCACCGGCGGCGGCCTGGTTGTAGTACTCGTTGTGGATCTGAGGCTGGAAGCGGGGGTGGACGCGGCTGACGATGTCGTCGGCGAAGAACCGGGTGGTTGCGTGCCATTGCTGCAACCCGAGGTCGAGCACCTTGCGATCGGCCCCCATCGCGTAGAACAGGCCCCAGTTATACACCCTTTCGTATAGGTCGTCAACATCGTCGGCGTAGTAGAATGCGCCGCCCTTTTCCGAGTACTTGTCAATCATTGGCTCGACCGCGTCCTCCATCAGCTTCATCAACCGGCGTTCCAGCAACGCCCATCCGGGGGGCGGCAATACTTGCGTCGCCCTGACTTCGACCAACTTAGGGACTGTGCCCGTCTGATTACCTGTCATGCGATCAACCTCTTAAACGCGGTACGCGAAGATCTTTGCCTGAAACATCCGAATCCGAATCGCCAACATCTCACCCACCTCGGACAAGTCGCTGTTGCCATTCCAGGTGACCGTCTGGTCAAGCGAATCTCCTTGCAGCAGATCGCTTTCTTCGAAAGTCAGACCGGCGACCGGATCGACGTCGGGATGAATCCGCGAGGGAATGTTGCGCAGAATCTCGACCTTGATCCAGCCACCCGGACGACAGCGGTAGTTGAGCTTTAGCTGATTGGCGGTCCTCACTACAGTCGGCAAGGTAAACCGGCCCTCCACATCCGCTTCGATGCCGCAGAATCTGTGGGGCCGCCACCGGGCCCACTGTAACACCGCCTCTCCTCTCTGCGATGCGTTGTGCAGCGACGTGTGCCCTCCGTAGAGAGACCCCCAAGTGCCGTCCGGCAACTCCGCGATGCCGCTGCCCCAAGAATAGACCATGGCCGAGTCGGGCGCACCCGGAGCGCCCACCGGAATAATCGGTTTGCGCTCCGGCCGCTGCCAAATCAAACCGTCGCGACTGATGACGAGCTGGCTGTCCACGTGGTCGGTGGCGTGATGGTAGGCCTGTACCAACATGCA
>JAPPEF010000362.1 GCA_028875335.1 Gemmatimonadota bacterium
AAACAGCGCCCTAGACGACGCATTTGCCGACTTCAAGCTGCGCGCTTCCATCGGCACGTCCGGCGGTCAAACCGCCATTGGTCCGTTTGACCGCTTTACCAATTACAATGCCACCGCGTACAACGGTCGTCCCGGCCTCGTCCCCAGCACCCAACTCGGCGGGGCGATCAAACCCGAGCGACAGCGAGAAATCGAAGTTGGCGCGGATGTTGGTTTTTGGTCCAATCGCCTCGGCGTGGAGCTCACGTATTACGATCAACATATCGACGATTTATTGTTGATGCGCACGTTGTCCCCATCCACCGGCCATGCGCGAGTTTTGCAAAATGTCGGCACCATGAGCAACAAGGGTTGGGAGTTGCTCGTGCGCACCATTCCGCTGGTGCATTCCCATCTCCGCTGGGAATCGACCCTGACGTATGCGACCAACAAAAACCGCGTCGATGGTATCGAAGGCGGGCGCTTGATCCTGCCCGATTCGTTTTCGCAAATCTCGGCCATCAACGGCAACCCCCTCGGCGTGTTCTTTAGCACGGCCTTCGCCCGCGATGCCAACGGCCACATCGCCCTCGACGAAGACGGCCTGCCCATGCGAGCGGCTGAGCGCAAAATCATCGGCGACCCCAACCCGGATTTTACCGCTTCTTGGATCAATGAGTTCGCCGTGGGGCGGCGCTGGTCGGTGCGTGCCCAATTGGACGCGGTCGTAGGGGGCGATGTGTTTAACTTTACCCGGCGCTTGGCCGCCCTCGGTTCGTTTGGCGTGTTGACAGACTACGAACGCGAATTAAACGGCGAACTGCCGGCCGGCTACAATACGCGCGTCTTCCGCATTTTTGAACACTGGATCGAAGACGGCTCCTTTGTAAAGTTCCGCGAGTTATCTGCGTCGTATCGCTGGCAGCCCTCGTTTTTGGGCACTAGCAGCGTTCAGTTGAGCTTGGTGGGGCGCAATTTGTTTTCCCTCGACAACTACAGCGGCTACGACCCAGAAACCAATGTCGCAGGCCAGCGCACGGCCGTGCGCGGCTTTGACTTTGTCGAAGTGCCCATTCCGCGCAGTTTCTCCATGCGCCTCAGCCTGCAGTACTGACTGATGTTACGCATCTGCACCAAACCAGTCGGTGTAGGGGCGTCCCTTGTGGGCGCCCATGCGACACCGCGTATGCAGCCAGCGAAATCCGACGAGGGCAACCACAAGGGTTGCCCCTACAATGCGTAACGTCAGTGAGCAACCGAGGACAAGCAAGACGATGAAAGCGACTTTTTGCTGGCTACTTATAGTCGGAGGGCTGCTTTGGGGCTGCGATTTGAACGTCGCCAATCCCAACCAAGCGTTCGAAGAGCAGGTGTTGACCACCAGCGACGGCATCAAAGCGCTGGCCATTGGTATGCAGCGCAGCTACGCCAGCAACAACGTCGATGCGTACGTGCGCCATCCGGCCATCACCAGCCGCGAGCTAGCGGCCAACACGACCTTTTCCAATCTCATCGAACTAGAAGACGGCCTCGGTTCCCTAACGGGCGCCAACAGCGGCGTGCATAGTATCTGGTCTAACTCCTACCGCATCATAGGCATGGCCAACGACTTGATCGCCAACGCGCCCCAAGTGCCGCTGACCGCAGGAACGCGCAGCGGCATTGTGGCACTGGCGCACCTATACAAAGCCAAGTGCTTGGGATTCGTCGCACAGGCTTTTGCCCACGCGCCCCTAGACGTGCAGGCCGATGGGCAGGCACAATTTAGACCGCGTGAAGAGCTTTTTGCCTCAGCAATTCGCTCGTTGGATCTCGCCCTCGAAACCACCACTTCCACGCCTCCGTCCGCCGAATTCAATGCGGACATATTGGGCGAGGGTTTTGATCTGCTCAACACCATACGCGCCTATCGAGCGCGCTACCACTTGTTTAGCGGCCATTATCAAGCGGCGCTCGACGACGCCGATGCCGTCGATCCAGCAGCGACATCGGTCTATACGTACGACGCGGAAAACGAGAACCCCCTGTACGCGCAGGTCGTCGTGGCGGACGACTACGCCCCGCGCGACCACTTTGGTCTGAGCAGCACCGAAAGCGGCGATGCGCGGCTGGCCTTTTACACTGCGCCGAGCGAGCGGACGAGCAACCCCAACGGCTTTCCCATTGAGGATTTGGCCGGTTTTTGGCACTCGGCCACGTCGCCTATTCCGGCCTATCTCCCCGGGGAAATGGCCCTGACGCGCGCCGAGGCTCATGCCATGTTGGGCAACATCGACGCGGCAATCGCTGAAATCGACGCGGTGCGCACCAAAACGCCGGCCGATGATCCCTATGGCGTTGGGGCGTCGCTGCCGCCGTACAGCGGCCCGCAGTCGACCGCAGCCGTGTTAGACGAAATTTTTCGTCAGCGGCGGGCGGAACTTTTTCTTCATGGCACTGGCTGGGAAGACAGTCGGCGCTTGGGGCAACCTGGCCCTTCGGCCAATATGTTTGAACGCAATCGCGATTTCTATCCCTACGCCGACCAAGAGCGCCTCAACAACCCCAACACCCCGGCCGACCCGGATCAATAAAGGAAAGCCTACACGGCGACTAAACCCAGAACACCTTCACCGCGATCCGACCTGACGTGGGCTTGGCAAAAGACCGGATAGTGTCGCTGCGGAGGACATTCATGGGCAGCCCCTTTCAGCTTCCTCGATAACGGACTCAATGTCTGGTTTATTCGAGGAGATCACAGCATCGGGTAGGTGCTTGTGATGTGGGAAACTCGACAAGTTGGGATAATGGGGCGTACTGTCATAGCGAAAAATCAAGCGATTGTTCTCGTCTTGACAATGATAGCGGTAGTCGAGTGGGACGAGAGAATTGTCTTCGACAACGACAGCCTCGTTGATCTCCAACAAATGGCCCCGTTCAAAGCGGAGCCTAACCCGTAAATTCATTCGTTCCGGCGTGAGAATTTCTTCAACGTAGCGCTCAACATAGACATTGCGACACTGGAGAATAGCCTGCTCCACCCTCTCCAGGTAGGCGGATAGAACCTCATGCAACATCAGGCAGGCTCTCCGCTAGTTTCTGGCGGAGTTGCAAGTAGTGGCGGTAGTCATTAGCCCAATCGACGAATACTGCATCGTCGGATAGTTGACCCCGGCTGTACTGGTCAAAGAACTCTTCCGAATCCATCTGTTGCTGATTTTCGTAGGTACTCAACCGCTTGGTCACTGCAATCAGCGCGTCGATGGGTGAAGTGTATTGGATGGTTTGTTTTTTCATGGGAACCTCTTCTTGGTAGTCAGTAAGTGATAGCAGGCACCGTTATCCGATCCTCATACCCGAAATACCTTCATCAAGGTTTTCTATCTGCGTTGGGCACTAGCGTCTTCGGTTGGAGTTACTCGACGGGCTGGGTAGCACACGTACTTCAGACCCGACTCGGCCTATTGTTCACGTAGTTTCCGGAAGATCTCTTTGATGTCGTAGCCGCACCGAGCGGCAAGTTCGTCTCGTATTGCGCGAACTTCAGCTACGATAGGGTCATTTTTCATCGTCGATACCCCTCAATCAATTCACCCGAAACACCTTCATCACCTCGTCCCCCAAGTGATTGATCACCTTCACGGCA
>JAPPEF010000092.1 GCA_028875335.1 Gemmatimonadota bacterium
ACCCCTGAGCTCGCGCACCCGAACCCACATTCTGAATGTTGACAACACCCTCGCTTGATTGGACGATGAACAGCAATCCAACTAAAACGCTAAGCATTCTCAGAGATTTCATAATGCCAACTCCTCCTTGGTGGTCTCGCTTAAAGGCTAGTTTGCCTTAGCGATTCTAGGAACGATCGTGCCGTCCTTGTAAATCTTGCCGATATCTCGGACGAATTTATAGGAAATATTGGTGGTCTCCACCGGCTCGTTGCGAAAGTCAAATCGCAGGATTACATCGAGAACTTGGACTTCAATGTCATTCACGTCAGGGTGAAGCACGGGAAAAATAACGAAGCCCTCCGCCTCTTGGCCGCTGAAGATCTCCTCGTCTTTGAGCATCGTTCGCCGCAGCAAGTCACGGCGTTCCTGGTAACGCGCATATTCGTTGCCCCTATATCCTATGGCATAGGCGCGATAATACGTGTCGAGTTGCTCAAAGTTGAGGCTCCAATACTCGCGCTTATTGCTCGCTTTAACGACGATTTTGCTTGGATCGATTTTGACTTTGGGGTAGGCGTAATTCTTAACGCCGAGACGGAAGACGGTGAATCGCTGTTTTTCTTCGTCTGTCCCCCAAAATACCGTATTACCAAAGGTATAGGGATTTGTGGACTTAGGACCTGCTTGGGAATTGTTGAAAAACTGGCGATTCAACTCCTCGTCAGTCATCGGCTTGAGTCGCACTTCAAAGCGATCCTGGGCAAAGGTCAAGGTCCCGTCATCTGCCACGCTGATAGATGAGGCCTGATCTTGGCCAGGCTGCAATGGACCCGTGTAATAGCTATATCCACAACCTAGCACACCCGAACCGAAGATCAAAACTGAAGATAATACTCGTGTGAAACTCATCATTCAGAAACTCCTCGTTGATACAGCTCTGTGAACAAAGAAGCTTTCAAACGCCCCCAAGACCTCAACTCCACAACCGTCGATTGAAAAGTACCCTCTAGCGGCATCAAGATCAAGTCGGTGAAGCGATCAGAAAAGCGATACGAGTTGTGTTGGCCCGAAAGCGACCACTTAGCATCAAAAAGCTCTGAATGCACATCAAAATCGTTAAACTCTACGTTAAAACCAAGGATTTCATTTTCCTGCAAGAGATGTTCTTCACTTTGAAAGACGGCATTGACGTCGATGCGGTCAAAGGGTACGAGCATGACCTCGTAATTCGTCACTCCCTTTCCTCCCAAAATACCTACAAACTCGATCGCCGCTCTAGTATACGGACCGTCGGGTAGTGCGTACCAAGCGGCGGCGGAAAAATTGACGAAAAAATCCTCGTCGGGCGGCGGGCCAGCCAAAACGAAGTGGTTGGCTTCAACTCCGTTGCGCCGTATCCGCTCTTCGTAGCTCAACTCGGTGAAATTGGCGAATTGTCCACCCGAGTGGTCCGCGTCGATAAATAATTCCATCGCGTCGTCTTCCCAAAGCACCGTAGCACTACCGGCGGGACGATCAATCTGATGCATATCATCGCGAACCTGAGCGGCGACGTAGAGTCTATTTTCCGCTTTATTCCACCCTACCATGAGACGAGCAGCAAAGTCGTCCGAATCGCTCGCCTTAACTTCTGGACTAATCAGGTCGTGAAACTGACCCGTTAATATGACGTAGGAATCGCCTACAACTTCCCAATCTGTCAGATCGCCGTCAATGACGGGGACCAAGTGATCGGGGAATTGAAAGGCTCTGTAGGCCGTTCCTTCGGGATAGTGACCTAGAGCCGGTTTAGCTAAGCCTACTGTTATCTGTAGCGCCAACCCTAAAAACAACAAACGCGACCAGTAACTCAGCCGACGCCTTCTTATCTGTTTTTTGATATTTTTCAATATATATGGCAGTATGATAATCAATAGCCTAAGACGTGTCAAGATATATTAGAGACAGCCGTAGAAACAATGGGCTCATAACGAATAAAATCAATGAATAACAATAAGTTAGGTATGTTCAATCCTCGTGTAAATTGCTGCGAGTTCCTTGATCTGCGCCTCGACTTCACTGATTACATAAGCGATTGACGACAAAGGCCTCTCTTTTTCGTGCCTGTTGGCCTGATCTGACTATCTTGAGTTGTTCACCACTATACTATATAATAGGGTAACAAAACGTCTAAAATACGTGATTGGCCCGGCAGATGTGGACTGAGATGGAGCGCGCAACTGCCGCCGACGTCTTTGTTATGCTCGTCGCAGGTATTCAAGGGCTTACGGTCTTGCGTGGAGGTGTTCGATGATCAGGTTATTGGTAGCAGTACTCGGCGTGGCGTTTGTGTTCAGCAATGGCTCTGCCGAAATCAAGCGGTGGCGAGTCGGCGATGATGTGCATCCCTGGATTCTGCGGCCGGTCACCGGTCGCCTCGACTTGGGTCGCAGTTGGGCTGTTGAGTTGATCGCCGACGACGATGGCGACGGACTCATCGACGAAGATCCCGTCGAGTTAGTCGACAACGACGCCGACGCGCTGATTAACGAGGACCCAGTCGACGAGCAAGTTGACAACGACGAAGACGGCCAACTCAACGAAGACCCAGCCAACGGAAGAGACGACGACGGCGATGGACTCATCGACGAAGATCCACTTGAACTGATCGATAACGATCTCGACGGGCTCATCAACGAGGACGGACCGGATCCTCAATTCGACAATGACGGCGATGGCCAACTCAACGAGGACGGGTTGTACACGCTCTTTGACGACGATTGGGACGGCCAACTCAACGAAGACCCAATCAACGGAATCGATGACGATGGCGATGGACTCATCGACGAAGACCCCTCGCTGCCCGAGCACGGCCAAGGGGTGACCACTTGGCTGCGGCCGGTGCGTCTGGACAGCCTGCGCAACCTCGCCTACTTGCTCAACCAGCGCTTCAAGGCCGGCGAGTTTGGCGGCATCATTCCCGGCAAGGATCCTCAGCGTCCCTTTATGGTGGTGCCCAGTGAATACGGCTTCCGCCGAGAGATCGCCGATCCCATCTCGGCCGATCACTGGGCGACTGCCCAAGTAATCGGCCGCGTCGACGCAGAACTGATCGTCGATGGAGACCTTAGTACGGGATACGGCTCCGCCATTTACAACCGTGGCGGTGTTGGCATCAACCTGATGGGCTACTACTATCTCAACCGCATTGTCTTTCGCCCGCGGCCGACCTTGCCCGCCAGCACCATTGCCAACTACTATATCCGCTACGGCAACGAGACCACGATCAGCAGCCGCTCCGAAACCATCCAAGCGAGTAGAACGCTCGTCCCCGTTACCAACGGCCAGTTCAATCCGGTAATCAAGGATTTCCGATTCGTCACCCCCTTTGTCGCCGGCCGCGTCGACATAGTCTCGACGGATCCCAAGGGCACCTATGTCGAAACCGCCGAAGCGGGCTACTTCGGCGACGGCTACGCCATCGACGGGCAGTATATCTCGGCCATCATCGACGTGGGCACATCCACCCCGCGCATCCGGCGCTACGACCGCGAGATCGAGCAATTCGCTGGCTCGCAGCGCGACGCCTATGAAAGCCAGTTCTCCCTCGATGTTGACGGCGATCAAGTCAACTGGGGCAAAGTGCGCTGGCGCGGGAATCGCGACGGCCGCGACGGCGACATCCGCATCCAGTTCCGCGTTGGCAACACCCTCGACACCCACATCTATGCCCGCCGCTTGGGACCCGGACTTTCGGATACCCAAGACGAAAATGGTAACCTCCTCGACCTGTTTTCCTGGATCAAGATTCCCGAAGGCCGCATCCCCGAGCGCGAACTGCAATACAACGAGCTTGGCGTTGACCTAGGCGACGACGGCCTCTTAGGCTGGAGCTTCTGGTCGGCACCTTTCAAGCTCGAAGACGCCCTCATCGACGAGAGCGTGCCCGAATCCGAGTGGCAAAACACCGGCGTCCAACTACCCCTGCCCGGCGGCACTCGCTACATCCAGTTCCGCATCTTCTTTGACTCCGCCCAGCACAGCACAGCCCTGTTGGACTTCATCGAGTTCGACTACGACGCGCCGCTGGTCTCAGGGGGGATCGTCGCTGAGATCTTCCCCCCGCGCGTCACCTTGGGTGAGGAGACGGCGTTCCGCTACTTTGTCCGGCCTTTCTTCAAAACGGGTGAGGCCACCACCTTCAACCGGATCGAGATCGCCGTGCCCAGCGCAGACACGCGCATCGACACCTTGCGCTTTGACGGCCAAGACTGGACCGAAATCGCCTCTGGCACGGGCACCGATCCCCTGAGCGATATCCATCCCATCCGCCTCGCTCCAGCAGCAGGTCGCACCGACAGCTTGGGACAATTTGCCCAGAGCGTAGTCACAAACCCGCGCACCGGCTCGTCCAAACTGCATATTAAGCTGCCCCTGATGGCTGCCGAGCATTTCCAATTCGACCAGAGCATCGAGATCGTCTTCCGCTCCAAGCTCTTCCGCGGTTCAGAAGAGTTCACCAGTTCGGTGTGGAATGACCAAGGCGACCCAGATGTCGAATCCATCCCGCAACCAGCCGAGGATGGCGACGCCACCCCCGACATCGCCACCAATGCCCTCCTCGTGGTCGCCGATGAGATCAACCAAATCGTCAGGACGCCTCACATCGCTCCCAACCCCTTTACCCCCAACGGCGATGGTATCAACGATGAGGTCACTTTTTCCTTCGACCTTTTTCTCGTCCTCGATCAGGTCGATGTCCAACTCGAAATCTACGATCTGTCTGGTCGCCGCATTGCCCAGATCCAGACCGGCGGTTCGACGGCGGGCAATCTCCAAGTTGAGTGGGATGGCCGCGACAGCCAAGGGCAGGTCGCGCCACCGGGTATTTATCTCTACCGGCTCGCCATCGACTTGGACAACGTCTCTACGGAGCGTTCGGGAGCCCTATCGCTAGCCTATTGACCACAACGCGCGACTGTACCTAAACCTGCGGAGCCGAGCAACGCCGCACCGGGAAATGCTTGCATAATTTCCTCTTCCTCGTCACCATTCTAACGCCATGGCGCGCAGCACCCGCTTTTTTTTAGGCGCGCTCCTGCTAGTCGCCCTCGCACTGCGGCTGGGCTATCTGTGGGAACACCGCGCCAGTCCCTTCTTCGACGCGCCCATAGTTGACGCCCAGACCTTTCTCAAGCAGGCCCTTGCCAGCGGACCATTCTGGGGAGGGGACGAACCGTACTGGCAACCCCCCCTCTACATCTACCTGCTGACATTCGTTTGCTGGCTTATGCCAGCCTCGTACTTCGTCGGCATCAGGCTCGTACACGCGAGCCTCGGCGTCCTTTCCTGCCTATCGGTGTATGCATTGGCTCGGCACGCCTTTGGCGAGCAGGTTGGCCGCATCGCCGGCATAACGGCGGCTTTGTGTGGCTCCTTGCTCTACTTTGAGGGCGAGCTATTGGCCGTGCCGGTGGAAGTCTTCCTCAATCTCCTGCTCCTGTACAGCCTGTTGCTGGCGTGGAGAGGCGATCGCGGGCGCAACTGGGTACTGGCCGGCCTCATCGCGAGCCTTGCGGCTCTGACTCGCCCTACTATCTTGCTCTTTATCGCGGCCTTTTGCGCCTGGATGCTATGGCACCGGCGCACATCTGCCTACCGTCCCTTGCTCTCTTTTGTCATTCCCATGGCGTTGGTCATTTTGCCCATCACTTATCGCAACTGGACTATTGAGCCAGATCTCGTATTCATCTCCTCCAATGCCGGCATCAATTTCTACATCGGCAACAACGCCAACTACGAGCGCACGGTATCGCTGCGTCCGGGTATGCAGTGGGAGACCATGATCGCCGAAGCGGCGATCTCGGAGCATGAAACCGCGGCCGCTCAATCGGCCTTTTTCTTTTACAAAGCCCTTGACTACATAACAGCGCAACCCCTCGACTATCTCGGACTGCTCGGCAAGAAATTACTCCACTTTTGGAGCGGCCCGGAGACCAAGCGCAATCAAGACATATACTACGCCCGCCAACACTCGCGGATTTTGAGTCTCTTGCTCTGGGATTGGCGCGTGTCTATTCCCTTCGGCCTAATCGGCCCGCTGAGCTTGCTCGGCTTGGCGCTGAGCATGAGGAGAGAGTGGACGCCGCCGATTGCCTTGCTGCGGCTTTACACGCTAGTGTACACGGCCTCGGTCGTCATCTTTTTTCCGGCGGCCCGCTACCGCATGCCGGTCGTGCCGGTGATGATCGCTTTTGCTGCTTTTGCCGCCTTTCAGCTCTATCTAGCCATGCGCCGTAGAGCCTATATCCGCACCACAGTGCTTGCCCTGCCTCTCGGGGGCCTATTGGTCCTGTGCAATCTCGCCGAAGCCACGCCGACTACAGAAGACGCCCAACTTTACTTCGACCTAGGCGAGGTGCATCTGCGCAAGCAAAACTACGCCCTGTCTGCGCGTTACTCGCACCGGGCGCTGAAATTGGACCCAGAGTACAACTACGCCCGCCACAATCTAGCCGCAGCGTACTTTCATCAAGAGCGCTATGGGGAAAGCGAACTCGAGGCCTTGCAGACTCTAGCGCAAAATCCTCGACGCACCGACACTCGCATACTCCTAGGCCGGATTTATCTAGCGACTGATAAGCCACAACAGGCCGAAGCATATCTGCGTCGCGTCCTCGAACGAGATCCAGAGTCCGGCATGGCCCACTACTACTACGGCCGTCTGCTCTACCGCCAAGGACACTACGCCACAGCTGCAACTCACTTGCAGCGGGCACTTGCTTGGCAGCCACGGGATTTCTGGCTGCACTACGAACTAGGGAGAGCCTTACAGCAGGCCGGGCAAGTCGAGGCCGCACTCGGCCAGTACCACCAAGCTCTGTCCCTCGAAAGGCAGCCCGAAGCCCTAAATGCCATCGGTGCCCTGCACTTACTCGCAGGGCGCACACAAGCGGCACAGACGCATTTCCTTCAAGCCCTAGACCTGGATCCAAACAACCCAGACGTCCACGTCAACCTCGCGCTCATCGAACTCGAAAATGGAAACCACGCCGCGGCCATTGACCGGCTGCGCCAAGTGCTAGCAAGAGGGCCCTCCACCCACGCGCAACGCCTGCTCGATGAAGCCTATCGCCGGCTCGAAGCGCCATAGGCCGGGCGGCGAACGTCAGGTTTTCCAAGCCGTGCCAGCCGACCGCCACTACGTCATTCACCGGGGCGTTGATCGCCTCATATTGGAGTAGACCCATGCGCCTTACCCTAGTTTTTTTATTTGTATTAGCTGCCTGCGATAGCAAAACTCCTGATACAACGCAAGCCCCCGCATCGCCCGCTGACCCAGCGGCTCAGACTTTTGCCGCCGGTCGCGCACTCCAAGCCCGCGGCCTCTTCTCCCAAGCCGAGCAAGCCTATCGCCAAGCGCTGCAACAAGCTCCAAACAACCCCCAATACCACTACTATCTCGGCGTTGTATTGCACGCCCAGAGTCGTTTTGCCGAGGCGCAGACCCAGTTTGAGAAGGCGCTTGAGCTAAAACCCGACTACGCCGGTCCTCGCATCGCCTTGGGCAAAATGTTCTACGATGTACACGGAAAAATAGAGGAAGCTCGCCAACTCCTCACCGAGGCACTGGAACTAGCCCCAAACGCTGTCGAAGCGAGGTATATCCTAGGCGTTATCCACCAACGCGAAGGCCAGCTACAAGAAGCCCGCGAGGTTTTTGCCGCCATCGCCACTGCCGACTCCACCCACCTGCAAGCTCGACTACAGCTAGGTCTAGCAGACCTAAAATTGGGCAACTACCAAGAGGCCGTGCGCCAACTGCGCCAAGTCGCGCGTCTCAGTCCTCACGAGCCGGCCGCGTTCCTCGGAATCGGGCAGGCTCTGTTGCGCATGGGCCGCGATGCGGAAGGGCAGCGCGCCCTCGAGCGCGCGCGCATCTTGGACGAACAAAACGCCCAACTCAAGCCCCATCAAGATGCGCTGCGCCAGCACCCCGACCAACCCCAAACCCACTCCAATCTTGCCGCCCTCTACAGTCGCTTTGGACGTCTCAAACTAGCTGTCGAACACTATCGCCAGTCCATCCTTATCGACTCGACCTATGGCTTGGGGTACCAAGGGTTGGGCACGCTGCTCCAGCGCCGGGGCAAGGACGATTTAGCGGCGCGCTATTACCTCGAAGCATTGAGCCACGACTCGACCCTAGCCGAAAGCCACAACAATCTGGGCTTGATCTTTCACAAGCAGGGCCAACTAGAACAGGCCCTCAGACAATACGAGCGGGCCGTGCGGTTTGCCCCGTCTGCGGGTTTCTACTACTCCAATCTCGGCAATGTGTACCTCGAAATGGATCAACTAGACCAAGCGCAGGCGGCCGTCGAGCGGGCCATCGAACTGGATGAGAAGCTCTATAGTGCCCGCATACTGCTCGGCGATATCCACGCCCGCCGAGGCGAATTAGCACGGGCCATTGCGCTCTGGGAGAACGTTCCGTCTGGTGGGGCGGCCAATGAGGCTTTGCAAGCCAAAATCGCCGAAGCCCGACGCCAGCTATCCGCGCAAGAGAACGCCTCGCAATGAGCTTGGTTGTCCCGATCGCCGTACTATGGGTGACGTTGAGTGGTTGCGGCGTAGATCCCGCTCAAAAAAAAGAAAGCGACCGCTTGGTTCAGGCCGGGCGCGACTTCGCTGAAGAACACCGCTACGCCGAGGCACGCCGCGCTTTTGAAAAAGCACTAGCCATAGACTCGCTCGACGCCGTAGCGCACTGTGCATTGGGCGATCTTGATGCTCGGCTCGGGCACGTGGAGCGGGCCGTCCAAGCCTACGAAGCCGCGCTCGCATCCGACTTCACCTATCATCGCGCCCGACACAACCTAGCTGTGATCGAGGCCGACCGGGGCCACCTGCCGTTGGCCATCGAGTTACTCGAACGCATTCCAACCTACGTCCCAGCCCTCCGTACTCTGCCCCTCTTCTATGCCAAACAAGGGCGCTACGACCTAGCCGAAAAAGGACTGCACGCTGCATTAGAAGTGGGCGGGGAAGACTTTGACGTGCGGCAACAACTTGGCCGGCTCTATGTGCGTCAAGGACGCTACGACGAGGCCCGAGCCGCGCTCGACCTAGCCCTCGCCCAAGACTCGACCCTAGCCGAGAGCCATCGTCTACTAGGTTTGCTGCACCTAGCCGAGCGGCGTTACCCAGAGGCGCTGGCGACCTTTCGCCGCGCGCTCGCGCTCGACCCGCACTTAATCGAGGCTCACTACAATCTTTCTTCGGCGCTTTTGGGACTGAGACAGCCAACTCAAGCGCAGGCGGCGCTGGCACGTTTTGAGACCCTCTCTGCCCACGCTGCTCAAATCGCGCACCTGCGTCGCCAACTCGACACCGAGCCCGACCACCGTGAGACTCGCTTGCAACTAGCCTACCACTATCGACAACTGGGTCGAGACGACGACGCTCTCACCCACTATCGGGCCATACTGCTAGCTGACCCGAACGACTTAGAGGCCCTAATTTCGCTAAGCGGACTTTTATTGACGCAGGGAGAAGATCAAGAAGTGCTCGAACTAAGCCGCCGAGGCATCTCTCAGCACCCAGAGGATGTGCGCACTAGCAAGCTCCATTTCACCTGCGGTTATGTTTATATGCGGCGAGACCAGTATCAAGAGGCTCGCACGGCCTTCGAGCACGCACTGGCACTGGATTCGTCTTCGGCCACAGCTTGGAATAACCTCGGCCATGTCCAGCTAAGCTTAGGCGAAGAAGTGGCGGCGCAACGGGCGTTGGCATCGGCCATTGCCGCTGACTCAACTCTGGCCGATGCTCACTATAATCTCGGCAGCCTCTTCTTGCAAAAAGGGCAGCTAGCTCAAGCACAACGAGCCTATCAGGCGGCGCTTTCGGCTGATTCGACTTTTGCGCGAACCTATTACGCACTGGCAACCGTGTACCAAGCCCAGGGCGCGGTCTTGGAGGCACGCCGTTGCTATCACAGCTTTATCGACAAGTGGCAAGGCGACCCGGACTTCCTGCGCCAAGCCCGCGAGCGGCTCGCTCAACTGCCGAGTCCCTGACATGTCCATACTAGTCCTTCTCATCTGCTTTCTCTGTCTAGCCTGTAACTCCACCGAAGAGACCGCGCCACCTACACCGCTGCAACACGCCGCACCTGCAGCTTCGTCTCTCTACTTCGTCGAAGTAGCATCTGCCGTCGGCCTGACTTGGCAGCACGAAAACGGCCGCAGTCCTCAGCGCTACTTCCCCGAGACTATGGGTGGCGGAGGTGCCTTCTTCGACTACGACGGCGATGGCGATTTAGATGTTTACGCCGTAAACGGCGCTTTTATCGCCGCCGACCCACGAGATGTGGCCCCTGTCAATAATCTTTTTCTCAACGACGGCCAGCGCTTTGTCTCAGTCGCGGCTGGGGTCGCCCACCCAGGTGTCGGCATGGGAGTTGCCGCGGCCGACTACGACAGCGACGGAGACCTCGACCTCTATTTGACCAACTTTGGCCCCAACGCGCTCTTTCGCAACGACGACGGACACTTTGCTGAAATCGGACGACATACAGGCGTTGCCGATGCGCGCTGGGGCACGAGTTGTGCCTTTGCCGATTATGACCGCGACGGAGACCTCGACCTCTATGTCGCCAACTACGTAGCCTACGATCCAGCCGCGGCCCGCGCCGACCAAGTGCCCTATATGGCCAGCTACGAAAGCTATGGCGGCCAAGCTCCTGTCGGCTATCCGCATCCAGACAACTTCCAAGGCCAAGCTGATTTGCTCTACCGCAACGACGGCGCAGGACGATTTGTCGATGTATCGGCAGGAGCGGGCATCGCCGATGCGAGCGGCAAGGGGCTAGGGGTAGTTTTTGGCGACTACGACAGCGACGGTTGGCCCGACATCTACGTGGCTAACGATGCAGTGCGCAACTTCCTCTACCACAACAACCGCGATGGAACCTTTGCCGAAAGAGCGGGACTGGCCGGGGTAGCTTATGGCCAAGACGGACAAATGGAAGCGGGCATGGGGGTAGATTGGGGGGACTATAACGGCGACGGCGTACTCGATTTAACGGTGACCAACTTCCAGGCCGAGCCTAACGCACTCTATCGGGGCGAAGGTAGCTTCTTCTCAGTTGCAACCTTTGCCGCCGGGATAGGCCTTCCGTCGTTGCCCTTCCTCGGGTTTGGCACCCAGTTTTTCGACCCCGACCTAGATGGCGATCTCGACCTGTTTGCCGCCAACGGCCACGTTCTCGACAATGTCCGCGACATCGACCAATCCACCAGTTATGGGCAGCGCAATTTGCTCTTCCGCAACGACGGCGGCCGCTTCGCTGAGATTTCCACAGCGGCCGGTCCCGGTTTCTCTCTAGAGCGCGTCAGTCGCGGAAGTGCCACTGGCGACTACGACGGCGACGGCGATCCCGATCTACTAGTTTTTAATTCGGGGCAACCGCTCAGCTTGCTGCGCAACGACCAAGGCGAGGCCAATCACTGGATAACCATCCGGCTCGTTGGAACCAACGGCAACCCGAATGGCATCGGTGCCCGGCTGACGGCAACTAGCGGCGACTTGGTCCAGACTAGGGAACTACGCGGCAGTCGCTCGTACCTATCGCAGAGTCAACTCCACATCTGTTTGGGACTGGGGAAACGACCGCAACTCGACGCGTTAGAAGTACGTTGGCCTTCGGGCCGAACCGAGCGATTCGGCCCCTTTGCAGCCAACCAAGACATCGCGCTCGTCGAAGGCGAGGGTGTCAGCGCGGCTTCTGACCCGCCTTAATCTGCTCGATGAGTGCCCGACCGAACGCCTCTTGCTGCTGCTCGACAGCTATCTGCACGGCGTACCGCTCGGCGTCGGCCAAGCGACCTGCACTCATCAGTTCGGCGACGAGCAGCTCTAGCAAGTCCGTCGTAAACGTCTTGCGGATGTTCGCGTCTTGCGTTGCGCTTTCTAGCGCTGCTAACGCCCTGATATGCTCTCCGAGCAAATGGTAGGCATAGCCGCGGATAAAGTCCTGTAACCCTGGAGAAAAATCTGGGGCCGCGCTCAAGAAGCGCAAGCGATCTAGCAGGGCAGAGAGCGCGGCGCGGCCGGTCGGTCCAATGGAATCTCCCGCGAGTTGGCCACAATGCATCTGGCGCAACGTGCTCCACAAATCGCCCCATATCGTATAAGGATCCTCCAAACGGGCCGCGCGATAATAAGCCCGCGCGCGCGCGTACTCCTGAGCGTCGTAACACGCGTCAGCCACGTTCAGCGCCAATAGCTCAGGGCCCTCTCCCGTTCGCCAGCGCTCGACTCCGCTCTGCTCTCCAGCACTCAGTTCGTCCCACAGGGCCGTGGCCTGCTCGCGCAAAGTCTGCACTCGACGCTCGTTGCCTCCATCCAAAGGCGGCGTGGCCAAGAGCACGACCATGGCCCGCAGCACGGCTAGCCGCTCGACGGGCAAATCACCGAGTCTACGGCGGTATTCATCGGCTGTCGCCAATCGATCCGCAGCATCGGGTGCGACCATCCAAGGGGTCGGTGCCTTTTCCAGCGCAGCGACAATAGATCGAGCCAAGAGCACTTGGCCGACCGCCGCCGGATGCAAGTGATCGGCCATCAGTTCCCAACCCACGCCTGCCTCCGAGCTGTGGGCGCGGAAGCGCGCCTCCACATCGGCGAGAAGTACCCCTTCTTCAGCCGCAACTCGGCGCACGACCTCGTTTAGGGCGGCCGTCGCCCGCCAAGGACGGGGATCCAACTCGCGTGCCTGCACATAAGCCGCCCGCGCCCTAGCGCCACGGCCCAACTGCTCTAAGTGATAACCACGCAAGAAGTGCAAGTAGGCGTCGTCCGCATAGAGCACCTCGGCCTGTTCCAAGGCCGCCAGCGCGGCCGGCGACGCTTGCTCCCTATGGCCCTGCGCCAAAAAATCCACATAGCGCGCGCGCTCCCCATCCGGCAACGGCGGCTCCATGCGCGCTGGCGC
Organism: Gemmatimonadota bacterium; assembly: GCA_028875335.1. The sequence goes on from JAPPEF010000092.1 coordinate 12,962, forward strand.
GAAACCGCGCTCGTTGCTGGTCACCGTACAGAGCACCAAGGGAATGCGCCGCGCTCGGCAAAAGGCCGCCACGTCGCGGAGATTAGTCTCCAAGTTTGCCGCCGCCTGCGCCCGCCGCGGGTCGGACGCCGGGATCGCGCCGGCCTTAGACATCACCTCGATCAAGGGCCCCTCCGACCACTCTTTGCCCAACGGCCCTATCAGCTTGCCGACCAAGGGTCTCAGCCGCCACTGCACCAGCGCGTAGTGGACCCGCTTCATCCACACTGCTTGCCCTCCTTGGGCCAACGAGGCCGCCCCATAAACCCCATATAGCTCGTTGTGACCAGTATAGACTACGACCAAGTCCGCCCCGAGTGCGGCAGTGCCGTCTTCTACCGCGCGGGCCACAGCAAAGCTCGACGCAGCGGTGATCCCGGCGTTAAAGACTTCGATCTGGCTCGCTGGGAAAAGATCGCCGAGCATTTCTTGGAGATAGGACGGAGCCGATAAACGCTTGGGGTGAGGGTAGCCCTGTACGGTCGAACCCCCGGCAAAGAGCACGCGCAATACGCCCTCGGGCGCGGGTTCGATATAGGGCCTCGGGGTCATGCGGATGCCGCGCCGGATAGGCTCGGCCATGTCGGCGAAGAAGCGACGGGCATAATCCGGGTTGACCGCGTGGAGCGCCCGGTTTTCGACGCGCGCTAATTGGATGGCAAACGCTGGCGGATCCAACGCCGGGATCAGCCGCAACCCTCCCTCAATGAGCGCGACCAAAACCAAGCCGAGCAGCAGCGCCGCGAGCCGACCGTGCATTTTTAAAAGGCGGCAGTGTAGCGAGTGAGGGCGTCTTGGCTGATGTGTACCTCGCCCGCGTATGCTTGGCGCAGCGAGTCGAGGAACGCGTCGAAGAGTACACCTTCACGGCGCTTGCGGATCTTAACGCGAATGGGACGCTGCACCTGCTTAAAGGGCAGCAACGCCATCCCGTAAGGCTGGTCGAGGCGGAACACGCTGTATTTCTCTTGGACTTCCATCGGTCCTTGTAAGACCCCGACGTCTTTGGAATTGCTGTCGCCAAAAAAGGTGCGGTACGGAGACTGATAAAGCGACTTGATAGTAACCCGACCGCTGTCGGAGAAAGTGTGGCCGCCTACCGGCTTCATGCTGGGTCGCACGGAGTGGCGCTGGGCCAACTCCGCCAGCCTCTCCCCGCTGCGCGCCCGCGCGAGAATTTCTTCGGCCTCCATGCGCGTATCGACCAGCACCTCGGTCATCTCGATGGCGCCGGGCAGGGAGCGGTAGGTTTCCAAGTGTTGCTCGTAGTAATCCCGCACCTCTGCTTCCGTCACTGAGACCTTTCCCGCCACCGCGTCTAGGCGCAATTGCGACACGAGCAGCGACTGCTTCTGTCCCTCGGCCCACGCTACCACAGCGGGCCATAGATGCCGCCCCTGCATACGGGCTTCGAGAGCCAACAGGGAATCCGGGAGAATCCACCGTTCAACAGCCAAAACCGCGGCTGCACTGTCGGGCGGCAGCGCTCCCTTCTTAAGCGAGCGGATCCCCCGCACGGCGTCACCGCTACCAATGCCTCCCCCTTCATATTCAATCAGCGGTGCGTGGGGTTGATCCAGCGCACGGCCGTGCAACGCGGCGAGCACGGCGTGGATGCGGTCGCGGTGATAGCGCAAGCTGCGCACCTCCTTGAGCGAGTCAATTACCACCCGTCGCCGCTGCGCCCACTTGCGTTGGCCAACCTGCTCGGCGATATCACCGCGCAATTTCTCAAAGGGGATGCGTCGTTTTTTAAGAACCTTGACGACCTCGTATCCGTCAATCGTGCGGATCGGCTCGCTGACTTGGCCTTCCTCTAAGTGAAAGGTGCCATCGCGCAGGCTGGGCACAGCACCAGCTTGGTCGAAAAACGCACCGAGATTGCCGCCTTTGTCTGCGTCGTCGGCGAGAGAGTGCTGGCGTGCCAATTCGGAAAAGTTGGCCCCGGCTTCCAATTGGCGGATGATGGCCCAAGCGTCTTCTTCGGTAGCCGAGAGAATGTGCGCCGGCCAGATTTCCCAACCGAGCAAATGCTCCTCGTACGCGGCACGCAGTTCCTCCTCGGTCACCTTGAGCCGGGAGTCGATCCACTCGCGCGATAGTTCCTCGGCCAAGCGCTTATTGACCATGTCGGACAGCGTATGGGCGAGCCCAGGCAACTGGTCCAACCCCCGCTTGTAAGCCTCGCGCAGCATGAGTTCCTTGTCGACTAGGGTCTGTAGGTTTTCGCCGCGGGCGGCTACTCCCTCTTTCTTCGAGTGCAGATAGTCGGGCAGCGCTTGCTCGTAGCGGTGGAGGTCCAAAGCCGTGATCACCTCCCCACCCACCGTGGCCAAGACCGTCTCTGGGGTGGCCGGTTCGTCCTCCGACGCGCAACCTGCAACGGCTAAGGAGATGCCGCAGACAAAAAATCGCCAAGACATACGTTTTTCCCAGTACAAAACTACGCGGTACCACTTTGGCACCGCGCAGCTAGTTAAAGTTCAATTGTGAGTTCCGCGCTGCACTATTGGCTGGTCGCCACTTTGCTTCCGTCGGGATAGATGCGACCAATCTCGCGCTCAAAGTGCATTTCTATATCCACGTCCTCTATCGGATCCCCCTTATAGTCGAATCGCACTACCACATCGGGGATATGAACAGTCAGTTCCTCCACATCCGGGGCCAGTGGCTTGAAGACGATGTATCCTTCGTTTTCCTGAGCGCTAAACACATCCTCGTCGGGAAACATCGTGCGCCGCAAGATGCTTTCGCGCTCTTTCCAAGTGAACATGGCATTGCCGGGCATCCCAGGCTCCCCACCGCCTTTGCCGCTACCGACGTAGCGACGATAGTATATTGAGAGTTGTTCGAATCTCAACGCGTAGTACTTGCGCCCGTTAGGAGTGGTTACATAGACCTTTTTGGGATCGAGATAGACTTTGGGATATTCGTAATTGGAAACATACATGCGAAAAACAGTGAAGCGCTGCGGGGTGTCCCCAGTGCGAAAATACGTCGAGTTGCCAAACGTATAGGGGTTCTGCGAGTTGGGCCCCTCGTTGGAGTACGCGCTGAACTGACGGTTCAACTCCGCGTCGGTCATCGGCCGCAGGCTGATCTCAAGGCGAGCCTGGGTATAGGATACGGTGCCATCGTCGGCCACCGTCTTGTTGACTCCTTGCTCGGCCTCGCTCAGCGGTTTGAGGTCTTCGGCATAGTAGCGATAGGAGCAGCCCGGAAAAAGTAACCCGACCAAAAGCAGTGGTGTGAAATATTTCAGCATGGGAAACCTCCTACTCATAACCGGCGTACACAGTGACGAATATGGCCGTTTCAGTGCGTGCCCTTTCGGCCGAAGCGCGATCAATCCGCGACACGCGAAATCCAGTCTGGGTCCACAGGTTGTAGCCTAGGTATTCGGCGTTGTTGGTAAACTGCAAGGCATAGACCAACTCGTTGCGATCCGAGCGCAGCAAATGGGTTTCCAACTCCTCGCGGAACTGCTCGACGAGCAGGTACTCTAGGCCGGTCTGCAATTGGGTGCGCGACAGAATTGGCACGTGCACAACCAGCGACCACAGCTCGTGCAACTCGGTGGTCGCTACCCGCACCTGCGTATCCTGGCGGCGCGAGGGCCGCTGGCGCTGAAACTCGCTCTTCCAGCGCGGCTGGAACTTGACAACCCCTAGGTTGAACGTATAATCGATCTTGTTGAGGACTCCGAAGAAGGACGCCGTCTCGCGGATGTCCTGTTCATCAAGCGGTCGCTCGTCGAAATTGTCCTGTTTGAAAACCTCCCACTTAAGGCGGTTCTTAAAGTGGATGTGGTCGCTCTGGTACTGATAGCCGAGATACAAGGTATTGGCCCAGCCATCGCGCAGAGGGAGAGGGTCGGTATAGGGCACTAGGTCGCCGCGCGATCCCTCGCGCACAACCCACTCTATCACATTGTCGCGAATATCGTCGCGGACCTGCCGATAGTTGTTGTACACTTGTACGCGCCCCTTACTGGCGTAGTCCTTGTCAAAGGTCAGCAAGGCGTAATTGGTGGCGTTCTCGCGAGCGTCTGCTAGCTGGCGCTCGTCGAGGCGACCGACAGTCAGCCGTGCCTCCGGCCCTAAATGAGAACCTACATAGATGTTGTAGCCGCGCCGATCCCGTTTGTACAGATAGTCGGGTAAAATGTCGTTTTCAAAGCGGTCAATGATACCGTTGTTGTTCATATCAAGACCAAAGAGGAACTCAGGTCGATCGGATGCGTAGCGAAGAAACGGCTCCTCGTAATCAGGCACTGTGTTTTCTCGCCACTCGGAGTCGTTCTGATTGAAGTCGTTGATGAAGTCGTTGTTTTCGTCGAACCCTGGGAAGACTTCCCTATCCTGCGAGAAATTGGTCCGAAGCCAGTCGGGATTGCGATCTTGATCGTCGTTGTCATCGACGAATTCGTAAACGAAACGGATGTCGTCGTCGTAATTGATGTCCGCTGCATCGTTTTGGGTACCAGCTAGAAAGGAACTAGTGCTGTAGTCGGGATCAACATTGTAGACTTCGCCGAAGCCAAAGTAGGGATAAGCGCGTTTATACACATTGACAAACCAAGCGTCGGCCGAGCTGTTGTACGCCGTATGCTGGGTCACGTCGGTTTCCGACCGCCGTGGATAGCGAAAGTGCTGGCGGTTGCGGTCGTATTCCCCCGATAAGTAAAACCCGCTGACATCCATAATGTCGAGCGTAAAGCCGAATATCTCATTGGCCACCGGCAACCCGTATTTGACGCTCACAAATCCCTGATTCGAGCCATCCTGCACGTTGCCGTCGGCGCGCATCGTGCGCTCGGGAATGCCCTCAGAGAGCAAGACCGGCTGGCCGTTGGCGTTGAGCTGGCGGTTGGAGGTAACGTCGATCCGGTAGTCGTTGGCCAAAAGTAACAGGAACTCAATGCTCTTGATTTGCTCGGGCTGAGGGCCGAAAGAGTTGCGATACTGAGGGCCTTCTAGATCGTACACTAGCACGATGACCTCGTTGCCGTCAGCCGAGAGGAAGCCTTCGCGGCGAAAACCACCCTGCACCGCTGGGGCAAAGGCGAGGATGTTGCTATTGCCGATGCGACGACGGTTGCTGATGCGCTCGCCATCGATGGTCGTAATGATCATCTCCTCCTGAAAGAAGGCCGCGCCCGCCCTGCCATCCTCGGGCGAATCGTCGCTCAAGCGCACTTCGATACGCGAAACGTCGGCGTTGTTCTGGCCCTCAGTGAGCGTGCCCTTGAGGGGGTTGCCCTGAAATGCCTGCCCTTTGGTCGAAGAGTTGAAAGCATTGATGTAGGTCGCTCCCAACTTGACAAAGTCGCCAACCTGCATGGTGCCGCGGCCACCGATCAAGTTGGTGTCATTCGAGCGGAAACGACCGGTACTAGCTGTTGCTGAGGCTTCGGTGCGCCCAGGTGCACTGGGGCGCGAGGCGAGAAAGGTCGCCTCGTATTTGTCCGTAGCTAGGTCAAACTGAATACCGGCAAAGGTCGGTTTGGAAAAGGTCATCGGCGTCAGCGTCGTGCGGATGCGGTCGCCAATGGTCAGGGCATAGGCGTATTGGCCCTTCTGATCCGAGGCGATGACCAAGTTCGTAAACCACTGCTGGAAGCGGCCAGTCTTAAACAGACTGCTGCCCGAGGTCTGCGGCGCTGCAATGCTCCAGTCGTAAATGAGTTCGCCGCGGGTGATGTAATTCCCGTAGAGATCGTAAAAATAATCGCCTTCTTGGCTTGTGTTCACATAACGCGAATAATGCCGCCGGGCGTAGTTGGTATAGTCCTGTTGCCGCCATTGGTACTCGTTGAACAGTTCCTGCGGCACGTACCACTTCTTCACCGCTGGATCCAACGCATCGAAAAGTATCCCTGGCCCGATAGGGTCGTAAAAAACCTCCCCGCCACGACGCACGCCCAAGCGCGAGCCGAAATCTTCCTGTGCGGGGAGGTCTTCCACCATCACTCCTAACATCACGATTGCCACCACACCGATGCGGAAACTCCTAACTATATTCACAAATACCCTCCCTTGTTGTCGAATTCCGGTCCGAACTACTGCTTTATCAATAAGCTACGTGAACAAGGCGCGTCAATTTGCTGGCTTGATCATCGGCTTCTAGCTTGATCTGACAGAGATAGATCCCCGGCGGCACGATCTGACCATTCATATTCCGCCCATCCCACACAAACGCCTGCGTCCCTACCTTGCCACCGACTGCCGAGCCCTGCCCTTGACCTACCAAGCGCCCTCCCAAATCGTAAAATGCAACGTCTAACGGACGCTCCTCTTGTACCTTCAGCAAAACAAAATGCACCAAGAGTTCGTCGTTGACTCCATCGCCGTTGGGCGTAAAGACCGGTGATAGCACTACGTCTTGGATCAAAGACCCCGGCAGCGCCATCAAGCTGACCTGCGCCGTCGAAGAATCCACCAACTCGGTCGCATCCTTATCGGCGGTGTCCACCCGTTGAAATACGCCTTCCTCCGAGTCTGAAGACCGCACAAACGAGGCGAATTCAATGCCCTCGCGGAAGCTCTGCGACTCAAACTGCACCTCAACGAGGGCGTGCTGGCCAGCCGGCAGATCGGCATTGAGCGAAAAGGGGAAACGCACCCAGATCGAATCCGCGCCAGTCGCCATGCGTTCCAACACGGTGCCGTCTGCATCGCGCAAGACCCCGTCGTCGGCTGGCACGAAGGCGCGGTCGAACTTCGTGGTCGTCGCCGAGGTCTGCGTTTCCTCCGGGTTGAGCAGCGAAGGCGTCTGAGCGACGGCGACCTGCCCCAAGCGCACACCGGTCAAGCGCGCATCGCGCGGCGCGACGACCAGCACCTCGTTAAAGCCGTCGCGCACGGTCGCATCGGTCGGGTCGGGCGCGGCAGCGCGGATGAAATAAGAAAACGGCTGCGGCGCGAGCGGATCGATATTGCGCGGCGGCGTGTAGTCCGAGGTTTGCACACCCAAGTCGGTCGGAACGCGCGCTGCTCCCTCGTCGGTGAGGAGCGCCAACTCGCCAGCCAGTTCAAGCGACAGCGGTGGTGCCAACTCAATGCGCAAACTACGGATACGCACGGTCTTGAAGGGATTTTCTGAAGAGAGATTGACCCGCACCTGAACGAACTTGCGCGGGTTGGGCGAGGTGATCGTAGCCTCGTTGACGCCATGGGTCGGCAAATAGCTCTCGCTCCACTCGCTCCAGCCGACAAACGCCAGTTCGCCGTCCTTGTCAAAGCTCGAACGCGGTGCTCGGCGCACTTTTTTACCATCTTCATCGATGAGCCCATCGCCGTCATTGTCAATCAGGTCAATCCAATCCTCGTCCGTGAGTCCGTCGCCGTCGTCGTCGGTGCGCGAGGCGTGTTTCTGGCTGGCAGGCAGGGTCTGCCAGATATCCCATTCCAACCACTTCAAGGCGATCTCGTCGTAGACTTCTTTCGTCACTTCCTCGCGCTCTTCGTTGCCAGCAATGGTTACGACCTGATAGTATGTGAAGTTGGTGTCAGTCTGATCCGAAGTGCGAGTCTGTACCTGTAAGCGGACATCCGGATGAAGATTCAACGGCTCGATGAGTTCGATGGCTTGGCCGGTGAGCGGATCGGTCTCGTGGACGATGACATCGCCTTCCCAGGCGATGCGCGGCAGGGTTTTGCGAATGAAATTGCCACGCGAATCCGTCAGCGTGATCGGCGGCGAGTACGCCCACACGCTGACTGGATACCCCTCGCCGTAAAGCTGAATCTCGCCCAACGTCGCCAGCGCTCCATAGCGACCGGATTGCTGCCCGGTGACGTCGATGTCGCGGATTTGCAGAAAGCGGATCTTGCGGTAGGGAAAAGTCTCGCGAAAAATGCGCACTACCGGATCGCGGTTATCGACGTGTTCCTCGCTGATGATGTTGTCCCACTTGAGCGCTTCTTCTAGCTGGGGGAAGTCGTCGCGGTCGTTCATACTCACGGGTTTGAGCAACGTGCCGTCGGAAACCAAAATATCCGGTCCCAAAAAGGCACCTTTGTGACTCTGGTTAATGCGCTTGTTGACCACTGAGACATTGTCGACCCAAAACACGGCTCCTAAGTCGTACCAAGCCGTGCCCTTGAGGTATACCGGCGACCATGTATTGGCCACCCACTCCGAGTCGTACAGCCCATCCGTGGACAAATTGGGCGCACCCAAACCGCCGTTTTCAAACGAAGCCCCCCCGCGCCTTTCGGGTTGCAGCGCGTAGTTGTCGCCCTTAGCCCAGACCTGAACCTCGGCAATCCGGGGAACCTCCTTGCTGTAGTAGAGAAGCGGACCGCGCTTCTCTACGGGTAGGTTTTGATACTTTTCTGAGGCGGTCTGATCGGCACTATCCTCGATTTCGACGAGCAACCCGCCGGCAGTCTGGCGCTGATAGATGATCGCACCGCGCTTTTCTTGGGGCAATGCTTCATAGGCGAGGCGCGCCTCTTCCCCCGTTCCCAAAAAGGCGTCGCGCCAGAGGTCTGAATCCGTAACTTTAATGCGGACGTAATGGATGAAAGCTCCGCTAATATCGGGCCGGCCATCCTCGTCCCAGTCAGCTCGATCCAGCGGCAAGAGCGGGAAGGTCATCTGCGCGTAGCGACCCTCAGTCCCAGGCATCGGAACCAGCGTCACTTCACCGGCCTCACCTACTTCCTCTTCTGCACAGCGGGTTTCGCCAGCGTAGCCCGCGCTTTCATCGCGTACGCACTGGGCTAACTTGCCGGCGACGAAGCCGGTAGAGACTTGCCCGATGAGGGAAAACTTGAGGTTGTTACCTGAGGGAAAGGGGAAGCGCTCGCCCATCGAGGCGAAAAGCACGAAGGACTTGACCGGCTCGCCGAGGAACTCGTCTTCGAACTGACCAGCGGGGAAAATGATCGTCAGGCTATCGGCAAAGACCAGCCGCCCCAGATCGACTTCAATTTCCCAGTTGCGCAGACCGTCGATATGGAAGTCTCCAGGATCCCTCAAACGACTCGTAAAATCGGCTGGCGTGTCCGGCTCCCAGAAGGTGTTCAAGTCGCCATCGATGATATTATTGGCCGCGGCGTCGTTGGATTTGGCCATCGCCCCCCCAGAGACTAGATCGCCGCCAGCGCGGACCAAATCGGGATAGGTGAAATCGACAGCCGTCGGAGCCACGTTGATATTGCGGCGAAAGAAAGTCGGCCGCAGCCCATCGGCCTCAACCTGAAAAATGTCCGCATCGCGGATTGGCACGTTCAGATTTGTGACTAGATCGTTCTGATAAATCCAGTTTCTCCAGTGCGAAGCCCTATCTACGTGGATCGAACTGCCGAAAATTCGATAGGCATCTGTTTGGGCCACACAAAAACTAGGCAGGGATAGTAGGACGAAGAGAGCCATCTGCCACTTTAGCAACCATTTCATAGCATTTCCTTTCTTCCCGCGTTTCTCGTTCTCGCTAAAGGCTAATACGCTACGGAAACGATGCGCGTCTGGGCCTCACCTGCACGATCGGCTGCGGCCGAAATGCGCAATAGGTATAGTCCTGGAGGCACTACCTGTCCAACATCGTCGCGGCCATCCCACTGCTGCGAATATCCCCCCGACGATAGCTGGCGCTCAATGAGGCGCAGACGCCGACCATTCAGATCGAATATCTCCAACTGCACAGGCTTCGGCGTTAGTAGCCGCTGGACGTCAAAAGTCACGACTACTTCGTCGTTGACGTCGTCGCCATTGGGCGTAAAAGGATTGGGCACGACCTTGAAATTGGTCACTAGGTTCTCGCTCTGCGCTGAAATATCGGCAATCACCGCTAGGGAATTGCGATCTGAGAGCCGGTCCGTCGCCGCGAAATCCACCACGTCATTGTCCTCCACCCGCTGTGGCAAGAAAATGGCCAGCGTATCGAGCGCACTCTCATTACCTCCGAGTGCCAAAATTCCGCTACTGGTAAAGCGTCGTTCTGCTTCTGCACCTAAAGTGTCTAAAAAGACATTGGCAGCAAAGTTGGTGCGGAAGTCGATGACCCGGCCTTGAAAGCGGACCTTTACCAATGCGTTGCGGACTTGGCCTTCCTCGGCTGGGCTTATGGTTGGGAAACCAACGACGAACTGATCGTCGGCAACGTACAACGCTCGAAACTGCCCCTCCCCTATCTCGCCTTCGCCATCCACTCGTTCCAAGTTCAGGAACTCTCCGTCGCCTAGATCCACCTCCACCCCCTCAATGGCCTCCGCACGCGCCGGCGTGAAAACCTGCAAGCGGTTGAACCCGTTGTTCTCAGCCCCTAATCCAGCGTTGAGGACCAGCACAAAGGTGGTGTCGCGGCCAGCAATCACATCCACGGCCGGAGCAATCTCGCCGAAGACCTGCTCCGTGATCTGCGGAGCGGAGTATTCAAAGCGCAAGTTGCTAATAATCGTGGCCGCCTCGGGCTCTTCGCTCAGAAACTCAACCTCAATCTGAATGAAGGGCCGACCACCCGGCGCATTGATCAACTGGCCATTGTTGGCCAACTGGACGCCGCTCCAAAACTCGAGATCGGGTTCGACGTGACGCCGCTCATTGCCCGGCAGCTTCTTGTACTCGTCGCGGGTCAGGCGGACTCGCGCTCGGTCCTCGGGCAAGGCAGCACTGAAGATCTCACGGGCCTCCAGATTGAAAGCCTCATCGTTTAGGTCCACTTCCTGACCGAAGGTCTTAGAGCCAAGCCGTTGGTCGGTGATGATCGCCCCTTCCTCTTTCCACTCCACCGAGCGCTCGAATTTGTTGACGCGAAAAAGGACCTCCGTCTCGGTATTAACGCCTGTCTGTACGCGCACGATAGCGCGCGATCTGGTGGGATCGCCAATTTTTCGCTCGTCCCAGAAAATCCGCCCCAAGGTCGCTGGAGGCAGCGGTAGCGCATTGGAAGTGTAAATCGCTTCAGGCACAAAACCGTCGGCTAAAAACTCCATTTCAGCTAAATCGTAATCCAGTGGAGTCTGAAAATCAAAGCGCGCATAGCGCATGTAGGCCTGCGGCTCAAAGGCCACGGCAATGGTGTCTTCCACATTGACCGGTGCGCTCGCCTCGAGAACGAAGGTCGGAAAAGTCGAAGCTATTTTATTGAACCTAGGGAACGCCAACTGCCCAATACTCGGATCGTCGAGACTAAGACCGGCGATTACCTTCTCAGTCCCAGGCAACCCCCTAGAGAAGGTGTAGGCGGAAACGCGCGAGGGCTCTTCAAGACTGGGATAGAGGCGAAACAAGCGAATTGGAAAGTAGCGTCCCAAGTCGATATAGAGGCTCCATTGCTGTTTGACGTCCTGCCCAACTCGGTCGATGCGCTCGAAATGGGTCAGTGGATCGCCATCGAAAACGTGCCATAGGCCCTCTTGGAGTCGCTGGTCAGTCAAAGCCCTTTCAAAAATGCCGTGAGGCGTGAGGTTGAGCCCCTTGTTGTACTTGTCACCGCTGGGAGGGCGGGGAAAGGATTCGGCCACATTAATCATGGCCTCAATCTCGCTGATGCCAGCCCGACGCAATAACTGGACGGCCTCTAGGTTACGCGGAAAGGGACTCCAACGAGGGATCAAGACTGTACCCTCCTTTACGATCTCACCATCTTCGAGTTCGATATCAGTCGGTGCTACTACATCGGCTCTAGTTACATTAAGCGAGAAGGCAAAGAGGCTGGAATCGATTGCCGCATCCACTTCGGCGGCGGTGAGAGGAATTTCGGGAACGGGCACTACGCGCGTTGGCGTGATGGGTCCAATACCATTCTCATAGCTTTCAAAGTCGATTACTTCAATGAAGCGACTCTCTGAAAGCGGCCCCTGCTTAGCATCGGCCCAAGTTGTGTTGCCCGGAATGGCGAACAGACGCAACTCCGCAACAGCATTTACGACCCAACCTGTCAAAACTAGTACGGCGACACAAATCCCAATTCTCATTCCGTTACTCCCCGGTAGAATTTGCGCTGCCTAGGTTTTCACATGGGCAACTAGGAGCGAGGTATTATGACGCGAGGAAGGTGCTACCCAAGTTATGCGATAGCCATAAGATGATTTTAAGGAGAGGAGGAATATTCCCCCTCTCCTTAAAATTTAGGAAAACAGCAGGACGCTACTGTTACTCAAACGCGGCCTTGATGCGGCCCCAAGAGTCTTCTTCGACCGCTGTTCCATCGCCACCGACGCCGACCAAGCGACCATCGACAAAGCGCTCGGCAAAGCGCCAAGTCGCAGCCTGACCAGACAAGGTGTGAAAAGCGCGGTAGTCACTCGGCCCCTCATCCATGTCCTGAGCCGAAATCTGGAAACCAATGATCTTGCCATCGACCAGCTCCGAAGCTACGCTGTCGTCTGGGCTATTCCAGATCAGGTCGTCGAAAGGCGTGACGAAGAACTCAATGATTGTGGTCGTCGGGCCATCGCCGGTCGACCCTCCACCGCCGTCAGCATAGGGCAGTGCATTGACCCACTCGGTGCCTTTGCCCAGATAGCCGACGTGGCGGCCATCAGGAGTATCACCGATAGCCACGTACTGCTGAGCCGTGCGGTTGTTATTCAGGTCTTTCTCTTCGTCGGTCCAGTTCTCATCAGCCGAACCAGTGTAATCGCCACCAGTGTGGTCGCCATCAAGCATGAACTCAATGGCATCTTGCCTCCACAAGCTACCTAAGTCACCGCCAGCGTACTCGTTAATGTACACGTTGTCGATGCGCTCCATAGCCATCCACATGGTGCCGAGATTGCCGTTCCAGCCTAGCCAGATGCGATAGTCTAGATCCGCCGGATCGTACTGGGCACCGTCGCCCACAGTCGGATCCCAAAAAAAGTCAGTGGTGATCAGCGAAGCATCACCAACGACATCTTCCCAGTCGGCTATGTCGGCATCGCGCAAGTCAATGTCAGCCAGATCGGCCTCAGAGATCTCAAAGAGCAGGTAAACCTGTTCGCCAATATGCGCACTGGCACCGCTCGTCAGGCCCACTATTAGGCCCATAGCGAGGAGGCCATATAGACGTTTCATAAGCTACGACTCCTTCTCATACTCCCTATTGGGAGAGTGGTGGTTTGGGACAGCGACCTTTTCGGCGACGATCTACCGTAGGTCTGTCTTCCCCGTGAAAAATTACGCCCACTAGCAACCGCTCCGACTCTTTCCTGACCGGTCGGAACTGCTACAAAGGGCTTATAGTCGAGGCAATATAGAGAAATCTCCCCTGTTCTGCAAGTATTTTACATTCTTGTCATAAGACTGGCCCATTGGCTATGCGCCCGATAAGAAATTTATCGAGAGGGGAGTGAGGCCATTTACTTATTGAGAATCCCCGGCACCGTCGCTATCACTGTCGTCGGTGCTGTCTTCGGCCTTATCGTCAGCCCCCTCTTCATCACTATCCTTCCGAAAGCGAATGTGCTTTATGTCGTGCATACCAATCGCAAACGGACTTGAGCCCACGACGCCCGTAAAGGCCTGGTTGACGCGCTCGAAATAGCTCTTGTCGGTCTCGCCCGAAAGGCGCACTATGCTCGCCTCGACCGTGCCCATAACGGTTTTCCCCGACCAATAGGTAGCCGTTATCGGCCTGAACTCATCGCCCGTCCCGCTGTCTTCAAAGTCGATTCGCGCCACTTTATCTAAAGGGATAAAGCGCTTGTTGCGGCCCTTGAAAAAGTCGAGCCGCTTCTTGCCGTGAAAGCGCAAATCTTCTACCTCAAAGCGTCTGCCGTTTGTCGTGATGATCGTGGCCTTGAGGATTTTTTCTGCCGGCGGCTCCTCGCCGACGGGATGGCGCAAGACAATCTCTTGCACATCGCTGGCGAGGATGAAGAACGGCCCCAACTCGGTCACCCCAGCGAAGCGACGCCCGCTGCTTCCACCACCGACGGCATCCTGGTGGGGCGAAGAAGAGCCACCCGTCACCATCAAACCCGCTTCTTGGACGCCATTCCGGAATACGAGCACGACGCGCTGTTCCTCGTCGCTGCGCTCCCCTTCAAAGCGCAATCGAGCCACCTTGACTAGTTCTACTAGACGACGCTGCCCTTGGAAGTAGATTTCCAAATCCTGACGCCCCTGAAAGGTGAACTTATCTACTTGGTGCTGGTTTCCGTAGCGATCGATAATGGTCGCCTTGAGAGGGGAAGTAGCAGCTTCACTGGCCGACACCCATAGCGCGGCCAAGAGTACAACTCCACTCCATAGTCCTTTGCGCTTCATGGCATTGCTCCGCGATAAGCCTAAGGCTGGGCGGCCCCTTCGCTTCCGCTTTCGCCCGGTTGTGCCGGCGAAGGCGGCGGGCCGATGAGAATGTTTTGGGTCTGTCCCATGCTCACCTGTACGGGCCTGATTTCGTCCAAACCAGTGGGGGAATTTTCAATTCGAACCTTGTACTCGCCCACCGGCACGATAAAGTAGCGCACCTCTGTCGAGGTCATGCCCCGGCCTAGCATAGTCCGCAAATTGTAGTCGAAAATCAGGAAAGGCACCTGACTGCGACCCTGTGCGTCAGAAAAAATGACCTGAAAACGGCCGATGGGTATGGTCGCGTACATTTCCTGTCCCATCAGGACATCGACTTCCTTCTCAACGCTGTCGTCGATATCCGTATTGACCACAACTGTGTAGCTGCCAGGGTCTAGATCGACGAATTGTGGCAGAGAGCGGTAGCCCGTCTCGTATCCTATGGGTGAACTCGCGGCCATGCGCGGCGATTCCGAGTGGACCTCCTCGCCAGTCTCTCCGTCGAGTACGTAATAATTTACTTCGTTGATCCCTCCCGTCTCCAACATGAGCCGCCCCTTGCCCTCGGGAATGGGCGGCAGACCATAACCACCTCCGCTGCCTCCAGTGGTGGCACAGCCAGCCACAACAGCCGCTAGAGCACCGACCAGAAGCCACTTTCCCACCTGGGTATATTCGACCTTCGACGCCATCTCTCCCTCCTTGTGACGAACCGTAGAAAACGGACAATTACCTAAAAGCCATAATATGTAGGCCCTCGGCCGCTGTCAACTATTCGCCGTCGGCTGCAAGGGATACGAGAATGAAGTGACGATCCTTTCTTGGCTGCCGGGTAACGAAGCGCATGAACTCTGCTCTGTCGTGCCACTGACGCGGGTGCGCTGAAGGGGTCGTCACGCCCCGGCGCAAGAGATCTTGCCAAAAAGGCTCGTTATCCACGGCGAAGCCAGCCGCGACTAGAAAATAGTCTGCACCCTCGGCCGCGAGGCTGTCGAGCTGCTCTGGCGCAAATTCGGGCGGAGTTATTTGCCATCCCTTGCGATGGCAGTAATAGAGCAAGGTCGGGCTTTGCGACCGGTGCGGCACTCCGGTGTTTTCGTCCTCGTCGCCGATGACCAGCAGCGCATCCTGCGGCAACTTGGCGTCGATTATCCGGCCCACCAGATGGCAGCTCTGGTAGTAATTGTGCCAATTGTTGGGCTGTGCGTAATACGGTCCAACCGCCCAAGCACTGTAGGCGGTGACCCCAACGACCAGCGTACATACCAAAGCGACGCGCCAGCGGTACTTCCAGTTCCGCGCGAATCTACACCACCCGACCGATGCGGCATCTGTCTCAATAATGGCTTCGAGTACCCGCCCGGCTAGCAGAGCCCCCACCGGGACAAAGGGTAACTGGTAGTAATGCAGCCTGCGATTGCCTTCGGGGACGACAAAGAAGTAGAGTACCAACCCTCCCATCCATACCCACAGTGTCCACTCGCGCCGTTGGACAGGCGCGAGGGCCAGTCCCGCCAAAACCAGGACCGCCCCCGTAGGCGTATAGACGCTATGCCAGAAGCGTTTCAATAGCGTCCAGTAGAAGTCCGCCGTAAAAAGCAGGCTGTGGTCCCACTTGTCATAGCCGTAACGATTCCAGATGCCAAACGTCAGGCCGGTTTCCTCAAAGAGCAGGTTGGCATGCCAGTACCAGAGTATAGAAGGCACTAGGACCAGCACGAGATAGAGCCAAAGCGCGGGCCTGAGGAAGAAGCGCCACCCCCAGCGAACCCACGCTAAGGCGACCAGCGGAAAACCGAGATAGAGGGTAGGTATTTTGACGAGGAAACACAGGGAGGCCAACAGTGCAGCCAGCGCGAAGTCCCATCGGCGACCGCTGTCAATCCACCGAGCGAAAGCCCAAAGCGCGCCCACGCTCAAAAGGATCATCAGCGCCTCGGGCATAAAGGTGCGCCCGTAGTAGATGCTCATAGGAAAAAGCAAATAGAGCAGAGCAGCTAAAAGCGCGCCCAGCCGCCCCATGCCCAATCGCAGGCCCAGCCAATAGAGCAGCGCCGCGGCCGCAGTCGAGCACAGCGCCGCCACGAGCCGCCCGAGCCACTCATAAGAACCGTCGGCTGCGGCATAGAGCAGGGAGACGACGAAAGGGTACAAAGGGAAATTTGTCTCTACGTATCCAGGGGTGGTGCCGCGCCAATCGACGCGCGGATAGAAGAGCGAATAGCCCTCTTCGTAAAAATTACGGGCAATGGCGGCCGTGTCCGTCTGACGCCAAGCCTGCTTGTCGGTCAGGGGCGCTTGCAGGTTTACAAGCCGCAGGGCCAGCCCCAGGGCAAGGACGATATAAAGATAAGAAACGCCCATAGCCCCCTTCGTCTGCATGTTAGATCAGTAAGGACGCCAGCTCGGCGACATATCGTCGCGGTCGTCGTTGTCGGTCAGGTTGATGGGCATCAGTGGCGGCGCGTCCATCTCGTCCATGTCGAATCCGGCTGTTCCGACCAAGTAAATGTCGTATTCGTCGTCGCCCATCCTGCCCGCATAAGCTATCCCCTTGCCATCGGGCGACCAGACTGGCTCTTGCTCGTAGGTCTTCTCGGCAATGGAGATGCGGGTCTGCCCTTGCCCGTCGGGCCGCATGAGCATCAGCTCTTGGCCGCCAAACTCCTCCGAGTTGTAAACCAAGCGGTCGCCTTTTGGAGAAAACGACGCGAACAAGTCGAGCTTGCGCTGATTCTCGGTGAGGCGAGTCCGATTCGATCCGTCGAGATCGATGAGGTAGATCTCGGCGTTGTCGTCGAAGGCCGCAGAAGTAAAGGCGATGCGGCCGCCATCGGGCGAAAACGAAGGCTGGCTGCCTTGAACCAACTTCCGCGGGTTAGCCCCGTCGGCGTCCATGAGCCAGACGGCCACATCGCCGTCGCGTTGACTGACGAAGGCGATCGTCTCGCCATCGGGCGAAAAGACGCCGCGCTGGTCGCGCTCGGGGTGTTCGGTTAGGCGCACGACATTAGAGCTATCGGCATCCATGACGTAGAGGTCGATGTTACTCATTACGTCGCCGCGGGTGAAAAGGATCTTCTTCCCGTCGGACGACCAAGAGGGATGCTGCTCGGGTTCAGGGGTATGGGTTAGTTGCTGGCGGTCGCTGCCATCGGCCTTGATGGTAAACAAGTCCCAGTTGCGGACGTTTTTCTTGGTCGAGGCGTAGAGGATCGTGCCCTCGCGTTTGAAAGGGGCATTGCTGCTAGCGGGAATATCGAAGATCGCCTCGTAGATCCGCACGCCCCATAGCGGCGGCGATTCCACTTGCAAGACTTCATTCCCCAGATAATCCCCCGCGGCGACATTGACTGCATAAGAGCCACCGCCCAATTCGATTTTGCTGTCCGGCTCGGGCAAGACGTAGGTTCCGGCTTTGACCAAGTGATTGAATTTGTACTGGACGTCATTGGCGTCTAAGCGCACGAGTTGGCCGTCCCCGCCCCTGATCTCGATTTTAACTTGGTTCGAGCCGCATCCTGCGATCGCGATGGCTAAAACCAATGCAGATAGCTTGAACATGTATCCTCCTTACTGGGTATTGCACACTCGGCCATCAGGCTAGACCGCTGAGTATTCGCAAGCGATTGCCGAGATGATCCATCAGTTCGTTAACATTGGCGAAGGAATCCGCGTAGAGCGGTTCGTCAACCCGAAAGTACACCTGCGCCCCAGGCCGAGCGTAGCTATCGTACTCCAGTCCAATGGGAATCAACGGCACGTGCATCCCCAACCGCTCTTCGGCCTGTACCAGATGCTCGACTACTTCCTTTTGCAGCGGCCCCAACTTGTCTTGATAGCGCATGCCTTCCGGGTGTGAGACGACCAATTCCCCGCGCTGGTACAGCCCATCTAAATAGTCTTGCATCTGTTGGTTGGCCGCGCGCGCGCGCCGAATCTCAGCGCGGCGTTGCTCCCGATCTGCGATCCGCCTAATGTCTTTCGGTCTCACCACTTTGACCCCCCCCATCAACTCTAGCACCCCCCACAAACCAACCTTCATAATGTAGTTGGCATAGCGCCGGGTGAATCTGTACAACAAGACTCCTTCGAGCAGAATGTCGCGATACGCGCAGTGCTTGGGCAAAATCAGGGCCGGCCCCTCGCACGGCAGATTGCGACCGCCTTCGACCGCCAAGCGGTGATAGCGCATGGCACCTGCCGCGAGCAGACGAGCGCCGCAGGCGAAGGCATCAATGCGCTTGATGGAAAAGTCGCTATGCTCAGGCTCTGCGGGCATGGTGCTATCTGAACAGGTCCTTTACCTTGCCCCAAGTGCTTTCGTCCACTTCCGTAGACAAAGGTTGCAGTAGGCTCTGGCCCAGGCCGACCAAATGCAAAGTGCCCTCGGAATCTACGGCTGCGAAATAATCCCCGTCGGCGTCCAGACGCGCCTTGATGTACGCGGGAACCTCCGGCGACTGCGCGGCCATGGCGGTCGACCATAGGGTCAGGCCCTCAACCGCCGCTAGCATCTGCCCGTCACGGGCTATGGCGATAAACCGCTGCTCAGCATCTTGGGCGCTAAACTGCCGCCATAGCTGCAAGACCCGCTGGCGCTGCGGAGCTCTATCGTGCGAGAAGACGTAGAATACGCGGCTATCTTCAGGCAGGACCAGAATCTCGCCGCTGCCAACTTCACTCGCTGCGACCAAGAGTAAGATCAGACACATCGTCCATGTCGTTCGTAGTGCGTTCATATCGACCCTATTCGGCGCGAATCCCGTAATCCTTTTGCACGGCGTCTTCCCCTTGCAGAATCCTCACCAGCGACAGGTGTTGGCTGAGCACCTGTTCGACTTGCACGACGCCGACCCGGCGCGGCAGGGACTTTCCCAACACCTCGCCGGTATCTGGATCTTTCAGTTCCCGCCCCTTGTCCCACACGCCGTACTTGTTGCCTTTCTGCACTGAATCGGCTAATCCCACATTAATATAAGCGCTCAATCGCACTCGCACAGATTGGCCGTTTTCCCCTGTATCAGCCTGCACCGTGTCAGCCACCACTTCTATGATTTTCGGCTCGGAGACCTTGAGTGCGGCCGGAGGTTGGATGAGGCTATCCAGCCCGGCGGCCAAGTGATCTAGACATCGACCCACCGACTTGCCTAGCAAGGTATTGTGGAATTCCTCGCTCCCCCACTCCATCTGCCCCAAGAGAAAGTACTCCTTTTCCAGTGGCACGAAGGCCGCCGGATTGGTGATCCCATAGCGCTTGCTGTCCTCAGCTACTTCCCGCAGCACCTCGCCGGCTGCTTCCCCGTCTATGACCTTATAGGGATACAGCCGCACCGTGGTCAGACCCTGATAGCTGCGATATCCGCCGATGGGCACGGTGGCGCGAAAGCGCTTCATACTCATCTCGTCGATCTGCCCCAAGACGACGTAGTCGGCGTCCACCTCGCGGCCAATGGCCAAAGCGAGCGCTACATCGACCTTGCCCTGCAATTCTTTCTTTTTTAATCGCACGAGTGCCGAATCAATGGACACGGTGCTGAAAAAGGCACTGCCGCGTAGCGAATCGGCCAAGCCTCGGGGTATGGCCGAGTATATGTCCCACTCGCCCTTGTATTTCGACTTGTCGCGAAAGGGCATGAAGAGCAGCCGCTGCTTCAGCCCCTCCGAAATGGCGCTGTCGCTGACTACCGAATCCTTTGAAGCTTCCTCCTCTTCCTTTTGATCGCCCAACCCCATAATCGGCACCACAGCCGCCCTTCCGTCTGCCCCCCAGTACAGCGCGGCCAACAAAGCAAGTCCCCCTCGCAAAAACCACCTGTGTCTAGCGGACATCAGTGCTCTCCTTTGGTTTGCGTGAGTACGTAAGGGCCTTGGGGCACGACCGCTATGCGCGCCCCGATACCGTGCCGCGCTAGCGCCGCAGCTAGCCCTTGCTCCACAGAGGGAATGACCTCAACCCACACCTTGTCGCGGTACTGAGGATCAATCCCCTCCGAGTAGAACATAACCTCTGCCTTGTCGAGTACCTTGCACAACTCTTGTAATTGCCATTGGTCAATGGCGAAGAAATCGGAGTCCGCAAGGCGGTCCGAGAATTCGGCGGCACCGGATGCGCCTAATAGCATCTCTACAAATTCCGCACTGCCCAAACCCTCGGCGCAACGGGCAGCAATGAGGATCGTCCCACCCTCTTTGACGATTGGCAACACCGCCGTCAGACCCTTGACGGCTTGGTAAAACGTCAGGTCGAGCGGCCAGCCAGCGCTGCTAGTGACGGCGATGTCAACCGGCTCGTCAACCAAGACGCCGTTCTGCTGCTCGACGAAGCGGGCCCCTTCGGCATGGGCCTTCTCTAGGTCGCCGCAGAACAGACCGGTGATTTGCCGCTGGTCGTTCATGGCCACATTAAATGTAAAATCGACGCCAGCGCGCTGCGCCACTTCAAGGGCTTGGCGGTGGAAGGGGTTTCCTTCAATAGAGCCTTCGCACACCCGAGGGTGACTCAACAATTCGGGGCCGTGTAGGACGCGCATCGTCTCAATGCCCATCAATCCCGGGCAAATGGCCTTGCGGCCACCCGAGTACCCAGCCATCAAGTGCGGCTCGATCAGCGAGGTAGCGATTTTCAGGTCGGCCTCTACATAAAGCGCGGCGATCCATATTGGGGCACCCCCCGAGGTTTCCCCCAGATACGTCAGAGTCTCGCGGCGGCGGGCGGTGTGGTTGACAATGCGATAGTTGCGGGCGATGTCAGCCCCGACGAGCTGTACCAATTCCTCGCCTTCGTTGGGCCGGTGCAGGCCAGTGCCGACCAACAGAGTAAGATCCTCGCGAGCGATGCCTTCCTCTTCGAGAATCCGCAGCATTGGTGGCAAAATAACGGCGTTGGGGACCGGGCGGGTAATATCGGCAATGACTATGCAGGCGTTTTTGCGCCCTCGCGCCAGCCGCCGCAAGGACGGAGTCCCTATCGGGCGGGCCAGCGCGTGATCGATCCGCTCCTCGATCCGGTCGAGTCCCTCACTCGGAGCCATCTGCAATACCGCGGCCGAGTTGGGCACTTCGATTTCGAGGCCGTCGCGGCCATAGTCGAGCTTTACTTTCATTGCGTATGCCTAGGCCAATTTGTCCTCTAGATAGGCGCGAAACGCCGCGCCGAACTCCTGGTCGGCCAAGGCAAAATCCGCAAAGGCCCGATAGTACGTGAGCGGCGTTCCTATATCGTAGCGCGCTTCGTCGCTCGCAAGGCGTGTGCAGCGGACCTCGGCCCCGCGCTGGAGCAAGACGCGGATGGCATCGGTCAACCACAACTCACCGCCAACCCCAGGCTCAATCTCATCAATAGCGGCGAAAATCTCCGGCGAAAAAATATAGCGGGCCGCAACCGCAAGACAACTCGGCGCGGCTTCCACCGCTG
>JAPPEF010000383.1 GCA_028875335.1 Gemmatimonadota bacterium
TGGCCACGAGTATGTGGCCGTAACAATCGCCCCATCCCCGGCGCAGCCGAGTGCTAGTGACCAGCTTCTGCCACTCCTGTTGGCGGCCCTGTTCGGCAAAGCTCGGCCACGACGTATAACAGATACAAGCCTGACCTAACTCGGCTACCGCGGACACCGCCGCTCGCCTGCCATTCCACCAACAGCCCTCGCCCCTAGCAGCCCATACCATCTCGTCAAGAGCCGGCATATAGCAACAGCCTACGTCAACCCCATCGAGCCCTTCCCGCGCGATGAGCACTCCGTAGAGCGGCACCCCTTGGACAAAAGATTTTGTACCGTCTATGGGGTCGATGATCCAACGCGTGTCGGAGCTTCCCTCAACTTGGCCAAACTCCTCGCCGACAATTCCGTCGTCGGGATAGGCTAAGGCCAATAAGTCCCGTATCTTGGCCTCAGCTTCGCGGTCAGCGACGGTCACCGGAGATAGGTCTTCCTTCCACTCAGCGAGGATGCCCGACTGGAAGTAGCGCAGGGTGATCTTGCCCGCTTGCCAAGCCGCATCTACTGCAAAATCCAAGCAATTCCGCAACGACGAGCTCAACCCAGAATCTCTCGGCGCAGATCGGTCAGAAGTTGTAAGGCCGCGCGGATATCCCCGACTTGGTCCGGGGCGTACTCGCGCTCAATGGTCAGCGGCCCCTCGTACCCCAAATCGCGCAATTTCAAGAGGAAGGCCCTGATGTTGACGTCGCCTTGGCCAAGCGGCGCATCCTCGTACCACGGCTGGCCCGGGCGGCGCTCGATCGCGGCGTCTTTGCAGTGTACGCTGCGGACAAAGCGCCCCACCCGATCCAATGCCTCTAGGGGTGGGCCGGCTTGGTAGAGGATCATATTGGCTGGATCGAAATTGACTGCGAGGTTCTCGCGGTCGACGGCCTCGAGAAAGGCGAGCAGTTCGTCGGCGGTCTCTTGACCGGTTTCCAAGTGAAAATACTGCCCGTGTCCCCGGCAGTGATCGCACACCGTGCGCGCAACTTCGACGACCGCGGCAAAATCCGGGTCCGACTCCTCCGGCACGAAACCTAAGTGCATGCCGACGGCATCTACTCCTAGCGCCGAGGCAAAGTCCGCGATGGCCAAGGTTTCTTCGAGTCGGCGCTCTCGGCGCTCTAAAGGCACGAGCCCGACCGTTTGCTGAGCGATTTCCGGCGTGGTGTAATCGTCATCGGGAAAACCCGCGAAAACCACGCTGATTTCAATCCCGGCCGCGGCGAATTGGTCCTTGATTTCCACGATTTTCTCTGCAGTGCGAAAATCGCGACCTGGCGCGTGCAAATGCACGGTGGAGACCCCTAGATCCTTCACCGAATCCAATCCGGCCCCCAAGCCCTCGTCGATAGAGGTAAATATGCCTGTTGCCCATTTGTCCATTTCGGTCCTCTCCATTTGATTGCAAACAAATTAAAAGAGGGGACAGCCAAGCCATCCCCTCTTTGGTAAATCCACGCGCCGCTTATCTCCTCGCGCTCCCTTCCTTTTCGTTGCGCCGCGTTCCCTCGGCCTGGGCAGCGTCCAAAACGGCCCGCACCCGCTGGCGAAAATTTTTGATCTGATTGTCAACTTCGTCTATGGAATTCAGCAGATCCTCCTCAACTGCATCTTCTGGCATGGCATACTCCTGCGACTTTTGGGGAGCAGGGGAGCCTGTTGGGGGTCGTCTTCAAGCGCGGCTATAGGTGCGCAGATGATCGCAACGGCTGGGGTGCCGCAAGCGGTGCAGCGCTTTCTCCTTAATTTGCCGGACTCGCTCGCGCGTAAGCCCAAAGCGCATGCCGATCTGGTCCAAGGTCATGGGCTCTTCTCCGTTCAAGCCAAAGTAGAGGCGGAGAATTTCGGCCTCGCGCCCGATGAGCCGGCTTAGGGCCGAGTCGATCTGCCCGCGCAGACAGCCGCGCATCACTTGGTTTTCAGGGGACTCTTGGCGCTCATCCGGCAGCACGTCGAGCAAGCTGTGGTCCTCTTCACCGAGAAAGGCCGCGTCTAGCGACCGCATTGAGCGACCGCACAGCAAGGTCTCTTTAACCTCTTCAACTGGAACCTCGAGTTGCTCGGCGATAGCTTCCGGGTGGGGATCGTCGATGCGCTCTTGCTGCAAGATGCGAGACGCCTTTGATATCTTGTAGAGCAAGCCGATTTTATTTAGCGGCAAGCGGACTGTGCGCGACTGTTCGGCCAGCGTCTGTAGGATGGCTTGACGGATCCACCACACTGCATAGGAAATGAATTTAAACCCCTTGTCTTCGTCAAAACGCTCAGCGGCGGTGATCAATCCCATATTCCCAGCACTGACCAAATCGGCAAGGGGAACGCCGCGATTTTGGTATTCCTTTGCCACGCTGACCACAAAGCGCAAATTCGCTTCGACTAATCTATTACGGGCATCCTCATCCCCTTGCTTGATCTTCCGCGCTAGATTGACCTCGTCGGCCGGGGAGAGAGGCTTGGAATGGGCAATTTCGGCCAGATAACTCCCGAGGCAATCTTCCATATCCCAAAATGGAGCTTTAGTCATTCCCGCCATGAAACCATCCTCTTCGTTATAGAGTGGGGAGGAAAAGGAAAGCTACACGTGCATTAAACTAAACTAAAGATGTGTTATAACTTAGCCGGGGTCACAAAACCTGTCAAGCAATTTCTCTCAACCCCTAAGCTCCCGTAAGTGCGCTTAAAACAGACTGTTGCACGGCCAGTAGACGCTCTATGCCTATAGCTGCCAAGTCGATCAGTTCGACGGCCTGAGTGCGGGTAAAGGGACGCCCCTCAGCCGTGCCTTGGACTTCGACGATCCCCCCCGAGCCGGTCATAACTACGTTCATATCAGTTTCGGCGCGGCTATCTTCCTCATAGCACAGATCCAATAGGGGCTGATCCTCCACTATCCCCACGCTAACGGCGGCAACCTGATCTACGAGTACATCGCCTTGCAGCGTCTGCAACGCCTCTACTAAAGCCACATAAGCCCCCGTTATTGAGGCTGTGCGCGTTCCACCATCTGCCTGTATGACATCGCAATCGACATACAGTGTTCGCTCGCCTATTTGCTCCAAGTGCACTACAGATCGCAGCGACCGACCGATCAGACGCTGAATTTCCCGCGCCCGGCTATTGGATTCGCGGGCTACTCGGCGCGCAGAGGAACCCGGCAGCATGCTGTACTCGGCGGTCAGCCAGCCCTTGCCGGTTCCCACCAGAAAGGGCGGCACCCCATCGACGGGCGATACCGTGCAGAGCACCTTTGTATCGCCCATTTCGATCAGAGCCGATCCAGCCGCCGTTTTCAGGTACCTCGGAGAGATCTGCACCGGTCGCAATTGATTGGGCCGGCGTCCATCGCTGCGTTCCCAGCTTATCTCACTCATTGAGGTGCATCCGATAATCAGGGCCATCCATGGGGATGAGACGGCACATCTCTACTAGGCGCGAGTAGATGCGGCCTTTGGCGAGATCCTTGAATTCGTCAAGGGGCTGGTTAGTCGTCACGACCGTGAACCGCTGGTCGCCGTAGCGGGCATCTACGAGATCGTAGAGCATTTCTATTTCCCACTCGGTCC
>JAPPEF010000122.1 GCA_028875335.1 Gemmatimonadota bacterium
TAGCTGATTTGGCGAGTGCCGAAATAGGCCTCGACTTCGCCGGTGGGGTCGGCACTAGCCAGTTCCTCGCGGAGACGCGCCTCGAGGAGCTGATAGAGCTTTTGGCTGCGGGCGAAGAAGTGGTTGAATTGGGTCTGGCGAGCAAAGTTGCGCAAGGCGTGGACGAAGCGCGTAAAATTTTCCTCGCCGCGAAAGGCGCGATAGATATGGGGGGGAATGGGTTGGGTTGGTTCTAATACGGGTGGATCGGATAGGTAGAGCATGGCGGTTGGGTAGGCATCGGACCATCCCGTATCCAAGCTCAGGCTGCGAAAAAAGGCGACGGCCTGCTGGGGCGGATAGCGCGAGAAGTGGGTGACGAGATCCTCCGCGTAATCTACTCGATAGGGCGTCAGATAGCGATACTGGCTGAGGAGTTGGACTGTAATGAGCAGTTCGATGCGCGGGTCCGCGCCGATGTGCAGGCGTTGCTCGGCGCGGACGCCGGAAGCTAGCAGTGCAAGGCCAACGCACATACAATAAAAGCCGACTCGCAATGAGTCGGCTTTTAATTTTTCGGGACGAATTTCCAACGATATTAGGAAGACCAAGAGCCGCCGGGGTCTGGCGCGGCTTGGTCGGTGGCGGAGCGGGTGTCGTGCAGGGCTTCTTTGAGCTGTTTGCCCGGCTTGAAGTGCGTCTTGCGGCGGGCGGGCACGTACACTACCTCGCCGGTGCGCGGATTGCGCGCAGCGGGTTTGGGCTTGGTGTCTTTGACTTCGAGGACGCCGAAGCCTCTGATTTCAATGCGGTTCCCCTCGATAAGCGTTTCGCGCATGGCCTCGAAGAGGCTATCGACCATTTGCAAAGTCAGGTTGTTTTTGCAGCCGAGCGTGTCGGCTACCGACCGCGCTAGATCTTTCTTGGTTATGGTGGCCACTAAAACCTCGCTAGCTGAGGAGTTAAATCGGTACTGATTTTGTGCATAAGTGCTTGTATTATACGAAATTCTGAAACTTAATCAAGAGAAAAGTAACAGGCGTCACGGGGCTTGGAATTGAGGGTCGGAAAGGGTTTTCAAAAAGGCCACTATGGCACGTTTGTCGGCTGGAGTCAGGTCGAGGTTGAGCCGGACGAGTAACAGGGGGTCGGTGAGGACTGTGCGGTGAAAGCCGGAGTCGTAGTGCTCGATGACTTCTTCAAGGGTTTGGAAGCGGCCATCGTGCATGTACGGCGCAGTGTATTCGATGTTGCGCAGGGTTGGCGTCTTGAACTTGCCGCGATCAAAGCGTTTCTCAGTGAGCGCGGCCAGCCCCTCATCCGGGGGATCGAGGTCCAGCCCGTTGTTGTGGAACTCGTTGTCGGTGAAAAGCGGCGCGACATGGCAGTGGAAGCAGTCGCCCTCCTCGTTGTGGAAGAGGATGAAGCCCCGTTCTTCTTCTGGGGTAAACTCCGCTTGACCGGCCAACCAGCGGTCGTACTTGCTGTCCGCCGAAATGAGGGTGCGCTCAAATTGGGCGATGGCTTGGACGACAAGCCGCCGGTCGATGGGCGCGTCGCCAAAGGCGCGGGCGAAGAGCGCGGGATATTCGGGGTGGCGCTCCAGTTTGGCCACCACGCGGTCCCAATCTTCGCCCATTTCCACGGGCGTCTGCACGGGTTCGAGGGCTTGGTCTTCGAGGCTGGCGGCGCGTCCGTCCCAGAAAAAGGACGGGCTCCAGAGCAAGTTAAAAAGCGGCATGGAGTTGCGGCTGGTGATGCCGCCGACGCCTTGGCTAAAGGGCCGTGGATCGGAGAAGGCGTGGTCGGACAGGTGGCACGAGGCACAGGCTATGGTGCTGTCGACGGATAGGATCGGATCGGCAAAGAGCCGCTCGCCGAGGGCGATGCCCTCGATGGTTAGGGGATTGTCCGGTGGGATTTCCGGCGCGGGAAATCCCACCGGCACGACCAGTTCGTAGGGAGTTGGAGCAGGCGGAGGGGCAGGGGGTACGCCTGCGTCTTTGCCGCAGGCGACTAGCCCTAGCAGGATCAGTGCCCTAAGCCCCATGGATTATTCCTCTACGTGTTCGTCGTGATCTTGCGCTGCTTGGTCTTGTTCGACTTCCTCTTCCCCGTGACCTTGGCCGACGTGGTCGGGGTGCCCGATGGGGCCTAGGAAAAAGACGGTAGCGCCGTTGCCTTGCAAGGTCAATTGCGCGTCGGCGTTGCCCATAATCCCACCGCGACCGTTGAAGTCGTACAGGGATGGCGCGTCGTACCACTCGTTGAGGTCCATCACCACGACGATAGCCCACTCGTCGCCGCTGACGGTTAGGGAAAGCGGCAGGGAGACGGCAAACGAAAAGTCTTCCCCACCCGTCGGCCCGGTATGTGTGACAAAGGCCCCTTCGCCGTCGTCGGTGCGGAAGAGGCCCTCCATGCGCATGTAGTGGTAGCCGCCGCCCATGGGAGCCGGCCAAGCCATGTTGTTGAAGTGATCGACGCTCGGCAGCGCGCCGGTCTCGTTTTTAGCGCCGTCGATGCCAAAGGTAAAGTGCAGAACCGTGTATTCGCCACCGGGCACCTTGGCCGAAACGCTGCGGGTCGCGCTCACAAAGGCGTTGCGATAGTGGAATTCGGCCAGCTCGACGCGCTTGCCCCCGGTCGTTTCCAAGGCGATATCGGAGACGATGTATTCTAGGCGAGTGACGCCATATTCGTTGCCCGCGGCATTGGTGTAGAGTATCTCCTCGTGTTTGAGGTCGGCACCGGCGACGGTGTGGTTGAAGTGGACGGTCACCTCGCCTTGGTCGTCGTCAGAGTCGCCGCAGGCTAGCAGAAAGCAACAAGCGGCTAATATGAGATATTTCATGGGATATTCCTTTTGCTGAGAACGAGAACCACTACTTCGCTTGTTCGTCTGTTTTTAACACGGTACATTACTAAATAGGATGCGCCAATTTGTCGAGTCTGTCCAAATGACCAAGGGCAAGCCCACCTCCGGCGAGCGTCCGCGGACGCGGATCGGCCACAAGCTGATCCTGAGCTTCGTGCTGCTGGTCATGGTCGTCGTGGGACTATCGGGCTGGGTGCTCTTCGAGCTGACGGACCGCAGCTTGGAGCGTCAGATGCGCAACCACCTCGTATCGGTTGCCACGCTGGTGAGCACGAAGCTATCCGGCAGCGTGCTGCACTATTTGCACGAGGGCCGCGAGCACTCCATTCTCTATCGGAACCTAGTGCTTAAATTGCAGCGCGCCGAACAAGGGGTTGGTGCCCGGCACATCTTCGTTTTCGACCGCGAGTACCGCTCGCTGCTCGACACGGATGGCCTAATGCCCATTGGCCGCGAGTACCCCAAATTGCTCTTCCACCGCCGGGAGTTGGAGAGAGTTTGGAAGGGCCATACCGCGCATTCGGTACTTTTTTACGACGGCGATGTCCCGTACATGACGGGCTACGCCCCGATCTTTCACGACGGCGAGGTCGTCGCGGCCGTCGGGGTCGAGATCGGAGCTGGGTTTGTGGACTCCATCCGCGTCTTCGGGCGGTCGGTGCTAATTTTTGCCGGGTTGGGTGCATTGCTTACCGTCGGGGTGGCGTGGGGATTGGCGCGGACGCTGACGCGGCCTATCCAAAGGCTGGTCGAGGCCGCGCGCGAAATCGGCCGGGGCAACATGGACCAAGAGATAGTCACCACGTCCGACGACGAAATCGGCTATTTGGGCGAGACCATGGAGGAGATGCGGCGCAAGCTGGTCGCCCGCGATGCTCAACTGCGCCTCATGCTGGGCGGCGTTGCCCACGAGATCCGCAACCCTCTGGGCAGCATTGATCTATACGCCGGCCTGATCGCCGGTGACTTGCCCGCCAGCGACGAGCGCAAGCAACACATCGAGAAGGTCATCGAGGAAGTGCGCCGGCTCAATGGCGTAATTTCCGAGTTTATCGAATTCGCCCGGCCAGCGCCGGCGCAGCCGCAACCGACCGCACTAGCACCGCTGGTGGCCGACGCGGCCTTCCTGCTGGCCCCGGAAATGCAGGCGGTGGGCATCCGCTACGAGGAACACGTCGCGCCCGACTTAGTGTGCTACATCGACGCCGAACAGATGGAGCGGGCGCTAGTCAACCTGATGAAGAACGCCGTGCAAGCCATGCGCGATGGTGGGCATTTGACGGTGCGGGCCACGGCCGAAGGCGAGGGGGTCGTCGTCGAGGTGGCTGACGATGGTCCGGGTATGTCGGAAGAGGTGCAGGCGCGCCTTTTTGAGCCTTTCTTTACGACCAAAGAAAAGGGATCGGGTTTGGGGATGGCGCTGGTGGCACTGGCGGTTGAGAAAAACCGCGGCTGGATCGAGATAGACAGTCGGCAAGGTGTAGGCACGGTGTGCCGCATGCGCCTGCCGCAGTCCAAAGATAGGGTATCATGGGCAGGATTCTGATTGTCGACGACAACCAAAGCCTTGGCGACGGGCTGGTGCTCAGCTTGAACAAAATGGGGCATCAAGCCGTTGCCGCAGGGAGCGGTCGCGAGGGTTTGGCGCGGATGAAGGACGAGCCTTTTGACTTGGTCATTACCGACTACCGCATGGAGGAGATGGACGGCTTGGCGGTGATGGAGGCGGTACAGCGCCAAGCACCAGATACCGATGTGATGATGATGACAGCCTACGACACCCGGGAGTTGGCTGTAGAGGCGATGGAGCGGGGGGCGATCGACTTTATCGTCAAACCCTTCCTGCCCGATGAACTGTGGCTGAAAGTCAATAAGCGGCTTGACTATCGGACCAAGCTGCGGGAAGCCCAAACCAAATTGCGGGAAGCCCAAACCCTCCGCCGAGAAGCCGAGGCCAAGTTGCAGGACTGGGAGCACTTATTCGAGCAAAACCGCTACCTGCGTGAAGAGATCGACAGCCGCTACAACTTCGGCGAGATCGTCGGCCAATCTCCGCAGATCAAGGCTGTGCGCGAGCGAGTGCATAAGGTGGCGTCGTCATCGTCGTCGGTGCTCATCTATGGGGAAAGCGGCACCGGCAAGGAGTTGGTCGCCCGCGCCATCCACTACCAGAGCAGCCGCAGCAAAGGCCCGTTCGTCAAGGTCAACTGTGGTGCCCTGCCGACTGGGTTGGTTGAAAGCGAGTTGTTTGGGCACGAGCGAGGGGCTTTTACCAGCGCGGTGCGGAGCAAGAAGGGAAAGTTTGAATTGGCCGAGGGAGGGACGATTTTTTTAGACGAGATCGGCGATATACCTTTGGAGACCCAAGTTCGGCTGTTGCGGGTGTTGCAGGAAAAGCAGTTCGACCGCGTAGGAGGCGAGCAGCCGCTCCACGTAGATGCGCGGGTGGTGGGGGCCACCAACCGGCCGCTCAAGCGCATGGTCAAAGAGGGCTCCTTCCGCGAGGATCTCTTCTATCGGCTGGAGGTCATCCCTCTCACCTTGCCGCCGCTGCGGGAACGGCGAGAGGACATTGAGCTGTTGGTGAAACACTTTACGCAAAAAAAATGTGGGGAAATGAACATCCCGCCCAAGCGTCTAACCGAAGAAGCCCTAGCCGGCTTGAAAATTTACCCTTGGCCGGGCAATGTGCGCGAGCTGGAAAACATTATCGAGCGCACGATGGTGTTAGTTGACGGCGAGGAAATCGGCTACCACGATCTGCCGCTGACCTTTGACGAGGGGATGCCCAACGAGGGGGTGCCCAACGAGGAGGCTTCCGACGACG
This sequence comes from Gemmatimonadota bacterium, assembly GCA_028875335.1. The sequence continues at coordinate 5,685 of JAPPEF010000122.1, forward strand.
GGGGCTTACTACTCAACGAACGCCTCGACGCGGTGGAGCGCGACTTAATCGCTCGGGCGATGGAGGAAGCAGATCACGTCAAGACCAAGGCGGCTTCGCTTTTGGGGATTAAGACTAGTGCCCTGTACTACAAGCTCGACAAATACGGTATAGATTAGCGATGAAAAGTTCTTTTGTTCTTTTGTTAGTCTTGGGATTTGCGCTGCCCGGATCCGCGCATGGAGATTCGGTAAGTCTGGGCGACCTAAAGGCCCAATACCGCGCCTTGGAAAGCCAACGCGATTCCCTCGCCGGCCAGCGCTTGCGGGTTGCGGCCGAAGCTGAAGCACTGTCGGCTCGCATCGACAGCCTGAGGCTGAGTGCAGCGAATTCCGCGGCGCTGCCGGAAGCTCTGCGCTCCTCGCTTAGGTTGGTGCAGCACATGGTTGAGATCGAGTGGAAGTTGGTGGCTTTAGAAGCGCGGCAGGATAGTTTGGCCGAGCGCTTGTGCCTCGCTTATGACTGGGAAATCGGCGTGCTCATCCAGAAGTTGGCCGAGCAACCAGACCGGGGCCTGTCAGCCCAACTGACGCTCTATCAGGAGGCACGGGAACAGCTCGGGGTCGGGATCCACAGCGCCAACCTGTACTACAGCGAGCAGATGAAGATCGAGGTAGAAGATGGGCCGGACGAAATCCAGCAAAAGCAAGAGTTATTGGAGGATATCGCCGACCGCCTCAAGGTCGAATGGAGCGCCAACGCCGACCTGCTGCGTCGCTTAGAGGCCGAGCACCGACTGTGCGCTAGGGCGGAGCTGGCGCGGGCCAAAGCGCAGCGGTCCGAAGAGCGGGTTTTGGTGAGCGGGGAACAGCCACAGGAGCAAGTGCGGCTTCTCAGGCAAGACGAGCCCTTGGCCGAATTTGATCTCGAATCGTCGATTGCCGAAGTCGCACTGAAAATTCACAAGCTGAAGGCCCGCCAACAGGAAATCCTGCAGCTACAGGCCGTGGTCGAAGAACGCGCCAAGGCGTTCCGGCGCTACTTGCGCAGCATGTTAGAGGGCGAGGAATAGCACGCACCGGATGGGATGTAGGGATTTGCAGGGTGAGGAGCCTCACTCACCCGCGTGCAACCCTCGGCTGACTTCCACTACATTGTCTCGCGTCGCGCCAAAGGCGCATTTGAGCCGTTGATAAGCTGCCCACGGGTCTGTCTGGTGGCCGCAAGTAAAGAGGTCGAGAGCGGCATAACCGCGCTCGGGCCACGTGTGGACGGCCAAGTGACTCTCCTGGACGATGAGCACGCCGGTGACCCCCCCCGGAATGAAACGATGGAATGCAGTGCCCAAGACGCGGGTGCCAGCCGCTTTGGCGGCGGCCTGCAGCTCGGCTGCGATATAATCTGGGTCGTCGAGCCGTGCGCGGTCGCAGCCGTAGAGATCGACGAGCAGATGGCGGCCTATGGCCTGCATTGAGACGCGCCTGAGCGTGGGTACAGAGACTTGTAAGCTGCAATCAGGCCCTCAGACATATTCGACGATGTCAGTGGGCAGGCACTTGAGGTCCCGGCATATATTGGACAGGGTGTACGGGTCCATGCCCTCCGTGCCTTGGTCGATGGCCTTTTTGATGTGCTGATAGGTGGTCAGGTTGATTTCTGGTTTGCGCTCTTCGAGCATCTGTTCGATCGCTTCTTTCTTAAAGCGGATCATGCGACCTCCTCGCTTGCGGGTGGGGTAAGTAAGTAAGGTCAGGCGGCGGCTGTCGTCAAAGTAGGGGGCGGTTTCAAACCGCCCCCTACTATTCGTAGCGCAGGGCTTCTATGGGGTTGAGGAGGGCGGCTTGGTGGGCTGGGTAGATGCCGAAACCAATGCCGACCGCGGCCGAGACCCCAAAGGCGAGGGCAATCGTCCAAGGCTGAACGATGGTGCGCCAGCCCGCGTACAAAGTGATCGCTTCCGGGATGGCGTAGCCCAGCACTACCCCAATCAGGCCACCGATCAGGCTGACCAACAGCGATTCGATCAAAAACTGCGCGAGGATGTCGCGCTGCCGCGCGCCCAAGGCGAGGCGGAGGCCGATTTCGCGCGTGCGCTCGAGTACTGAGGCCAACATGATATTCATGATGCCGATGCCGCCGACCAACAGGGAGATGCCGGCGATGCAGCCCATGACGATGTTGAAGATCTGCTGCGTTTTCTGGCTTTGGCGCAACAGCTCTTCGGGAATGGCGATCTTGAAGTCCTCGACGCCGCGATGCCGCCGGTTGAGGATGGTGCGGACGATGGCCGCGGCCTCTGGCAATTGGTTGGAGTTGGGGATCTTGACGGTGATTTGGGTCAGCTCGGACTCACTCGGCTCTCGGTGGAAGCGGTTGAGCAGGGCCGTCAGCGGGACGTAGATGTCCTCGTCGGTGTTGCGCACTTCGAGCACGCCGCCGATTTTGCCGCCAGCCGCGCCCTTGTCTTCGAGCACGCCGATGACCGTAAACCACTGGTTGCGGATTTTGACCCGGCCGCCCAAGGGATTGTCAAAAAAGAACAGCGCCCGCTTGGCGTCTGCTCCCAACACGCAGACGCGCTTGGCGGTGTTCAGGTCCTCGGTAGAAAAAAAGACCCCACTGCCCATGTGGGCGTCGAGCACAGTCAGATAGTCGGGGGTCGTACCCACCACCATAGTGCGGAAAGTGTGGCCTTGAGCTTGGGCTTTGACTTTGATCTCGCGCTGAGGGGTGACATAGTCCGCCAAAAGGCAGATGCGGACAATGGACCGCGCATCGTCCCAAGTCAGGCCTGGAGAGCGATTCTGGTCGCTGTCGCTGCCTTCGGTCTCCTCGTCGGCTTCTTTTTGCCAGTGCTGGACGATGATGTTGCTAATGCCCATCTGACGGATTTGTTCGAGAGATTCCTGCTTGGCGCCCTCGCCGATGGAGAGCATGGCAATGACCGCGGCCACGCCGAAGATGATACCGAGCATGGTCAGCAGGGTCCGCAGCTTGTGCGAGAGCAGGCCGACTAGGCTCAAAGAGGCGGTTTCGCGTAGATCCATTAGTGCGCTTGGGGAGGGGGCAAGGCGTCGGCCTCCTCTATGAGGCCGCTGGCGTCGGCCGCTTGGAGCGGGTCGCGCAGGGCGATGCGATCGTCGGGTGCCAGCCCTTCCTCGACGATGATGAAGTCCTCGTTTTTCTGGCCTAGCTTCACTTCCCGTTCCTCGGGCTGACCGCCCAATAGACGATAGACGAGGGTGCGCCCATCTTTCTCAAAGACCGCGTCTAGGGGGATGTAGAGGGGCATGGGTGCGGCACTAGCGACCTCAGCGGTGGCCTCGCGTTGCACGGAATCTGGAGCGGCCGCTGGCCTAGGTGGGATGGTCTCGACGACGACGTGACAGGTGGCGGTCATGCCGGGTTTGAGGCGGATGTCTTCTTCTTCGATCTGGATGATTACGTCAAATACTTTGACGTTTTTTTCGCCTTCCTTCTCGCGCCCGAGCGAGGCAATGCTCTTGATTTTACCGTGAAATGTGGGTTCGGGCAGGGCATCGAGCTTGATGGTGGCGACTTGGCCGGTGTCGAGCTTATCGACCTCGACCTCGTTGACGTAGGTTTTGACCTGCATGTGGGAGAGGTCGGGCAGCGAAATGACGTTGACGCCGCCCCATATCTCGTCGCCGACGCGGATTTTTTCCGGCCGCTCGCCCTTCCACACCTTGCCGTACACGACTAAACCGGGCTTTTCGGCTTTGATGGTCGTGCTTGCCAGATCGTCGCGCGACTTTTTCAAATCGCGCTCTTGGCGTTCGATGTTGAGTTGGCGCTTTTTGACTTCAGCGGCGTTGACGATTTTTTGCGAGGCCAGCTTTTCGATGGCCTGCTGATGGCTCAGCTTGGCTTTGTGGGCCTCGATTTCGGCTTCTTCCTTTTGCACGGTAGCCTCAAAGACCATGCGCTCGACTGTTAGCTCGGCCAAGCGCAAATTGGCCTCCTCGTTGGCAATGTCGGCTTCGAGCCTGGCGATTTCGGCCTTTTGGGTGGCTAGCGTTTTTTCTAGGTCGGCCTTAGCGGACTCGACCTCCTGTTCGTCGTCCATGACCCGCTTGTGAAAATCCGTCTGTTCAAATTGCACCAATAAGTCACCGACTGCGACTTGCTCGCCTTCGGGAAACAACTCGACGATTTTGAGCTGGCCGCGAACGCGGGGCGCAACGACGTTTTCAGCCTCTACCGCTTCCAACTCGCCGCCCTTGAGCTTGAGTTTGATGACGAATTCGCCCTGCTGGACTGGATAGGTGGGGATGGAGGATTCGGCTTCGTCGTGCATCAAGTGCCCACCAAGCCAGACTCCGCCTAGGACGACGGCTAAGAGTAGGCAGAGGAGCCACCATAGGCGTTTGATCTGTGTCATGAGCTTTTCCACTTCAGCGCGCATTGGGGTCTTGCAGGGCGACGATATCGCCTTCGGCCAAGCCAGAGGTAACGACCGCCGCGGTGGCATTTTTGTGCCCGATCACTACGGGCACTTCCGCGAATTTTCCGTTGGCGAAGCGGAAAGCGACGAGGCTCTCCCCCCGCTCGAAGAGGGCATTCAGCGGCACTGAGAGGGCCTCAGGGACGGTTTCGATGACGATTTCGACCTCCGCGGACATGCCCGGCTTGAGCCGCTCGTCTTGCTCGGCGATGTCGATGACCAGCTCGAAGACGCGGATATCCGGCGCACCGGGCTGGGGCGAGGCCATGGGCGCTAGTTCGGACACCACTCCATTAAAGACCGGGCCGGGAAAGGCTTCGAGCCGGATGTAAGCCCGCTGGCCGACGCGCACGCGCTCGATGTCCATTTCGCCGATCAGGCACAGCACTTGCATCTTGCGCAAATCGGGTATTTCGAGCAAGGCCCGGCCGCCCCAGACTTGGTCGCCGACCGCAACTTTGCCCTCCTCATCGGTACCTGGTTTCCAGATTTTGCGATAGACCACAATACCCGGTTTGGTCGCATAGATGCTAGTGCGTTCGTAATCGCGCCGCGCCCTTTCGTAGCGCTCCTGCCTACGGGCGATGTTCAGCTCGTGCTTGCGAAAATCCACGCGATTGACCACTTGTTGGGCTGTGGACTCCTGCCGCGCTTCCACCACGGCGCGCCGGGCCTTTTGCAAATTGATGCGCCCTTGCTCTTGGTCGATGGTCGAGGCGAACTGCTGGCGTTCTTGGTTGAGCGCGGCGAGTTTGAGCTCGGCCTGCCGCTGCTGGATCTTGCGCTTGATGTCGGCTAGGCGTTGCTCGCGCTCGGCCTTGGCCTTGGTGAAGTCGGAATGGGCCTGTTCGAGCTGCCCCTCGCGGTCGAGCATCTCCCGTTCAAATTCGGCTGGGTCGAACTGGAGGATCAAGTCGCCGACATCCACTTGCTCGCCCTCGGGCCAGAGGTGAACGATTTTGAGCCGGCCGCCGATCCGCGGCGACGCTACGACTTCGCCGCTGGCCGCTCGCACCTCGCCTCCCTCAAAGTGCGTCACTGCAAAATCGCCGCGCACGATCTCGATCGTGCGCAGATCGGGCGGCGCGCCCCGACAGGCGCACAGCACTAGAGCGCAAAAGACCGCTTTCACTGGGCGGTCTCCTCAACCGCTCGCACTTGCGTCCACTCCAGCCACCCGGCCGCAGACGCTGGCGGCTGGCGCACGCGGACATAGCCCGCTCGCTCTTCCTCGACGAGCAGGACTGCGCCGGCCTCGACGCGGGCCAACACTGGGGCGCTGGGAGTGGGGGCAGTGCGCAGTGCGCCGCCGGTGGGCGCGTACACCATGCGCTCGACAAAGTCGTCAACCGTGGCTCTAAACACGGCCATGGCGTCGTGGGCCAAGTCGCCGTGGGGCGCGACCCGCACGGCGGCTAGCTTACTGTAACGCCAAGTGATTCCGGCACCTGCCAACCCACTCTGGGTGCGGAGATGGGCCAGCTCGGGCACGGGAGCGGATGCCTTGGGACCGGCTGCGGTAAAGACCGCGGTGACCAAGGTCTCGGTCTCGGGGTTGTAGGGGCTGGGCTGGGCCTGCCAGCGGAGCAGTTGACCGTCTTCGTACACTTGTAGGATATAGGCGCGGGTGAGTTCGTCGAAGCTGGCCGCAATGCCCCGGTATTCGCATTCGGCGCGTTGCAAGTCGTCGATGTCGCGGGCCATATCGCGCACGACGCTTGGGTTGGGGGAGGGGAGCAGGACGAGGGCGGGCGCGAGTATCGTCTTGAGGGTGCGGGCGGCTAACATGGCGTTGGGTATAATAAAGATGCTAGCTTAGTGGTGTATCCTTGTCAAGAAGCGCAGAGGGGGTGGCTGTGGATGGCTCGCCGGGGCGGGGCCACCTGTAAAGGCCCCACAGCGTCCAGCTAATTAGGACGGTTCTTGACACGCATCTCTTTTGCTCCCTGTGGATATGGGCTATGATTTGGGAAGATTGTATATCCGCCATGTCCTCACGCACGCAGAATACGACCGATGGAATTCGCCCGCTCTCTATTCGGCAGATTGGCGCGTTGAGAGCGCATTTGGGCATTCCAGCGGATTTATTGATGGGCTATAGGGTATGAGCGACCTATCCTTTGAGCACGTATTGAGCAGCCAGTACACGGTCTTTGATGGGCTGGCTGGGATGCACGTGGAAGACATCTACCAAGATAGCCGCGGGTTATTGTGGATATCCACTGTCGATGGAGGCGTCAGCCGGTTCGACAGTGCCCGTTTCGAGACCTTGGGCCTTACAGACGGCCTGCCCAATCTCTCAGTTATGACCATTGCCGAGGCCGCGGATGGACGGATGCTGTTCGGCACATTCGGCGGGGGGTTTGCTGCGTACGATGGGCGCGGCTTTGAGGTGTACACTACCGAGCACGGTTTGCCTTCCAACGAGATTTTTGGCCTGCAACCACAGTCGGATGGCTCGATTCTAGCGCTGACCAGTAAGGGGGTGGCGTGGGTTGCTCAAGGCCGCTGCATAAAGTCCATAACCCACATTGACGGCCAACCGCTGGGGCGGGTGTACGATATGGTCACCGACGCGGGTGGCACCACTTGGTTGGCAACATGGGGCCAAGGTATCCTCAGTTTGGATGGGCGGCGCATGGATACTGGAGATCGACAGGTCCAATACTCTTGGAAACTCTCCCAAGACCCCTCCGGCTATTTATGGATCGCCTTCCAGTACACGGGAACCGAAGCCTTGATTGGCCGTTACGACCCGCGAGACGAACAGCTCGCATTCATTAACTTGGGCGATGAGACCGAGGGAGCCGTGCAGCAGGGGACGCGGCATATCCGCAGCGACGGGCGAGGCTGGCTCTGGCTAGCTCGCCGGGGCGTACTTTGCTACAATGGGCAGAAGTGGCACTCTTTTTCCGCCTCCCTGTCGGATATTGACTTTTCGGATACACGTCTGACCTACGAGGACCGCGAGGGCAATATCTGGATAGGACTCTGGGGAGGTGGGGTAATTTTTTGCGATCCGGCCAGCATCCGGCGCTACATCGAAGCCGACGGCCTACCCGACCGCGAGATTCGCTGCTTGGGCGAAGATCGCGAAGGACGGGTGTGGATTGGGACGATGGGAGGCATGGCCTGCATGGAAGAGGGCCAAATCCGCCCGGTCAAGACGGGGGAAATTATCTCGGCGATGGTAATAGATGGCCAAGGCCAAGTCTGGAGTGGTGGGAATGCAGGCAAGGTGTATAAGTGGGCCGGCCAAACGCTACAAGCGATCTCCGTGTCCGAAGAGACCCATCCCGAAGAAATCGTCGGGCTATGCGAAGATGAGCAAGGGCATATCTGGGTCGGCACGTTCGATGGCCGCTTCAGCTGGATAGAAGAGGATCAAATCTCCTGTCTCACCGATATGTCGCTCTATGAAGGCCGAGCTATGCTGCACGACCAAGATGGAGTACTCTGGATCGGTTCATACGGAGTAATACCGGCGCTCTGGTGTTACGAGGAGGGGCACTTGCGCCCGGCGGAGTTGGCCGAGGCAGAGTCCATCGCCTATGTCAACGTCTTGTGGGAGTACCAAAACACCCTGTGGGTCGGCACGGCCAAGGGGCTTTTCGCCCTTGATCTCTCGTCGCGGGAGGTGCGTCGGTTTACGGCTGAACAGTTTGGGCTGCCTGCCAATAGCATTTTGGCGTTGGCAGCCGACTCTCAGGGCAACATCTGGATGGGCACTAGCGGCGGCGGCGTCCTCCGCTACGACGGCGAGACCTTCCAAAACATCCGCTTGGGGCCATCCGCCCTTGAAAACAAGGTCGAAGCCGTCCTGTGCGACCGTCGCGGTCGGCTGTGGTTTGGCACGCGGGCGGGGCTAGTCGCCTACCAGCCGGGACACACGCCGCCGCGCTTGGTCATCCGCGAGGTCATGGCCGGCACGCTCTTGGCCGCGCCCGAAGCCGTATCCTGCCCAGAGAGCACGCCTGAGATTCGCATTCACTTCCAGGGCATCAGCTTCCGCACCGGCGCGGGGCAGATGCGCTACAGCCACCGCTTGTTGGGCCACGATCCGGCGGAACCGTGGAGTGCCTTTACGGCCGCCGATGCAGTCGCGTACCACGCCTTGCCAGTGGGCGAGTATTGCTTTGAGGTGCGGACGATGGACCGCGATGGCCTGCTGTCCGAGGTTGCCAGTCTGGAGATTCAAATTCTCCCCGACGCCAAAACCGAACGCATCCACTCCCTTGAAAGCGTCTTGCGCGCTACCGATCATGTCGTGCACAGCCAGAGCTGGGCGATGCGCCAAGTGATGGAACAGACCGTGCGCGTCGCCGAGACGGCGATGACCGTGCTGGTGCTGGGCGAGACCGGCACGGGCAAGGGCTTGCTCGCGCAAACCATCCACGAAACAAGCACCCGCCGCCAGCGGCCCTTTATCCAAGTCAATTGCGGGGCGCTGCCGGCTGGGTTGGTTGAAAGCGAATTATTCGGCCACGAGAAGGGGGCTTTTACCGGCGCGGCGAGCCGTCAGCTTGGTCGTTTTGAACTGGCCGATGGCGGTACGCTCTTTTTGGACGAGATCGGCGATTTGCCGTTGGAGTCTCAGCGGGTGCTGCTGCACATCTTGGAGGAGAATGCCCTGACCCGCGTCGGCGGCCAGCAGCCTGTGAGCGTGGATGTACGGGTTATCGCGGCGACGAACCGCGACTTGCGGCAGGCGATCCAGGAGGGCACGTTCCGCGAAGACCTGTTCTACCGCTTGAGCGTCTTCACCTTAGAGCTTCCTCCGTTGCGGCAGCGGCAAGAGGATATACCGAAGTTGGCAGCGCATTTTGCCGAGCGGTATGCCCAGCATCTGCGGCGTCCGGTGCCGACGCTAGACGAGGGGGTAGTCTCGCACTTGCAGGGGTATGCTTGGCCGGGGAACGTACGCGAGTTGGAGCACCTGATCCATCGAGCGGTTTTACTGTGCGAGGGTGGGGTGATACGTGCGTGCGATTTACTGCTACCGTCGGTTGGGCGTCGAGTTGAGGATACGGTGCCACTCGCGCCAGCGGCCGGCGAAGGTTTGGATGAAAAGCAGCAGCTTGTGGAGGCTTTGCAAGCGACCCACTGGAGGATCTATGGCGTACATGGTGCAGCCGCGTTATTGGGTATGCACCCTGAGAAGCTGCGTTACCGCATGCAGAAATACGGGTTACGACGCCCAAAGAAGTAGCGCAGGACACAAGAGATTATACAGGAGGCCAACGGCCAACGGAAATCGTGGAAGTCCACGAAAAAGTCGTGGAAGTCCACGAAAAAGTCGTGGAAAGCCTTGTGCCGGTGGGGAGGAGGTGCCTCATAGAAAGACCGGTCTCATAATTCTAAATATCATGTTTTTCAATCCTTTAGGTGTGTCCTAAAGGATTTTTTTGTGCATGGTCTGATCGTTGGCACAAAACTTGCGTATTGCATATATAGTCGTTGAAGGCGAGGCAGGACACAACAGCATTATTACTCCATATCTCACTTCGTAGATGTAAGGTATTCGATCGGCTACCATATCCATACACCAATCTTGGAGGTGAACTATGCGCCACATTCTCTTAGCCATTTTGTTGTTGGCGGCTCCATTTGGAGCCTTCGCCTTAACGTGGGATTTTGACGAGGACACCACCTGGGGTTGGACGGCCCAAGAGAGTTTCCTCAGCACGGATAGTGGTAATCTCACCACTGTATATAGCGAAGTCGCCGGTGGCGTCTGGCGCATTGCTCCAGTGCCGGGCGGGAAACAACCAGCCATTCAATTGCGCTCGCCGCTGATTGGGGAAGACTCCGCCCTGTTCGATTACGTCACCTTCCGGCTCCGCATCATCCACGATCGCCCCACCGGGGGAAATCTCCTTATGGCGTGGTTCAATCCCGAGTACAGACGCCTTCGGGGGGAGGGCCCGACCGAACTAGTAGGGCATCTGGGAAAATTTGGTACGGGACGTTATCAAATCTACCCCACCGCATGGGAAAACATTACTGTGGATATACGCGCCCTGGAAGCGGCTGCGGAAGCAAATCCAGAAGCGGAAATCGTCTGGCAAGATACCCTTTTCAACTTCCAATTAGAACTGAATTTAAACACTGACCCGCAGAGCTCGGCCGACCATCCGGCCTTTGTAGAAGTGGACTGGATTCAACTGACAGGAGCCGAAGAGCTGCTGCTGGGAGAATTGCAGCCTCGGGCTATCGAAATAGAGACTGGATTGCCCGGAGTGTTGTTCGACGCACCCAGCTTTTTTTCTCTTGGCGAGGGCATTGAGATGACAGCCTCCCCACTCCCGCAACATGCTTTGGGGGATGTGGACGGCGATGGGGATGTGGATTTGGTGGCGGCCTGGGTGCGCCAACCGGGTGGAGGAGTAGAAGTGGGTTGGATGGTGGCGTCTAACGACGGTCTGGGAGGCTTTGTCCCCACCCAAGAGGGTTCTTTCTTCAAAACAGGGGGGGGATCTTACCGAAGTCCCGTCATCGCGGGAGACGATTTTGACGGGGATGGGCTGCTCGATCTGGCCGTTTATGGTGGTTCCCTTGAACTGTGGCATAATCGGGGCAAGGACGGCTTTGAAACCATTCTGCAACTGCCCGATGTCTCTTTCGTTGACCTAGCCGATGGCGACGGAGATGGCGATGTAGATCTGTTGGTCGAGGAAATAGACGACGAACCGTCCCATGTGACCCTGTGGTTCAACGACGGTGCCTCCGGTTTTGTCCGCAGCGATCGGTTCGCCCTTGATAGCGAAGAGAATCTCTTTCCCTTGCCGCTGGCCGGGCAACCGTTGGGCGAGGCCGTGCGCTTGTTATGGATTCGCCCATGTTATCTACCCCAAGGCACTTGGCAACTCTCCCAGCCGTGGGCAACCAGTGAGGAGCCGTCGCTCTTTTTGGAGGCCGAAGTCGATCCCTGTGACTTGCACCTACTTACCGACATTGATGGGGATGGTATGGGGGAATTGGTCGGGACCCCCGACCGGGATCTACAATTTGAAGCGGCATCTTTAGCCACCACCCACCATGGTTTGGCGCTGTGGCGTGTGGACGCCTCGGGCGAGTTGGTGCGCCACACTCTGCTTGGCTCACAGGTGCTCGTGCCGCATCAGGCCATTGCCAGCGACCTCAACGGCGATGGCCTGATAGACTTGGCCGTGGTTGATGGCAACTTGGCGACTGGGCCGGCGCTGGTGGTGCTGGTTGGCCAGCGCGATGGCGTACCCATCGTCGAAGGGCGCTACCGGTTGCCGGGCACGGGTGGCCCGGTGTTTGCTAGCGATGTGAACGGCGATGGGGCGACTGATCTGGTCGTGCTGGGCCGGAGTGTGGAAGGCGGTTCTATCGGGGCCTTCGTCTTTCTCAACCAAGGCGTCCCAGCCACAGCTATTGCCGCCGAGACGACGACCATGCCCACGGCCTTTGCCCTCGGTGCTAACTATCCCAACCCATTCAATCCGGCCACGACCATCCCCTTGGCCGTGCCCGCCGAAGCCGGGGACGTGGATTTAACTATCTACAACGTCTTGGGACAACCGATACGCCAAGTGTGGGCTGGTCCGCTGCCCGCTGGCGAGCACCAGCTAACTTGGGATGGTCGAGACGCGCAAGGCCGATCAATCGCCACTGGGGTCTATTTATATCGATTGCAGGTAGGCGAGCAGACGCGCATCCGCAAGATGGTCAAACTCGAATAGACGAGAGGGCTTGGAAATGAGGCTGCTAAACCGCACGATTACAAGCTCTGGAGGTAGAACTATGCGTTGCGTTCTCTTAGCAATGTTGTTGTTGGCGGCTCCGCTGGGAGCCTTCGCTTTAACATGGGATTTTGACGAGGGCACGACTTGGGGCTGGACGGCCCGGGAGAGCGAATTAGGCAGATTGGGTGGAGTTAGTCCCACCACGGTGTACAGCGAAGTCGAAGACGGCGTCTGGCGCATTGCGCCGGTGCCGGGTGGGCACCGACCGGCCATTCGCTTGCTCTCGCCGCTGATTGGGGCAGACTCGGCCCTGTTCGACCGGGTCACCTTACGGCTGCGCATCATCCACGATCGCCCCACCGAGGGAACCCTCCTGATGTGGTGGTCCAATGTCGAGTCCAGACGCCGCAAGCAGGAAGCGGACCAAGGCGCACTGCCCGACTGGTCGGGGGTTTATACGATCCGGAATCAACTCTATCCCATCGAATGGGAAAATATCACGATAGATATACGCGCCTTGGAAGCCGCTGCGGCAGCGCACCCAGAAGAAGAGTGGGGGGCGGTCACTTGGCAGGACACCCTCTTCCACTTGCAACTAGATCTAAACTTAAAGGGTCTGGCCGATCATCCGGCCTTTGTCGAAGTGGACTGGATTCAACTGACGGGGGCTGAAGAGCTGCTGCTGGGGGAATTGCAGCCCCGGGCGCTGGCCGTGGAGGCCGGGTTGCCCGGCGCATTGTTCGCTGAACCGCGTTTTTCTGTGTTGGGCCGGGGTATCGGTGAGGGAATATCGAGATTACGAGATACTTTGGGCGATGTGGACGGCGATGGGGATGCCGATCTGGTGGTGACAGCCCATGCGGACTGGACCATAGCGGCCAGCGATGGTTGGGGCGGCTTGGTTCCCACCGGAGAGGTGATTAGCCTAAGCGAAGACGAGGGGGCGTTCACCATTGCGGGGGGCGATTTCGACGGGGATGGGCTTCTCGATCTGGCCTATAGTAACGATTGGACTCGGACCACTGAATTGTGGCTCAACCGGGGCGAGGATGGCTTTGAAACCATCCTCCAGCTATCCGACGGTTATTTCCTTGGCCTAGCTGATGGCGATGGCGACGGCGATGTGGATCTGTTGGTCTTCGAGATCCTGCCCGACGACCACCACCAATGGTCCAACATGACTATGTGGATAAATGACGGCGCGGCCGGTTTTGCCCACAGTGATCGGATTGACCTCGACCCCGAAGAAGATCTCTATCCTTCGCTGCTGGCAGGGCAACCAGTGGGTGAGGCTGTGCGCCTGTTGTGGCACCGAGGAGGGTACTCCGAGCCCATGAGGTCTTGGCGTCTGACCCAGCCGTGGGCGGCCAGCCCGCCGCCCCCGCTGTTTTTTGACACTGTGATCAACAATCCCAATGACCTGCACCTGCTCACCGACTTGGATGGGGATGGGGCGGTGGAGTTGGTCGGGACGCCCGAGCGGAATCTATTCTTCGACTTTGATTTTAAGACCACCTACCACGGTTTGGCGCTGTGGCGTGTGGATGCCTCGGGCGGGGTGGAACGCCACACCCTGCTCGGTCCGCAGGTGCTCGTGCCGTCTCTGCAACATTTTGATAGGGGGGTCATTGCCAGTGACCTGACCGGCGATGGCCTTTTGGACTTGGCCGTGGTCGATATCAACCCGGCGACGGGTCCGGCGCTGGTCGTCTTGGTCGGCCAGCGCGATGGGGTGCCGGTCGTCGAAGGGCGCTACCGGCTGCCGGGCATCGGCAAGGAGGTGCTCGCTGGCGATGTGAACGGCGATGGGGCGACCGATCTGGTGGTGCTGGGGCGGAATGTGGAAGGCGACGGCGGGGCCTTCGTCTTCCTCAACCAAGACGTTCCAGCAGCCACCGCTATCGCTGCTGAGACGACGACCACACCCGCAGCCTTTGCCCTCGGTGCCAACTACCCCAATCCATTCAATCCGGGCACGACCATCCCCTTGGCCGTGCCCGTCGAAGTCGGCGATGTGGACGTAACCATCTACAACGTCTTGGGGCAGCCAGTGCGCCAAGTGTGGGCGGGTCCACTGGTGGCGGGTGAGCATCGGCTGGCTTGGGATGGTCGGGATGCCCAAGGGCAATCCGTTGCCGCTGGAGTCTATTTGTATCGGTTGCAAGTGGGCGAGCAGACGCGCATCCGCAAGATGGTCAAACTCGAATAGACGCCCGAACTTGGAGCGGACATACTGGAGAAATTGCGCCAACACATAACGGCTGGCTTGCAGCGTTTGAGCGTCCGTCTGGAACGGGCTGGCACGGTTGAGGGCCTGCTGCGCTATGAGTGCCCTGTGTTTTTGCGAAGGGATGTGAACAGATGAAACGGCCATGGAAAATTCCGCTCCAAAAAAATAGAAAACTGCAAAATTGCTTAGCGTTGTCGCTGGCCTTACATCTGCTGGTGATTTTCGGCATAACGCACCGCGAGCGGGTTAGTCAATTTCCCATCCTACCGCCGATCATGCTGAAGTTTACCAAACGGCCGCCGCCGCAGCGCACCCTCGCCCGTCGTCAACGGCCCATGCAGCGCCCGTTGGTGCGGCGACCAGCCCTGCAAGCCGCCCCGGTCGCCGCGGTCCGTCCCTCTCCCTCGGCGTCGCGTCCGTTGCCGGTGTTCAAGTCATCGGCTCTTCGGCTGCCGACGGCGTCGTTGCCGGATCGACTGGTGCTGCCCGTGCCGGATTTCCCGGCTCGGCACATTGGGCCGCAAATGCGCGCTGGAGCGTTGGCAGGAACGCGGCAGGGGGCCGACGAGATTGACTTGTCCTTGGAACTAATGGATGTGCAGGCGCTTGACACCGGGAGACACCGGGCAATGGTAGTGGTTGATCCGAAAGATCGCCGTCAGCTCAAGGGCTTTCTCTATTTGTCTAGTGTCCACAGCGAAGCTCTTGAGCGCGCCGAGGCCAGCGCGGGTTCGGAGCGCAGCGGGGGGTGGTCGCGCAGCATCTCCGAGCAGCGCATCCTGCAGGGGCTAGCCGACAAAATGAGCGAGCGCACCGGCGTACGCACCCAAGTGCTCGACGGCATCGCCTTAGATGACCCGTTCCTGATGCAGGTGCCGTTTCTGTTGCTGACGGTTCGGAGCGAAGTCTCCTTCACCCAAGCCGAAGCCAAGAATCTGGGCCGCTATCTAACGTCAGGTGGGTTCCTATATGCGGATATTGTCTCCCCGCCTATCTCTCTCGCTGGTGGCTATCAGCACGATCTGCCGGCGTTGCGCGATTTCATTCGCCAAGCCTTTCAGCAAATTGACTACGCCGAACACAGAGATTGGTCTTTTGTGCGGTTGCCGCCCGAACACCCGCTCTACCATTGCTTCTACGACGTGGACACCCTGCCGCGCGGCTTCTGGGACATCATGTTCTGGTATTGGAACACTGAAAGTCGCTTTGAATTGTCGCCCAATTTTTTGGAGGGCATTGAGGTGGATGGCCGTATAGTGGGGGTTTACTCACAAAAGAACTACGCGGACCTGTTGGCTGGCGAGGCCGAGCGGATCCGCGAGTCGGATCGGGACACCAACCTTATCGGTCGTTTTGACACGGGTGCTGATGAGTTGCCGGTCTATAACCTCGGCGTCAATATCGTGGTGTACGCGTTGACGCGGGAAGGGGCATTGGCACGGCGATTAATCGCCGCGGACTGAAACTCGGAGGGCATCAGCATGATACGCATTAACACATTGAATCGCTGCGGCAAAACCTTAACCCTTGAACTCATGGGATATATCAATAAGACGGAGTTCGACATCCTATATGATTGCCTGCAATCGCATGTCGAGGAGGGAGTAACGGAGGTCTGCATCGTGGCCAACGAAGTTCGGAGCCTCAATCCATTGCTTGGGCAAGACGCGACCCGTTTGGGACAACTGGGTCCGACATTGCATTTCCAGCAACTGGCTCCTTCTATACAGAGCACGTTAGAAAGTTGGGGTTTGGAGGTTTGGATAGATGATTAGGGCGATGGGTCATTGGCTCGGCATGGTCGCATTCTGCTGCGTGCCGGCGCTGGCGGGCGAGTGGGTACAGGAGGGAGCCGACAGTTTCTCGATCGGCCTTTTTGCCGGCACGGAGATAGACAGCTTGGGACGGGTGTCACTGGCCTCCTTTCGCGGGGTCAACCTCGCCTTGGACGCGGTGGCTTCGTCCGGGCCGAATACCTTGAGCGGTCGCCGTAGCGTTACCGACAGCAATACCGACACCGAGTGGCGCTTTGACAACGAAGTCGAAGTGTTGGGCAAGTGGATTCGCATTGACTTGGGCGGCGATCGCGGCGTCAGCCAAGTGCGTCTCCTGCCGGGCAAGACCGTGACCCAACGGCCGCTGTTTTTCGTCAAAGGCTATCGTCTCGAAGTAGCGCGGGAGGCCACGCCTGACGATTGGATATTGGTGGCGCAACAGGCGGAGAACACCCGTCCGACAGTTGATACGTCGGCGGATTCGACGTGGATCGAGACCAACGCGGACGGGGAGCCGCTGCCGGTGTTGGGCCGCTTTGTGCGCCTGCGGCTGACGCGGGAAGATCCACCCAACTGGGTTTCCCTTGGCGAGGTGGAAGTGTTCGGTGAGGGCTTCCGCGCCGAGGGGGCGTTTGAGTCGGCGGTGTTTGACGCGGGGCAGCCGGTCAACTTTGAGAAAGTGTGGTTTGCGGGACAGACGCCGCCGGGCACGCGCTTGCGGGTGCAGTTCCGCACGTCCGCCGATGGGGAAGTGTGGCCCGAATGGCACCGGGTGCCGGCGTGGGACTTGGCAGCCGTCGGCGATGGCGTGGCCCTGACCGAGCCGGAGCCGGCGCGGTTTGTGCAGTATCGGGCCGTCATGGAAACGCGCGATCCGCTTAGTGCGCCGAGGCTCATGCGGGTGGCGGTCGCCTTTGGGGAACAGCTTTTTGCGCAAGCAGTGGCCGGGGCTATTGCGCCGTTGCGACCGGTACTAGGCGAGGAGACCGTGCTCACCTATACCTTCGACGTGGAAATCGGCCCGGAGGATCTCGGTTTTGACCGAGTGCATATCGGCCTACCGGGTGTGGTGCGGCAAGTGCGGTTTGACGGGTTGGTGCTGCCGGAGGATGCGTATGAGGCCGGGTGGGACGATGAGGGACTCTGGTTGGTGTTGGGGGCCGAACACCAGGTGAGCCGGTCGGGACGGCTCGAAGTGGAATTTGCATCGGTGCTGTTGCGGCCAACGCTGGCAGTGCGGGCGGCGGTGGCCTTGGGCGATGGCGCAGATTGGCAGCATGTGCGGCCGGTGGCGGAAGAGGCGTGGACGTTGGTCGGCGAGGGAGTGGTCTCCCGCGCCTTGCCGCGCACCGGCGTGTCGGTGCGGCCCAATCCCTTCAACGCGGCCTCTGGTGCGGCCCAAATTCAAATCGACTTGGCGAAGGTGCAGCATCCGCAGGCATTGACGGTGGCTCTGTACGACTTAGCGGGACGGAAGCAGCGGGTGCTGTGGGATGGACAGGCGGCTGCGGCTGGGCGCAAGCGCTTGGCATGGGATGGCCGCGACGGCAGTGGGCGGCTGGTCGTGCCAGGGCTGTATCTGCTGCGCGTTGAAATTGACGCTGACCGCGCTGATGTGTGGACGGGTCTAATAGGGGTGGTATACTAGAAAGGCGTCGCAATGCCTAAGTGTGCATTCTTCCGAGTCGTCCTCTGGGTCACCTTGCTGCTGTCCGGGCGTCCGCTGTTGGCTGATCTGCCCGACGCCGCACCCTCGCGCCACTTTTTGCGTCGCCCGCCCCTGAGCGCCTACACCAATTACGGCGAGGACCTCTACCGGCCCTATCGCCGCGAGATCCGCTTGGCCCCGCGCTACGACTTCCTCGGCCGCTTCCTCGCCGAGGGCTTCTTGGTCTATGAATTGGATGAGCAGCGACCCGGTGGCAGCCGCATCCGCAAAGACCGACTCTACCGCTCGCTCAACAACCTAATCATCGCCCACGACAGCTACGGTCCGTGGCACTGGTCTTTGACCGTGGGCGACGAGGTGCGCACGGAGTTTACGCCGTTGACCTTGCGGCAGGCCGGCTTTAATGGCCTGCGTTGGGACGTGATCTTTCCGGCCAACAAAATTACTTTGCTGACCACGCGCGGCTTTGACTCGTCGCTGTTCCCCACGCTCAACAGCTTTTCTGACCCGGTTGCCCAAGGGCGGGGATCGCTCATTGACTACTTGGAGCGAACCGAAGAAAACCCGGTGTACAATATCGCCGGCCACTGGCAGACTCGGTTGGGCGACGTGCTGCGCTTTGGCGCGACGTTTGTCAACCAACATCAGGCCAATACGGCCCGAGGGAGTTCCGGTGGCTTTTTAAGCGGTGGTATCCCCTATCCGGCCATGCAGCCGCCAAGCGAGATTACTGTGCGCGTGCGCGACGATTCGCCGCAAAGCGACGAGGCTGGTGCTATTGTGTACGACATCGTCCTGGAGTTGGAAGGGGAAGGGCCGGAGGGCGAAGCGACGATCAGCAGCGACCCGACTGACGACCGCTTTGCGCCGACCCTGCAACCGCAAGTGTTGGGCGGGCGGCGCGGCGATGGCTTCCGGGAGGTGCGCGGCGAGGAGGCGGTGGAATACCTGTTCGTCATACCGGAGAATTTTGCCCCGCGCCGGGCGCGGGTGCGGGCGTTAGTGGCCAATGATTACCGCATTGAGGTAGCGCAACAGCACCCCTTTTTCGACGCGCTGCGCAATCAGTTTACCCCGCGCAACACGTCCTTTGAGACGCGGGTGCGGGCGACTGGAGAGGTACGGGATTTTTCCAATCGGCGGGCCGTGGAATTTGAGCACGGCTTTGCTACTGGCCAGACGATTTTCGGCTTTGACGCGGCGGCCACGTTTGTCGGCCTGAAGGTGCGCGGCGAATACCAGCGCAACCTGCTCTACCGCCGCTTCCCCGTGCTGCGCGGCCAGCGCGACCAGCGGCGGGCGGCGGCGTGGTACGTCCATGCGCTCAAGGATGTCGGCCACTGGGAGGTGGGCGGGGAAGTCTTCCGCCTAGGGCCGCGATACGGCGGCGGGTACGACAGTCGGCGCGGTGGGGTGCGGCTCTACACGGACTTGGGCGGGGAAAGCCAAGACCAGCAGATGTTGTCCGAGTTTCCCTTAGTTGATGACAACGACGACAACGACCGCTATGCCGACGACAACTTGCGCGATTATCCCAACGGCTCGGAGACCGAGTCGGGCGTCTTCCCTGGGCTCGACGAGGACAACGACAACATCCCCGACGACGACAAAAACGCCAATGGCATTCCCGACTTTGAGGAGCCGTTTTTGCTGTATTACTCCGACCCGCAGGAGTTTGTCTATGGCATTGACCTGAACAACAACGGCGTGATTGACGAGCGCGAAAACGACAACAAGCCCGACTATCCCTACGACCGCGACCGGCAAGGCCTGCACGGGTTTGTCGCCCTACCTCGGGGGCAGGGTCTGTCGGCTGGGGTGGGCTACTATCGCCAGGACGAGATCGCCGGGCCGGGGCAGGCCGTGTCGCGCTACGGGCGGGTGTCCTATGGCTTTGACGTGCCGCATTGGGGAAGAGTCCAGCTCGACCACGACAGCAAGCGGGTCGAGGACACGGTGCCAGACTCGGTCTATGTCTTCCGCGCTGGCGAGAACAACAACCCGGATCAGCCGCCTACGCCCGATGCCTTGCTGATGGCCGATTCATGGGTGCATACCTCGTTTGTCGGCACCCGGTTTGAGCGATTAGACCAACTCCACCTTGAAAACAACGCGCAGTGGATCTTGAACCGACAGTTGGCGGCCGAGGCCCGCGTGCAGACGTTTACGATGGTCAACAAGGCCGACTACACGTACGAGTTAGCCCGCCTGCGCATCCAAGCCATGATTAAGCATTTGTACAAGCACGTGACCGCTAGTGACCGGCGGCGGGCCGTGGAGTCGTGGAATCAGATCGCGCCCATCCTGCGCGTGGATTGGACGCTGACGGAGAATACGTTGGTGCAGTTTGGCCAGCAGGGGATGGGGGTGCCGTTTACGCGCACGTTGTTGCCCGTGCTGGCCTTCCGTTTTATCGACCGAGTGGATCGGGAGCGCGAGCTGCGCTCGGCCAGTTCGGTGCTGATGTTCACGGTGCGGGGCACGTACATTGGCTACACCATTGTTTCCAACACCGGGATTGAGTTGCGCCACGAAGAATTTGCCGATCCGGCCGTGGCGCGGACCCGCGACGGCGGCGTGTCGCGGTTTTTTATCTCGGTCATCGCCGGATATGATCGCTGATGGCTATTTGGCTTCCCTTAATGCTGGCCGGCTTAGTGGCCGGCAGCCAGTTCGTGACCAATCCAGAGGACTTGGGCAAGCGCTTTGCACGGGCGCAAAAGCTGCTGGCCACTGGTGACTTTGCCGGGGCGCAGCGGATATACGAGGGTGTGTTGGCCGTGCCGGATGGGGTGCTGATGCGCGCCTCGGCCGTGCGCGTGGTGGTGGATGAGCAGTCGGTGGGCGTGCAAGCGGCGGCGCGCTACCAGTTGGCCAACATGGGTCGCAAGCAGGCGCAGTTGTGGCAGCAGGAGGCCGCGTTAGCGGATTCCGTGGAGGCCGATTCGTTGGCCGAGTTGGCTACGGCGTCCTTGCGGCAAGCGGCGGACCGCTTTGCTGCGTTGCGCGATGAGGAGGACTTTGAACTGCGCGAGACCGCGGCGTATCTCGTGGTGGAGTGTTTTTTTAACGCCGAGGAGTACGCGGCTGCGGCTGCGGCCGGGGAGGTGTTGTTGCGCCTGTTTCCCAATGGGCGTTATGCCGAGCGGACGCGCTATACTTTGGGATGGGCGTGGTTTTATCAGCAGGAGTACGCCGAGGCGGTGGCGGCCTTTGAGGCGTATGTGCAGGACGCGCCCGCGGGGATCCGGGCGGATCGGGCGCGGTTGCAGATGGGGTTGGCGCTGGAAGCGTTGGAACGCTATGAGGACGCGCTAGCGGCGTTTGGGCCGTTGGCCGATGCCTACGACCCGGCGAGTATGGACGACGCGGAAAAGCGGGCGGTGGCGTTGGCCGGATTGCGCGAGGGGCAATCGCGGCGCTCGCTGGCGGCCAAGGCGTGGATCAAGCGCGGGGATATGCTCAAGACGCTGGAGCGGTATGAGGATGCGCTGGCCGCGTACAAGAAGGTCAGCCGGGACTTTCCGCAGGAGCCGCATCTGGCCGAGCAGGCATGGGTGCGGCAGGCGCTGTTGGCTCAGACCGCGCACGGGGTGGACGCCAGCTTGGAGGTGTATCGCTATGCCGCGGAACAGGCCGAGCGGCCAGCGTTCCGGGCGCGGATGCAGGCTGGGCTGATGAGCTTGCTGTTTGACGAGGGCCGCTACGTCGACGCGCTGGCGGCGCATCGGCTCTATCTGGCGGCGTACAGGGCGTTTGCGGATGTGGCCGGAGTGTCCATTGACGAGGCTGTGTTCCGCCAAGCCGAGTGTCTGCGGTTGATGGGGGAGGAGAGTACCGTCGCCGACAGTGCCGACGTGTGGTTTGCCGAGGCGCTGGGCCTGTACGGCGAAGTGGGAACGTACTTGGAAGTGGAAGCCCTGTTTTGGCAGGGGACGATCCATCAGGCCCTCGGCGACTCGGCTGCGGCCTTGGCGCAGTTTGAGCAGGTAGGGGCCGGGGAGGTCGCCCCGGAACTGGCCTGCCGCGCCCTGTTGCAGATCGCCCGCCTGCGCCACGAGCAGAGCGACGCGCTCTACGAACAGATTTTGACCCAATGTACCGACGAGGAGGTGCGCGGCTTGGCCGCGCTGGTGCTGGGCCGGCGCTACCGGCAGGCCGGGCGTGGAGATAAAGCGCGTCAGGTGCTGGAGTCCATCGCCCCGCCCCAGCCTCAGTACACGCACGCGCAAATGGAGTTGGCGCAACTATACGTGGAGGAGGGGAAGGCCGATGAGGCGATAGCACTGATTGCGCGGCAAGTAGAGCAGACGCCGAATGCCGAGCTTACCGCGCAGTTGGGGCTGTTGCATCAAAGACAAGGCGAACACGAGTTGGCTCTGCCCCTGTTGCGCGAGGCCCTGCCGCAGTTGGAGGAGGCTATGGCGGCAGCAGCGCAGGTGGGATTGGGCTGGAGCTTGTACAAGACCGGGCGTTACGAGGCCGCGTGGGGAGAGTGGGAGAAGGCTTGGCAGAAGGGTGTGTTGGCTGGCGACCAGCGGCGTGCTCTGTTGCAGGCCATGAGCGCGTGTGCCCAGACCCTGGAGGACAGCCAGCGCATGGCAGCAGTCTATCGAGCCATGGCCGCCAGCGAGGCCACTCGCACGGAGGGCTTGTTGGGGCTGGGGCAGTGGTATCTGGATCAGGATGAGGCGGCGCAGGCGGCAGCCCAAGTTCGTCCTCTATTGGAGCACGAGGATCGCGCATGGCTGCTGCTGGGTCGGGCATTGGCGGCCCAAGACAGCTTGGCTGCGGCGCGGGAGGTATTGGAAGAGGGGGTGGCGCGAGCATCGATCCCGGAGGAGATGGCCGAATTCCATTTTGAGTTGGGTAGTGTGGCCTTGGGTGAGCGCAACTACGAGGCTGCAGAAAGGGCGTTCAGCGTAGTCTCAGAGATGACCCCACGCCGTGCCATGCGTGCGGCCGCCCTGTTCTACAAGGGGCACAGCCTGCAGGCGCGGGGCGAACGGGTAGCCGCGCAGGCGGCCTTTGAGGAGTTGGTCGTGGCCTATCCCGATCAGCCGCAGGCACCGGAGGCCGAATTGCTGATCGGGGAACTGTACTACGAAACGGCCGAGTACGAGCGGGCGCTGGCGTGGTACGAGCGAGTCTTCGGCTCCTACCCGGACAGCAAGGACGCGCCCGAGGCCCTGTACGGGGCGGCTTGGTGTCAGTTGGAACTGGAGCGCATCGAGCCGATGGGCGACCTGTTTTTGCGCTTGGTGCGCCAGTATCCCCAGCACGAACGCGCCCATCAGGGGCTGATGCACCTCGGCGATTACTACTACAACGGCCACCAATTTATCAAGGCGTCGCGGCTGTACGAGCAAGTGGTAGAGCGCTTCCCGGAGACGACCGAGGCCGTGCAAGCGCGTCAGTTGTTGGCCTATCTGGCGGATGCGGAGGCCGACTCGCTCTACAGCGAGGGCATGGCGCTCTACGACGAGGGCGCGTTTGAGCGGGCTATCGCGGTATTAGAGGAGGTGATTGCGCGCTACCCCAACACGCCGAGTGAGGCCGCGGCGCGGTGCAATATCGGGGTTTCCTATTACCAGATGGACCACTGGCGCTTGGCCGCGCTAGCCTATGAGGAGGCTGTCGCGGCGTTAGAGGGAAGAAAGGAGGAATGGCGCGCCTTGGAATTTGCCCGCAGCAATCGAGAGATGATCGGCCGTACGTATTTAGGCGAGGTGGCGGCGGAATGAAGCGGTGGGGATGGAGTATGCTTGTGCTGCTTGTGGCGGCAGGCTGCATTCGGTTCCCGCCGGATTTGCGCTACGCGCTGCGCGTGGTGCCGCAGGAGGCACTGCTAGAGGATGGTCGCTATTACTTCGACGCGGAGGATAGTACCACCGTCTTCGAGCATGAGGGGTTTCGCCTCAAGCTGCGCTATCTCGACGATCAGGCCCTGAATCGGGAATACGCCCGTTTTACCTTCCGCGAGCCTAATTTAAATCCCTTTACGTATGGGCAGGATCGCGACTTGGACCGGGGCTATGCGCCGCCGCGTTTTACCGTCTTTGAGATGACGGTGGTCAACCAAAGTTATCCCAAGGTGATGGTTGATCCGGCGAAGATGGTGTTGCGTACAGACCGAGGTGGGGAATACACATATTGGGGTGTGCTCAAGCGCGACGCGGACAATAGTTTTGAGCGTTACTACATGGAACGACGCGGCAAAGGCGGCAATGAAGACTACTACTATCAGGAGCGCATGGGCTTGGTGCGAGAGGCGTTGTTCAGGCGGCATACCTTTGTGTTTAAAGGGGACACCTATATCGGCAAGGTGGTCTTTGCGCCGCTGCACGAGGATGTCCAAGCGATTGCCGTTGAGATCGACGATATGGTCTTGCGGGTAGATGCCTTTGACCGGCCCAAAGAAGTGACGAGTGCCTCGTTTGCGTTTTCGGTGACGCATGAGATCGCCCCAGTGCCGCCAGTGGAGGAGGCGCACCACCAATGAATGGCTCGCTGACAGGGCCGGATTCAAGGGTATGAGATAGCTTTCTGAAAGTGCTTTGGGCACAGGTGCAAGCGAGTGCGTATATTTTTGTTTCCCAAGCAAGGAGAGCACGCCACCCGTGATCCTAGCCCTGCCAACAGACAAGCTGACGCCGCGCACAGCCGACGAATTCCTTGCAGAGTTTCTCGACTACGCGCACGGAGCCGTGCCTGGGCAGCCCTTGGAGGTCGATTTGCGTCCCCTGCACTTTATTGACCCCTACGGCTTGGTGACTTTGTGCTTGATGGCGCGCTACGGAGACGCGCTCTCGTCGCGGGTCGTCTTTCACCTGCCCGAAGTCTTCGCCCTGCGAACGTATCTGGGACGGGTGCGGTTCGCCGCGGCCTTGGATGGGGTTGAACTCGTCGGGCCAACGCTTATCGTGGATCAGGAGCGGGAAAAGGAAGAGAGCGAGGCCCTGCTGGAAATCACGCGGATTGAGGAGCGGGCGGATATCGAGACTGTGTTGGGCAAGATCGGCCAGCGCGTAGAGGCGATTCTGGCTGAGGAATTGCGCTATACCGAAGTGGAGATCAACCAGTTCAAAAACGTCGTCGCCGAGTTGTGCCACAACATTCTCGACCACAGCGAGAATTGGGGCTATCTGACGGCCCAGCGCTACTTGAATTCGCGGGTGGGGAAAAAATACGTGGTCATCGGGGTGGGGGATCTCGGGATCGGCATCAAGAAGAGTCTGTCGGTGCGCTATGACGCGGCGGATTGGTCGCACGGCACGGCCATACTTAACTCGTTGCAGAAGCACTTCTCCCGCGATGCAACCCGCGGCCTAGGATTGTACATTGTCAACCAGATTTGCAATCGCTACAACGGCTCGTTGCACATCCGCTCGGGGGATACGCGGGTCTATATTCGCGGCCAGCGGCACTGGGAACACGCCTCGGTCCACTTCCCCGGCACCCAAATTGCCATTGCGCTCTATCAGCGCGAAGGAGGCGAGTAGGCAATGTTCGGCCAGCATCACAGGCCACCCAAACCGCCTCCCTACGAGCCTTGGTTGCTGTTGCTGCTAGCGGTGGTCATCGCCGGCCTCGGCGTGGTCGCCTACGTGGCGGTGGGCTTTTTATTTCCTGGCCTCTAGCCCCATCATATTGGTATTCATCTAATTCCGCATCGCTCATTTTGTGGTAGAAATTGCTTGACAGTCGGGAAATCTCCGCGTAAGTTTCCTTAATTGAATACAGTTAAACTGTTTTTTGCTTACAGGAAAGGCGCGGCTCATGGATCCAGCCGTTGAAGAGCGCGTACAACAACAGGCCATACACCAAGCCCCCGCGTACCTTTTCGCGGGCGAACAGGGCATACTCAGTGGCCGACCCCGCGGGGCCGAGTTGCTCGAAGAATTGATGCAGCACCTGCTCAGCGGTCCGACCGACTCGGCCACGCCACTCGACTTTTCCCGCGTTTCGTTCATGGATGTCTCGTGCGCCGACGAGATGCTCAACAAGTTGCTCTTGCGCCTGACCAGTGGTGAGATAGGGCATCGCTACGTCTATATTGCCGAGGCCAATATCTCGGTGCGCGAGACGATTGCGGCTGTATTGCAGCTCCGCGAGTTGGCCGCGCTGTACAAAGACGGCGACCGCGTCGAGGTGCTCGGGGTGCTCAAGACGCCAATGCGCGAGGCGCTCGACGTGCTGCTGGCGCATAAGTGTGCGACCTCGGCCGAGATCTCCGACGCGCTCGGCAAAAACATCAACATCGTCTGCAATCGCCTCAACGCCCTGCAACGCCTCGGGTTGGTGTGCCGCCTGCGCGATGGGTCGGTCGCTGGCGGTGGGCGGCAATTCTACTATGTCTCGATTGTTTAAATACTCCCTAGCAGCGGCCTTAGTCGCCGCCTTGGCTTTGGGGGGGGTGGCGGCCAAGCTGCGCAGCGACCGTTCCTTCGTCGTCGAGGCCAGCGTGGAAAACTTTCGCGACGCGCCCAACGGCACCAAGCTGGGCACGTTGCTGGCTGGCACGGAAATCGAATCCATCGGCGAGGAGGGCCAATGGGTGCGCTTCCGCGTCGAAGGCTGGGTCTGGGGGCCTTCCTTGGAAGGCTATGTCTCCGAGGAGGACCGCGATGGGCCACAGGAGGAGCCGATTCCACCGCTCCAAGACGAACGTCCTCGGATTAAGGAACTAGTCAACGACCGCTATGGAGTGTTCTACGGGGTTGGGTTGGACGAGGATGTCGGCCGGCTGTGGCTGCGCTTCCGCGTCCGCGACATCGAGCGCGAGGCTTGGGAGCGGCGCGCATTTGCCGTGCAGCGCGGCGCGTTTGAGCTGTTGCAGGGCCGCGTCGAATTCAGCGAAATCCGCATTGAGACCAATCGGCCCGACGGCAGCGGCGAGGTGGGCCAGTACGTCGCCGCGACTGCGGCTGCCGACTTGGCTAGCGCTGGCGAAGATTGGGCGGCGTGGCGGCAGCACACGCGCTTTTCGATTGATGGGGGCGAAACGTGGGAAGAGGCCGAATAAATGCGCGCATCGCGACGGGGCCGGTCCAGAGCTGGCCGCAAGGCTAATGCCATGTTGGATCTCTATTCGGTAAAGACCCAAATAGATGGCATGGTGGCCGACGAGCGCCGCGTCCAAGAGGACTTTCGCGCCAAGCTCGAATTGGCTTTGGCCGAGTACCAGCGCTGGTTGCCCGAGTGGGAGCGCTTGGCCCGCAAGATCGACGAGAGCCGCACCTCTTGGCTGTTGCCCGGCTTGGGCGAGGGCCTAGGGGGTGGGATTGATCCGCCCGACCGCCCGAGCACCATCAGCATTGCCGCTACGGACGGCTCGCAAATTTTTCCCGACCGCCACGAAATCTCGGCCTGTTTTCTGATCAATATCGGCTACATCCTGCTGCACTACGGCACGGGCGAGAAGCCGCTGATGAGCAGCAAGCCGCGGCTCTATTACCGCGAGGAGGAAATCTACGAGGAATGGGGTGGGGCGCGGGTCTTCGTAAATCGCGAGCTCGTCGGCTTCAAGCGCGGCCTCATGGAGTTTACTGAGTTGGCCGATTTGGCGTTGGCAGCCCACGCCGAGGGGCACCAGACACTGGCGCTTTCCGATGGCACGCTGATTCTGTGGAACTTGGAGGGCAAGCCGCAGGACTTCCGCGCCGCGCACCTAGAGGCCACTATAGTGGCGATGGACGAGTTGCGCGAGGCTCGGGTGCCGGTGGCTGGGTACATCAGCCAGCCGGGGAGTCAAGAATTGATCAACGCCCTCAAGCTGGGCCTGTGTCCGCTTGCCGCGGCCGACTGCGACCGCTGCCCTTATCAGGAAGAAAATCAACTCCATTTCAGCCGCGAAGAAATCGACGCGCTGAACGGGGACTTGTGGCAGGGTCGCGGCTTGCCCTGTAGCCCCCTTGAAGGGCTGAGCGACGCGGTCTTGGTGCGGCGCGTTCTGCGCCCTGGGCAGCGCACGCCGCTCTACCGCAGCGCGTCCAAAATCCTCGCCGAGTACGGGCCGCATCACATCTACTACTTTTACCTGCACGTGGGAACGGAGATCGGCCGGGTCGAAGTCCCGGAATGGGTGTCGACCGATCGCGAGTTGCTCGACTTGGTCCACGCCTGTTTGTACGACCAAGCCGAAAAGGGCCAAGGCTATCCGGTCGCCTTGGCCGAGGCGCACGAGCGCGCCGTGGTGCGCAGTGCAGACCGCGAGACATTCTATCGCTTTTTGCGCGACACCTTTGTCAAAAACGACCTGCAAACCCACTTGTCAACAAAGAGCTTCAAGAAGCGCTACACCGGCATTTAGGAGAAGCCCACTGTGGAGACCATCAAAGAGCGCGAGCAAAGCCCGCTGAGCCGCTTTCGGTCTGAGGTTCTGCCGTTGCCCGACGACACTGAGGACGAGCGGACTCACGTGGGCGAAGTGGTCGAGAGCAGCACCACCGAGTTGATCGCCCAAGCGCGCGAGCTGCACGGCGCGCCCTCCTTTGGGCAGTTCGTCCGCGTGGAAGCCGATATGCCGGTGGTCGGCATTGTGTTCAACGTTTTCACGCACTCCATTGAGCCGAACCGCCGGCCCACGGCCTACGGCAAGACCGAAGAGGAGTTGCGCCTAGAACAGCCGCAAATTTTCGAGTTGTTGCGCACGGAGTTCCAAGCCCTCGTCATTGGCTACTTGGACGGCGATGAGTCCGTGCAAATTCTGCCGCCGCAGCCAGCGCGCATCCACAGCTTTGTGTACTTGTGCTCAGACGAGCAAGTGCGGGCCTTTACTCGCACCGACGACTATCTACGCAGCATTCTCAACACGTCCAAAATACCCACTGACGAGCTGGTGATCGCGGTGTTGCGCCATACAGTGCGCGCCCACGCCCACGCGCCGTCCTATCTGGTGCAGATGGGCAAGGAGCTGTCGCGGCTCCTCAGCGACGACTACGACCGGCTCAGCTCGATTATCCGACGGGTGGTCAATTGACGATGGCAAAACACGCGCGCAACGGAGTGCC
>JAPPEF010000212.1 GCA_028875335.1 Gemmatimonadota bacterium
GCAACGGCGATTTGTGCGGCGACGCTATTTCCAATGAAGAAGCCGCCGCCATCGGCGCCTTGGGCGGTTCCAGAATAAACAACTTGGGCGTCACCGCCGACAAAAGCGGCAACCTCGTCTTTATCAATGCCGGCAGTCGGGCAGCCACCATAAGTGCACTAGGACGCGACGGTGCCTGCGCCTTTGAAATCGAATTCCCCGCTAGCTGGGGCCGGATGCGGCCGGGAGGCACCCGTTTTCTCCTACTGCAGGAGGGCGGTCCCTACGACGGCCTCTACACGAGAAACGGCATGCGCTTAGAGACCTTTTCCTACGGCTACGGGGACGACGAGACCTCTAACCCCTACGGCCCCCATCTACTGCTCTATACGCCTACGGCCTTGGCCTCGGGCAAGCTAGGTGAAGTCGCCACCGCTATAGCAGAGGTGGCCGCCAGCACCCCCGACGCATATAGTCTGGGCAATGCCACTCCCAATCCTTTCAACCCGAGCACCGTCATCGAGTTTACCATACCCGATGCCGAAGCACACGTAAAGTTGCAAGTCTTTAATGCCGCCGGTCAGTTGGTGGCCACTTTGGCCGACCAGACCATGACCGGGGGCAAATACCGGGCCGATTGGGATGCACGCAATACCAGCGGCGAGTTGGTCGCTAGCGGTGTTTATTACTACCGCATGGAGGCCGGCTCTTTCGTCGAATCGCGGGCAATGACCTTCCTGAAATAAGGTCTGCACCGACAGCAAAACCGCAGGAGCTTCGCTCCTGTCGCCTCAAAGAAGCCGTCTTGGATCTTTTCCAAGACGGCTTCTTACTAGCTGAGAGAGGTACCAACAATTAATTTTCTGCTCCTAGCTGCTCTCCTCGGCGCTACCATCTGCAATGCCCAACCCCGCTTCGCCGATGCAACCCGGGAGGCGGGGTTGGCCTTCCGCAATTGGTACGGCAATAACAACGCCCTCACGATCCTAGAGACGACCGGCTCGGGTGCCGCCTTTTTCGACTACAACGGCGACGGCCAGCTCGACCTGTACATCGTCAACGGCGGCCTGGGCTTTACGGGTCCGCGCTATGACAACCTGCCGCGCGATGTGCAGCCTCCGCCCAACGGCGCAATCCCGCGCAACGCCCTGTTCCGCAATCGGGGCGACGGCACCTTCGCCAATGTCGGCCAACAGACCGGTACCGCTGCTAGCGGCTGGGGCTCCGGCTGTGTGTCCGGGGACTACGACAACGACGGCAACGCCGATCTGTACATCACCTATTACGGCCCCAACCTCCTCTTTGCCAACCAAGGCGACGGCACCTTTGCCGAGATCGGCGCACTAGCCGGGGTAGCCGACGATGGCTACGGCACGGCCTGCGCTTTTGGGGACTACGACAACGACGGCGATCTAGACCTTTTTGCGGGCAATTACGTGGTCTTCGATCCAGAGACCACCCTGCTGCCCGGCGAGCAACGCGACGGCTTCTTCGGCGGCCAGCGCGGGGTGGCCAGCGTGGCCTCGCCCGAAGCGTTTGCCGGCCAGCCCGATGTGCTGTATCGCAACGACGGCAACGGCGCGTTTGCCGACGTCAGCACTGGTGCCGGACTCAACGCCGTCCTAGGCAAGGCACTCGGAGCCACCTTCTTGGACTGGAACGACGACGGCGATCTAGACCTCTACGTGGCCAACGACGCCACTCCCAACTTTCTCTACACCAACCAAGGCGACGGCACCTTTGCCGAAGAGGCTCTAGCCTTGGGCGTGGCCTACGACGCCGATGGTCGTCCCGAGGGCAGCATGGGTCTGGCCGCTGGCGACTGGGACAACGACGGCGATCTGGACCTAGCGGTGAGCAATTACGAAGGTCAGACCGCCACCCTCCACCGCAACGACGGCCGCGCCTTCGCCAATATCTCCTTTGCCGCTGGCGTCGCCCGCACTACGCTCATGCCGCTGCAGTGGGGCACGGCTTTCTTCGACTGGGACCGCGACGGCGATCTGGATATCTTCATTGCCAACGGCCACGTCACTGCGGCCCTAGAGGATTATTTTCCGCAGTCGAGCTACGCCCAAAAGAACAATCTCTTCCGCAACGACGGTGCTGCCTTCGTCGATCTGAGCGCGCGGGCCGGGCCGGGTCTGCAGATCGTCAAGTCGAGCCGGGGCACTGCGGTCGGCGATTACGACGGCGACGGCGACGAGGATCTTTTCGTGGTCAACAAAAACGACGTGCCCACCTTGCTGCGCAACGACACCGCCAGCGACAATCACTGGCTAACCGTCCGCACTTTGGGCAGTAATAGCAACCGCGACGGCATCGGCACCAGAGTGCGCCTAGTCGCCGGAGGCCAGCAACAGCTCAGAGAAGTAGCCGCCGGCTCGAGCTACCTATCGCACAACAGTCTGTGGCTCACTTTTGGACTGGGGCCGAGCGCCGCAGTGGATACCCTAGAAATCCGCTGGCCCAGCGGTTTAATCGACCAATACACCCAAGTGACGGGGAGTCGTTTTGTGGTAGTAGAAGAAGGGCGGGGCATTGCCACTGTAAAACGCTGAACCTATGGTTTTTCCCCCATAGCACGGAGGATTTGTTGCGCCATGCGCTGCAAGTGTTCATCGTTGCCAATGTCGATAATGGCACGGTACTGCTGGATGGCGGCGGCCTCATTGCCCTGCTCCTGCAGGATGGTGGCCAACCCAAAGCGCGGGCCGGCAAAGTCGGGCTTGAGGCGGATGGCCTGCTGATAGACCTGGACCGCAGCAACCTTATCACCGCGAGCGTGAAGCGCGGCACCTAGGTGATTGTAAGCGCGGACGTGACCCGGACGCAGGCGCAGAGCAGCACCGAACGATTGCACTGCCTCGTCGATCCGCCCCTGCTTTTTGTAGGCCAGACCCAGATTGAAGTGGGCTTGGGCGTAGTCGGGGTTTAGCTTGAGGGCGCGTTGCAAGAGTGCTATAGCGCCGATGACATCACCGCGACTATAGAGAATGTGCCCTAGATTGTTGTGGGCGCGGCTGTGCTTGGGATCTAGGGAGATGATCTGGCGGTACTGGGCAATAGCCTCTGCCGCATTGCCCCGCTCATAGAGCAACAGGGCCAGACTGTAACGGGCTGGAACGTAGGTAGAATCGGCCTGAATGGCGCGGCGCAAGGATTGGGCCGCTTGCTCCGAATCGCCTTTTTTTTTGAAGGCCAAGCCTAGATTGTAGAGCGCCTGTACGTGGTCGCGCTCGAGCTCGACCGCCCGGCTGCACGCAGCAATGGCCCCTTCCACATCGCCCAGTCCATAGAGAATGGCCCCTAGATCGCTGTGGGCCTGGGCCAACGCGGGATCGAGTTCAATGGCGCGGCGATAGGCTCGCACCGCACCCTCGACATCCCGGCGGCTGTACAGCACATTGCCTAGGTAGCTATGCGCCAGCGCGTGTTTGGAATCGAGGCTCAGGACCGTGCGGAATGCTGCCAGCGCACCGTCCGCATCGCCGAGTTGAAAGAGGGCGACGCCCAGTTCAAGGTGGGCAGAGACACGCTGGGGGTCGAGCTCAATCGCGCGGCGATAGAACGGCACCGCGCCCTCCAAGTCGCCTT
>JAPPEF010000222.1 GCA_028875335.1 Gemmatimonadota bacterium
AGTGGTTCCCCAGCACCCACCGGGGCGTGGCCTATTGGGAAGAGGACGGGGCCAAACGCGTGCTCTTCGGCACGACCAACGGCTATCTTTACTCGCTCGACGCCGAAACCGGCCGGCCCGACCCGGCCTTCGGCGATAGTGGGCGCGTCGATCTGACCCAAGGCATGCGCCGGGAGGTGCGGCGCGGCGAGTATGTCTCGGTCTCGCCACCGATGATCTACGGCAGCTTGGCTATCGTCGGCTCGTCCATCCCCGACATTCGCGGTCGGCCCGTGCCTCGGCCCATGCCGCCGGGCGATGTGCGTGCCTTTGATGTGCGCACGGGCGAGCAAAAGTGGATCTTCGAGACGGTTCCTCAAGAGGGTGCCTTCGGCAATGAGACTTGGGGCGCAGACTCGTGGAAGGACTTTGGGGGCACCAATGTGTGGTCAATGATGAGCCTCGACCCCGCGTTGGGCTATGTCTATTTGCCGGTTAGCACGCCGAGCAATGACTTTTACGGCGGCGAGCGCCCCGGCGACAACCTCTTCGGCGACAGCATCGTCTGCCTCGACGCCCGGACTGGTGCTCGGGTCTGGCACTTCCAGATAGCCCATCACGGAGTTTGGGACTACGATCCGCCCGCTGCGCCGATCCTCGTCGATATCGAGGTTGACGGCAAGCCGATCAAAGCCGTAGTCCAGCTAACCAAACAGGCCTTCTGCTTTGTCTTCGACCGGGTCACGGGCGCGCCCGTGTGGCCGATTATCGAAATGCCGGTGCCCGGCTCGACCATTGTCGGCGAAGCGGTTTCCGAGACCCAGCCGATCCCCGTCTGGCCCCGGCCCTACGACCGCCAAGGCTTAAGTGTGGACGATCTGATTGACTTCACGCCCGAGTTACGGCAAATGGCGATGGAGGCGATTGAAGGGCATAGGTACGGCTCCTTGTATGCGCCGCCTGCGGAAAAGGGAACGGTTTTCGTGCCGGGCCTCTTGGGTGGCTCAGATTGGTCGGGAGGTGCCGTGAATCCGGCGACGGGCGTCCTCTACGTGCCTTCCAAGACCATGCCTTATCTAGTAACGCTGCGCCCGACCGACGATGACGAGGCTTCTTCGACCTATATTGGCGTCTTCAACCACAACTTCACCGCGGCGAAGAACCTGCCGCTGCTCAAGCCGCCCTACGGTCGCCTCACCGCCATTGATCTCAACACGGGCCGGCATCTGTGGATGCGGCCGATGGGTCGTGGCCCGATTGACCATCCCCTGCTGCGCGATCTCGAAATCAAAGAAGACTTGGGCTGGCCCTCGCGGACCTTTCCGTTGCTGACCCCGACGCTTCTGCTGACTGTGACTGAAGATCCACGCGATGGCCATTTCGGCCCGGCGGCTGGCCAAGGATACTTCGTTGATCGCGAGGCGTATTTGCGGGCCTTTGACCCGGCGACGGGCGAATTAGTCGGCCAAGTCGAATTGCCGGGCAATGCGTATGCTAGCCCAGCTGTATATCAAGCAGACGGTCGCCAATACGTGGTCTTGTCGCTGGGCGACTCCTACCGGCCGAGTGAGCTGGTAGCCTTGGCCATTCCGCGCCCGGGCGAGGCCATCCCCGAGCAGGGCAAGAGCCGCAAAGACGCCGATCACAGGGCGTTCTACGAGGCCGTAGCGGCACTCGATGCGGGCGATAGCGAGCAGCTAAGCAAGCTCCTCAAAAAGCACGCGGGATTGGTAAAGGCGCGCGGCTTTCTGGACGAGTGGTACGAGTTTCCCAACTTGCGCGGCGCTACGCTCTTGCACCTGACGGCCGGCGCACCACTGCGCGCGGCCTTGCCCGATAATGCCATGAGGTTGGCCGAGATCCTGCTCGACGCAGGAGCAGATCCCAATACAGCGACGCTCGATTCGGCGACTACGGCAGAGCTTGCGGCCACGGCTATTCAACTCGACTGGGCCGGGATCAAGGGTGACCTGCTCGCACTTCTCTACGAGAAGGGGGCTGACCCAAACCGCAACAATGGCAAGCTGCTGCACGACCTGCTAATCAGCCGCGAAAGAAAGCTGGCCGAGATGCTCCTCACTGCCGGAGCCGAGGTCGATTTGCGCTTTGCCGCTGGGCTTAATCGCACCGATTTGATGGCTGGCTTTTTCAAAGGTGGTGTACCGACGCCGGAGGCCAATCGCCTCTATCGCGCCAACCCAGACACGATCCTTACCGGCCAGCAGGTCGTCGATGAGGCGCTGCACTACGCAGTGTACAGCGGCGGTCGGGAGGCCATTGACTTCCTGTTAGAGTGCGGTGCGAATATCGACGCTTTAGTCGGCTTTTTCTGGGAGTGGGATTGGGGTAGCACGGCCCTGCACAAGGCCGTGGATACCGAGGATGTCGAGCTGATTCGCTATTTGCTAGAAAAGGGAGCAGATACGACAATTGGAGATGCGCGCTGGGGCGAGACAGCCTACGACTGGGCGGGCTACTACGAAAACGACGCTATGCGCGAAGTCCTCAAAGCGGCATCAAACACGGAAGAGGAGAATTCCAGTGAATAAACGCGCCTGCCGCGCCTTGTCGATCCTATTGTCGCTTTTGCTCGCGACGGCGGCATTTGCCGACGAGGTCGATTGGCCGTACTACGGGGCCGACCAGGGCGGCACCCGCTATACTCCGGCGGACCAGATCAATCGCGACAATTTCGATCAGTTGCGCGTGATCTGGCGCTACCGCCCCCCCGATCAGCAAATCTACGAGACGGCTGGCCCCAACCCGGTGGGGCGCAATCTTTACTTCGACAACAATCGCGGCACTCCACTCGCCGTCAATGGCGTGCTCTACTATGCCTCGCCCTTCAACATCCTCGTAGCTCTCGACGGCCAAAGCGGCGAGGAACTGTGGACCTTTGACCCAGAGGCTTGGCGGATGAACTTCCGCTTCTTGGGTAACGTGCGCGGAGTTAGCTATTGGACCGATGGCGAGGTTGAGCGGGTGTTTATGGCGACTTCGACTTCCCATTTGTATTCCATAGACGCCAAGACCGGCCTGCCCGATCCGAATTTTGGCGAGGATGGCCGCGTCGATTTGGGGGCTTCGTTGCGCCGGCCGCTGAGCGACGAGGATCGCTGGAACTACGGAATCACGTCCCCGCCCGTGGTTTGCCGCGACGTGGTCGCCGTTGGCTCGGCTATGGGCGACTGGCGCTTCCAGCCGCCGCCCGAGTACACCCCTCCCGGCGACGTGCAGGCCTTCGACGTGCGTACCGGCGAGAAGGTCTGGGAATTCCACACGATTCCGTTAGAGGGCGAATACGGCAACGAGACGTGGGAAAACGATGCGTGGAAAAAGTACGGCGCGGCCAATGTGTGGGCGACGATGACCGCCGACGAGGAATTGGGCAATTTCTACCTGCCGGTGAGCACGGCTAGCCACGATTACTACGGCGGCGAGCGTCCCGGCGACAACCTGTTCAGCGAGTCGGTGGTCTGTCTGAAGGCTGAGACCGGCGAACGAGTGTGGCACTATCAACTCGTCCATCACGGCTTGTGGGACTATGACCCACCGGCTGTTCCCCTACTGTTGGACGTGGTCGTCGATGGCCAACCGCGCAAGATCGTCGCTCAGCTTACGAAACAGGCCTTCTGTTTTGTCTTTGACCGCATAACCGGCGAGCCGATCTGGCCGATTGTCGAAAAGCCGGTGCCGCAATCGCAGGTGCCCAGCGAGAAGACCGCGCCGACGCAGCCTTTTCCGACCAAACCGGCTCCCTTTGAGCGCCAAGGTATCAGCGAAGACGACCTGATTGACTTTACACCCGAGTTGCGCGAGGAAGCCAGGGCCATTCTCGCCGAATACGACTACGGTCCGCTCTACGCGCCGCCGACCGAGAAGGGCGTTTTGTCGGTTCCGGGCCAATGGGGTGGTGCTGACTGGGCGGGCGGTGCGGCGGATCCGCGCACGGGCGTGCTGTACGTGCCGTCGCACATGGCCATCACTACCGTGCAGTTGCATCGGGTAGATGACCCGGAGGCGTACTCGGAATTTTCTGCTAGCAACAACATGCACGTAGTCGGCCCGCGTGGCCTGCCGCTGGTCAAGCCGCCGTACGGCAGCATCACGGCGATTGATCTGAATAGCGGCGAACACCTGTGGCGGACGACGGTGGGCAAGGGGCCGGTCAATCACCCGGCGCTCAAGGGGCTCGACTTGCCGGATATGGGCTGGGACAACCGCACCTTCGTCTTGGCCACGCCCAATCTCCTGTTGGCTACTTCGCAGGATCCGCACGGCCTAGCTGAGGCTGGCGAGGATTACTTCGTCGATCGCGATGCGTACCTGCAGGCGTACGATTTGGCGTCGGGCGAGGAGATCGGTCGCGTTGAGCTACCCAGCAACGCCTATGGCGCGCCGATGAGCTATACGGCTGGTGGCCGCCAATGCGTGGTCGTGCCGCTGGGCAACTATCTAGGTGAGTCAGGTCGTCCGCCCGAATTGGTCGCCTTGGCCATTCCGCACGAAGGTGAGGAACTGCCGCCCCAAGGCCGCGACCGTGGCGATGCCGAGCATAAAGCCTTTTATGAGGCGGTGAAAGCTATCGATGTCGGAGACAGCGAGACGCTACAAAAACTACTAGCTGAGTACCCCGAGCTAGCGACGGCGCGCGGCTATTTCGACGAGTATTACGAATATCCTTACTTTCGTGGGGCTACGCTCTTGCACCACCTCGCTGGTGAACCGCAGCGAGTGCCACTACCTGAAAACGTGGTCGAACTAGCCACTGTCTTGCTTTCAGCAGGTGCCGACCCTAACGCCGCGACGCTGGATTCGGTTGCCGTGCTGGACTTGGTGATAAGCAGTGCCCAGCTCGGTTGGGCTGGGAGCAAGGCCGAGATGGTTCAGTTCTTGGCCGCCGAGGGCGCGGACTTGGAGCGCAACCGAGGTCGGGTGCTGTGGGACGCGCTTATCGAGGAAGACTTGGAGCTAGCTCGCATGTTGATCACGGCGGGTGCGCCCGTGGATTTGCGCTTTGCCGCTGGGGTCAATCGCGTTGATCTGATGGCGGAATTCTTCGACTCGGAGGGCAAGTTGAAAGAGGGAACCGGCCACCTCTATCACCCGAATCCAGACACCGTGCTCACTGCCGAGCAGATCGTGGTGGAAGCGCTTAACTTTGCGGCCTATAGCGGTGCGTTGGAAGCGGCGGAATTTTTACTGGATCGGGGTGCGGATATCGACGGCTTTGCCGGTGAGTTTCACCGTTTCGACCACGGCAGTACGCCTCTGCACAAAACCGTCATGACCAACCAGCTAGAGATGGCCCAGTTGCTTTTGGCGCGGGGCGCGAACTCGCTGGTGGGAGACCGGGCCTATGACACCACGCCTTATGGGTGGACTTACTATTTAGAGACCTCTAAGGCCCTCGACGAGCTGCTCAAAGAGCACCATGAGGCCGCCGTAGAGAAGGCGGATCCCCGAACAGAAGAGGAAAATTCCAATGAGTAAACGCGCCTGTCGGGCCTTGTCGATCTTGTTGTCTCTGTCGCTCGCGACGGCAGCGTTTGCCGACGAGGTCGATTGGCCTTACTACGGAGCCGATCAGGGCGGTACT
Source organism: Gemmatimonadota bacterium (assembly GCA_028875335.1). The sequence continues at coordinate 5,579 of JAPPEF010000222.1, forward strand.
CGCTATACTCCAGCGGACCAGATCAATCGAGACAACTTCGATCAGTTGCGCGTGGTCTGGCGCTACCGGCCCCGCGATCAGCAGATTTACGAGACGGCGAGAGCCGACCGAAGCCGTGATCGGGATCGGGATCGGGGCCGGGGTCGGGGTGATCGGCGGCGCGGTGGTCCCCGCTTCAGCAACAATCGCGGCACGCCGCTGGCCGTCAATGGCGTGCTCTACTACGGCTCGCCATTCAACATCCTCTCGGCTGTTGACGGCCAAAGTGGCGAGGAGTTGTGGGCGTTCGATCCAGAGTCTTGGAAGGCCCCTTCCACGTTCTTGGGCAATTCGCGCGGGGTTAGCTATTGGACCGATGGCGAAGTTGAACGGGTGTTTCTGGCGACTTCGACCGCCTACTTGTACTCCATCGACGCGAAGACTGGCCTGCCCGACCCGAATTTTGGCGAGGGTGGCCGCGTCGATTTGGGGGCCTTGCTGCGCCGGCCGCTGAGTGAAGAGGAACGCAGGAGCTATGGAATTACGGCTCCGCCCGTGGTCTGCCGCAACGTGGTTGCCGTTGGCTCGGCGATCGCGGATGCGAACTTCAGGCCGCCGCCCGAATACATGCCCCCAGGCGATGTGCAGGCCTTCGACGCGCGTACCGGCGAGAAAGTCTGGGAATTCCACACGATCCCGCAGGAAGGCGAATACGGCAACGAGACGTGGGAAAGCGATGCGTGGAAGACCTACGGCGCGGCCAATGTCTGGGCGACGATGACCGCCGACGAGGAGTTGGGCAACTTCTACCTGCCGGTGAGCACGGCCAGCCACGACTACTACGGCGGCGAGCGCCCCGGCGACAACCTCTTCAGCGAGTCGGTGGTGTGTCTAAAGGCCGAAACGGGCGAGCGAGTGTGGCACTACCAACTCGTCCATCACGGCCTGTGGGACTACGACCCGGCGGCTGTTCCCCTGCTGTTGGACGTGGTAGTTGATGGCCAACCGCGCAAGATCGTCGCCCAGCTAACCAAACAGGCCTTCTGTTTTGTCTTTGACCGCGTAACCGGCGAGCCGATCTGGCCGATTGAGGAAAAGCCGGTGCCGCAGTCGCAGGTAGCGTGGGAAAAAACCTCGCCAACGCAGCCGTTTCCGACCAAGCCGGCCCCCTTTGAACGCCAAGGCATCAGCGAGGACGACCTGATTGACTTCACGCCTGAGTTGCGCGAGGAAGCCAAGGCCATTCTCGCCGAGTACGACTACGGTCCGCTCTACACGCCGCCAACCGAGAAGGGCGCTTTGTTGGCTCCCGGCCAAGCCGGCGGAGCTGACTGGGCTGGGGGCGCGGCGGATCCGCGCACGGGCGTGCTCTACGTGCCATCGCACATGGCCATTACCAATGTGGAGCTGCGGCCGGTACGCGACCTAGATGCCTATTCGGCGTTCTCTGCCCGCGCCGGTCGGCACATCCGCGGTCCTCGGGGTCTGCCGCTGGTCAAGCCGCCGTACGGCAGCATCACGGCGATTGACCTCAACAGCGGCGAGCATCTGTGGCGGACCGCAGTGGGCAAGGGGCCGGTTGATCACCCGGCGCTCAAGGGCCTCGACCTGTCAGACATGGGCTGGGACAACCGCACCTTCGTCTTGGCCACGCCGAATCTCCTGTTGGCTACCTCCGAGGATCCGCACGGCCTAGCCGACGCTGGCAGGGACTACTTCGTCGATCGCGAGGCGTACCTGCAGGCGTACGAGTTATCGTCAGGCGAGGAGATTGGCCGCGTCGAATTGCCCAGCAATGCCTACGGTGCGCCGATGAGCTATGTGGCCGGTGGCCGCCAATACGTGGTCGTGCCGCTGGGCAACCGTTTAGGCCGGTCAGGTCGCCCGCCCGAGCTAGTGGCGTTGGCCATTCCGCACGAGGGGGAAGAACTGCCGCCCCAAGGACGCGACCGGAGCGACGCCGACCACAAAGCCTTTTACAAGGCTGTGGAAGCCATGGACGCCGGGGACAGTGAGACGCTACAAAAGTTGCTCGCTGAGGATCCCGAGCTAGCGACGGCGCGCGGTTATTTCGACGAGTACTACGAATACCCTTACTTTCGCGGGGCCACGCTCTTGCACCATCTAGCCGGCGAGCCGCAACGAGTGCCGTTGCCCGAAAACTCGGTTGAACTAGCCTCGGCTCTAATCTCAGCAGGTGCCAATCCCAACGCCGCCACGGACGACTCGATCTCTGTGCTGGATCTGTTCATAGAAAGCGATCCGCTCGAATGGGCCGAGAGCAAGCCCGCAATGATCCAACTCCTAGTGACCAACGGCGTGGATGTGAACCGCAACCGGGGCCAAATTTTATGGAACGCGCTTAGAGAGAGGGATATAGAGTTGGCGAGCATGTTGGTCGCCGAGGGAGCGGACGTGGATTTGCGCTTTGCCGCTGGCGTCAACCGCGTTGACTTGATGGCCCAGTTCTTCAACTCCGAAGGCCAGCTAAAAGAGGGGGTCGGTCATCTGTTCCATCCCGACCCGGACACCGTGCTTACCGCCGAGCAGATTATGGTGGAAGCACTCAATTTTGCGGCCTATAGCGGCGCGTTGGAAGCGGCGGAATTCTTGCTAGATCGCGGTGTGGATATCAACGGGATTGCCAGTGGGTTTACCCGTTACGACCGAGGTAGTGCGCCCTTGCACAAAACCGTCATGGCCGACCAGCTAGAGATGGCCCGCCTGCTCTTGGCGCGGGGCGCGGACCCGCTGGTGAGGGCACGGCGCTTTCGCATCACGCCTTATGAATTGTCCAACTACTTGGATACCTCCGAGGCTCTTGACGAATTGCTCAGAGAGTACACTGAGGCCGCCGCAGGGCAGGCGGACGCAGACTCCAGCACCGCTCCTTCGCGGATGCGCCGGGGGAACCGAGGGGGATCGCGATAAAACTCATAGAAGCATCGCACGGCCTTCTCTACCACTAATAGATGGAGCATCATGGGCCAAAAGAAAGAACCGTTCGATAAAAGGCTGCGAGAGTTATTCGGCACAGACGCCCGCAGCGAGGGGCCGCTGGCCGCCAGCGGTGCCGGGTGGCGCTTCATCGGTATCGATCTGTGCCGCCTGTTGAATCCCGAGCAGGTCGCCTTTCTGCTGGACGCCTTGAGCCAGTTTCGCATCGTCAGCATTGCCGGGCAGGACTTGGCAGCCTTTTCTCTAGCCCACTTCGAGCGCTTCGCCAACCACTGGGGCGCGCCAGTGCCGCACCCCAATAACTTCATGCGCGGGGGTAAACCGGCCCAGCAAGATGGCGACAGCGAAGGTCCCTTTGAATTGATTCCCTTCGCGCGTCGCACGGCGGCTGCGGTCAACGCCGCCTTCCCCGGCCAACTGCAATGCCTGCCGCACGAGTCGCCTGCGGTGCTGGTAGTGTCCAACTTTCGGGGGGAGCGCAGTGCCGCATCTGCTAGGGTGACTGGGGGCGGCTCGTGGCACACAGACATTGAGTATGAGCGTTTGCCGATCTACGTCTCGATGTTCCTCGCCCACAAGTCGCCGGTGGCGCGCGATGCCCTAGGCGGGAATTGGGTGCAGGCACTCGACGACGACAAGGCTCATCCGTACTACGAAGGTTCGGATCGCGAACTTATGCGGCTGCGCAAGTGTCTGCCGTTGAACGGCGAGACGGCCTTTGCCGACACTGCGGCGGCCTTCGCGGTGCTGCCGCCGACAGAGCAGGCTACTCTGGAGCAAGTGCAGTTGCGGCGGCGGTTGAACGAAGGCGACGAAGGTTGGCTCGCTCCGCTGGTGCGCACCAACCCACGTTCTGGCATCAAGTCCCTGCACAGTCCAATCTGGGCGTCGCGGCCACGGGTGCGGCCGGCGATCGAGGTGGAAGGGATGTCCGCGGAAGCATCGCGCGCGTTCCTTGACCGGCTCGAAGCGCATGTGTTGCAGCCGCAGTTCCGCTACGACCACCCGCACGCGCCGGGCGATGTGACGCTGTGGGACAACTATATGACCCTGCACAACTCGCCGCCGCTCAAGTCGAATATCAACTCGCTCGACGACGCCCGGCTGCTATACCGTTTGAGCTGCAAGGGCGAGCCAGCCCTGTCGCTGCCGCGACGCGATGCGCCGGAGTGGCTCGCCGCCCATATCCCCGGTGGCTATGCCACGCCCTCGGAGATTATCGATCTCGCGTAAAATCTCGACGCGACTGACCTAGTTCAATCGAGATTGGCTTCGATGATTTCGGTATGGACTTGGAAAATTTCGGTCTCGGCTGGATCGACGATTACCCGTAGCCAGTGGATATCGGGCGTGCCGAAGGGTTCGATGCGCGTGAAGCGCGTCAAGCGCCTCCCCGTGGACGCTTGGCGCAGGGGCTTGTCCACGCGGAAATAGTGGGAGTCGCCGTGGGCTAGGGCCACCGGTCGGCCAAAGCGGACAACTTCTTGCTCTAGGGCCTGCAAAAAAGCCGCGTACGGCCCGTCTGACTCGTCTGCGCGGTTCTCAAAGCGCGGATTGGCGTGGATGATGAGGAAAACGGCGCGATGATCCTGTTCCGCAGCTTGGGCGAATGTTTCGCGCATCCAGGCAATGGCGGCGGCGGTGCGGCTTTTGACTTCCTCGTCGTTGGCCCGAGTGCGGCCTTCAAACTTGGCGGTGGCGTTGTGACTGCCGACTATGTGCAAGACCGCAAAGCTCGTCCGCCCGTGGGTCCAGCGCACGTGCTCGGGGAAGGTGCCCCCTTGGGTGACGACGCGCATGGGGTGCTGGCCCAGAGTCCAACCCGGACGCGGAAAAAAGAGTGCCCGCACGCGCGCCAGCCGGTCTAGCGGCTGGTATCCGCTCCGGTGGCAGTCGGTCCAATCGTTGTCGCCTGGGGCCAGAATAAAAGGGCGTTCAAATTGCTGGAACCACTCAAAGCGGCTCTGTAGCAAGTCGTCGCTGCAGGAACTGCTGCCGCCCTTGATATCGCCCACGTGGATGACCCATTCTAAGCCCTCGGCCCGGTTGATTTCCTCGACGAGCCGACCGAAGCGGACGCTGTCGGTCGGAGAGTATGGCATATCCGCGATCAGGGCGAAGGCGAAGGACTCCTCGACTGGTGGGTTTTGGGCACTGGCGGCGTCTAGCAACGCGGCGATTAGGGATAGACTCAGAAGATACCGGGCCATACATTTCCTCCAGGTAGTTGGTAATACGCCACTCGATGTCGGTTTCTTTAGGCGTAAGCGAACTAAAAAAATAAAAGTAGTTTTGGTAACAATGTTAAGGATCGACTTTTCCCCTGATTAGCAAAATCGACCATCTTCAAGGAAAGACCGCCACATGAATACACTCGTAGATCCTTCTCTAGCCACAGATTTGGCCCAGGGCACGCCGACTCAGAAAGTCGATGCTTTATTCGCGTACATGGAGCGGCGAGGCCAGTCCTTTTACGACGAAGTTGTGACCCAACTCGAACACGCCCTGCAATGCGCCCACCAAGCCCAACAGGCCGGAGCTGATTCGGTGCAAGTGGCCGCGGCCCTGCTGCACGATCTGGGTCACTTCCTAGTCGATGAGCACAGCGAAGAGGCCGATTTTCTCACCGAGGACTTGCTGCACGAAAAAGTGGGAGCCGAGTATTTGGAGCCTTTTTTTATCGACGCAGTGACCGAGCCGGTCGGGCTGCACGTGCCGGCCAAGCGCTATATCTGCACGGTGGATAGGTCCTATTACCAGACCTTGTCGCGGGCGTCCAAGCGGAGTTTTGAGTTCCAGGGCGGCTTCATGTCGGCCGAAGAAAAGGCGGTCTTTGAACAGAATCCCCATTGGGAAAGTGCCGTGCAATTGCGCAAATGGGACGACTTGGCCAAGGAGAAGGACCTGAAGACGCCGGGTTTGGAGAGCTATCGAGAGGCTGTGCAGGGCTGTTTGAAGTAGGGGCAATCCTTAGCTCGGACACCACAAAACGCAAGTTGGCTCGACCCGTTCACCGTGGACAGACCTTTGATTCTTCCGCTTTATGCCCTAGCTCACTTGACCAACGACACCTTGCGCTCCTGCGCAATATCGCCCGTTTGCAAGCGCACAAGGTACACCCCACTGGCAAGTTCACTCGCGTCCCAGAGCACCTGGTAAGCCCCTGGTTTGCGCCACGCCTCTACCAGCGTTTTCACTCGCTGCCCAGTCGGGCCGAAAACTTCCAGCCGCACCTTGCCAGCCCGCCCCACGCTGAAATCGATGTGCACCCGGCTGTTGAAAGGGTTGGGATAAGGCGGCAGTAGATGCGTTTTTTGCGGCATGCTCTCCACAGCTTGTACCGCGGTGGCAGCGGTTTCCCCCATATACGCCTTTACATAGCCGTCCGTGGTCGTCACCACCGCATCCAAAAAGCCGTCCCTATCCGCATCGGCCAAGGCGATATCGCTGCTGCGACCCTCAACTTCGAGGGTCCAGGCCCGACGCAGGGTGTCTTCCTCCTGTTCTACGCAGATCAATTTGGTGCCACTGCCAAACAGGAACTCGTCGCGCCCATCGCCGTCCACATCGCCGGAGGCCACGTCCGTATGGGCCCGCACTCCATCGTCGAACTCCAGCAAAACCGCGCCGTCCGCCGCCTGAAACAGGCGCACGCCCTCGGCGGTGGAAGCCAATAATTCCACGGTCCCATCGCCGTCGCTGTCGCCCACTCCCATCAGTGATCGCACTTCTGTGTTGTTGCGGTACGGGGTCTGCCAGATGCGCTCGCCATCGCCGCTTAGCACGGCGTTCAAATAGCTGCAGTGCCCCCAGAGGAGTTCCGGTCGGCTGTCTCCGAATAGATCAACCACCGCAGGAAACGCATAGCCGACAAAGGAATCGCTCTCAAACAGCGGATTGAGTCCGGCGCCATAGGCCTGACGCACCACCTGCGCCGTGCCCGTGACCCCATCGACAATGTGCAGCCGGTCGGGCCACATCACCACGATTTCTTCCAGGCCGTCGCCGTCCACATCCCCCGCGGCGCTGGGATGCCCGCCCAGACTGCGGCCACTGCCGTTCTCGGGCAGGATGAAACCCTTGGATTCCCAGACGATTTCGCCGCTGCGCCCGTCGATTAAAAAGCCCACTTCGCTGCCCAACTTGCCGCGCCGCAGGGTGGCGAATACATCCAGGTGCTCGTTGCTGCGGAAATACCCGACGCTCCAGTAGGACAGACCGCTGAAGTTCCATATTGGCATACTGCCGTCAAAGCCGACGAACTCGGTCTGCCAGCGGACGGAGCCATCGGCCGCGAGCGCCATCAAGCTGGCGTTGCCGCTGGCTGCCTCGCGCGCCGCTAGCACCTCCCGGCGGCCGTCGGCATCTACGTCGGCAGCGACTAGTCCCCAGTGGTAGGGTGCGTTATTGGTCTGGCCGTAGCCCGGCACCTGCCACCGCAGGCGGGGCTCGCCCCCATCCTTCCCCGGAGCTTGCAGACACAGTACTTCCCGTGTCGCTGTCTGCACAACCACTTCCACCCGGCCATCCCCTTCCAGATCGGCCACTATCGGTGTGCCGGCTGGGGTAAATGCTTGGCGACTCCACTGGTGCAGCACGCCCGAGGCCTGCTCCAGCATTAGCGCTTGATTAGGCAGCCCACTCCCCTTTAGATACAGCAAAGCCGTTCCGTCATCCGCTACCGCAGCCGTTTCTAGGGCCATCCCGGCTGGACCGCGCACCGACCAGCGCGGTCCGATGCGTCCCGCGCCGTCGCTGCCCAATGCGATCAATTCTTCACCTGCCCCGTCCGGTGCGATCGCAAAGAAGTCGCGCCGTCCGTCGCCATCCACATCGCCGGTCGAGACTGTGCGCAATCCGTCGGCAGCCCCAGTGCTCACCGTCAAGGGCAATTGATTTAGCAATACCGTGCTGAAGCGCCCACGCTCGTGGCTCCAGAGCACGGTTGCCGCCCCCGCCTCCAAGGACCAGACCGCCAGCGGCGCGTAGGTCGGCAAAGCCTCACCGCTCGTGGCCGAGACGAATAGCTCCAAGCGCCTATCGCCATCTACATCGGCCAGACCGTGCAAATGGTGCTGTGGAAAATCAAAGACAGTCTCGCCGCTGAGTGCATCGATGCCGACGATGTGCCACTGGCCGTCGCCTTGGTCATTGTAAATGCTGTACACCAGCTCGAAGCGCCCGTCGCCGTCCACATCGACTAGGGCCTGCGGTTTGGGCCGCACCACCTTGGTCGATTGCGATGGGTCGGGCTGAATGTCGCGTAGCCAGCGCAGCGTCAGTTTTGTCCCGTCGTTGTCAATGACCTCGGAGTGCATGCTGAAATCGGCCACCACGCCGAATTCGGGATACGGATCGTCGTCGATGTTGGCCGCCCCGAACCAGCCGTAGTTGCGGTACCCGTGGTACTGCAACTGCATCTTGGTTTCCCCGGTGGCTCCGTCGAAGACGAGGATGCGATAGTGGGTGGCCACGACGATATCGAGCTGGCCATCGACATCGACGTCAACCACGAGGACGTTGGGGTCCCAGGTATTGGTAAAGGATTCGGTCTCCCACACTACCCGAGGCTCGCCGTTATCGTACGCGAGCAGCCAGCCGTGCTTGGGGTCGGCCCCGCCGTCGCTGAAAGAATTTCCCATTTCAAAGCGCTGCAAGCCTTCTACCTTGGGCAGGATTTGGGCTACTTTGAAGACGTTGTCCACCGGCATGACCACCTCGCTGCCGCCGAGGTCGAAAATCTGCGGCCCGATCCCCCAGACTCGCCCTTGGGTGCCGATGTATCCGGGATCTACCGGGGCGGCAAAGGGCAAGGCGACCGAGGCGTCGCCCTCGTGCTGGGCCACTTCCACATAGCCCTCCCAGGCGGCGATGTCGTAGCGCCAGCGCTCTTGCGGCGGGTCGGGTCGCATTTGGCTGACCCCCGAGGCCCGGCCGCTCATGTGGCGGTCGCCGCGCAATTGCAGCCATTCGCCCGTTTGCCCGTGCGCCCATCCCGCCAGCATCGTCAGCAGCAAAACCGCCGCAATCGCTGTACTGTCTTTGGAAATCCGATAGTTGGGCATGGCGTTTCCTCCGGTATTGTCATGAAGAGCCATAATTGCTACAGGCTTCCAATCTCAAACGAAAGGCGTCGCTTTCCCTTCCACTCCCTTAGTTCTACTTGCGTACCATTGTATTCAATTCCCTCAACACCCGCAAAGTCGTTTGGTACTTCGACGAGAAAAGCGGCATACGATCGACTAATCGTCTCACCTGCATCGATGTAGTCGAAGAGGGTGCGGTCGAAGATGCGTCCCTTTTTCACGAGGAAGCCGAAGGGTGTTCCCGGCCCCGTAGTACCAAATTCGAGGCCCCGGGCGAAAGGACGGCCGTTGCGGATGTGCCGCCAAGCCCTGAACCAGGGGTACTCAGCGGTCTTCCAGAGGTAGCCCAGGAGCAGGCCGTGCCCCGGCGCGGTGGCGGTGGTCCAGCCGTATTCATCGTCGATCACATAGACAACCACGGCCGGTTCTTGGTCGTCCACGAGTCGGCGCATGTCGACTGGTATCCCCGCGTTGAGGGCACGGGGCCAGTACACGGATGGCTCCTCTGGGTTCGGCATGGGACTGCTGAGCATGAACCCCCTGCGCGCATTGGCGTCCACCAGTGTGCTCTCGTCGAGGAAAGGCGGCCCGATCGTGGGATGCTGCACTATGTTGTATATGCGCCCTAGCGCGTTGGTATTGGTTACCTCCTCGCGAACACTGAAGTGGGCTCCTTCTAGTTTCACGATGCGCCGCACGTGCATCCCCGCCAATGGCAAGTGGGTGCTCATTTCTACCACTACGGCATCGCCTCGTCGTTCCGGCCCGCCGAGGAGTTTCCACATACTGCTCCCCGCTTCGCCGTGGAAGGGCATGCCATTGGCTTGCTCTGCGGCCGACGGACGGCCCACGCGGTCCAGACACAGGAAATGCCCTCGATTGCGCGGCTCCAGCTCACCGCCCTCGCCCTCCCACTTGAGCGGATTGATGCCGTTGGACAGCAGGTGAAAATCCACGATACCGCCACCCGCTAGATCGATGGACAAATGCGCTAGCTCGCCGCGAAGAGTAATCACAGGCCGCTCAGCTCCTCCCACTTCCCCCGTCCACAGGCCAGGGAGCAAGGCCGTTATTGATAGTATAACTATCCATCTTTTCATACACCCTCCTTTGATGATTGTGTCGCCTGCAAGTGGCGACACAATGTTCCCGTATTCTCATAGTTCCCTTGGTCGTCCGCTTGCCAGTGGCAAAGATCAGGGCACTCCCACGCTCACCCAATTGCCTACCATGCCCGTCAAGTAATCTAGAGCCATCCAGCTCGCGCCGCAGCTAATCTGTCCCACGATCAGGCCGATGAAAAAGGGCCGCATTGTTCGGTACAGACGCACTCCCCCATAGCGCACGATAAACAGCTTAAACAGCCACCCGATCATAATACTGAACCAACCCCAGGTGATTGGCCACGATGTGGCAATGGGCAGACCTAGGTAGTGAAGTGGCCAGTTGATGAACCGGTGCCGGGCGTACATCAGTCCGGCCATGATCGTTCCGCCCAATCCCGCAAAGGCGATCCGCGGTACAGTCATGTCACTGCCGAAGGGGTTCTGGAGCTTGTCCCCCACGAACCCGAAGACGGTCTGGGGCAATCCTAAGAAAGCCCAGCGCTGCAGATTGATTCCCCCGTATGTATAGGCGAGCCACACGGTCATCAAGCCCGAACAGATCGTGCCGATCAGCGCCGCCAGCACAATGGCACCTAAGAGGGGCCGTGGCCGGCGAACGCCAATGCTGTCCATCATTTTCAGCGCGTGCATTACCGACGCCATCAGAGGGGAGCGGATCTCGGAACTCCAGGTGTAGGTGAAGCCTAGGCTAGTTAGTCCCGTAGGTCCCACGAGCCCAGTCCCAAAGGTATAGACCGTGAATACGGCCGGGACGAGTTGAGTCCGGGAAAAGCCAACGCCTCCTTCGGCGATGGTCCGGGTCAGGGCGAAGAACGCGGCAAAGGCAGTACCCACGAAGAAGGGCGTGAGCCACAGAGGCATCCCGCTAGCGTTGAGCCACAGAGCCATGCCGGCTAGCCCAATCAGCAGCGTCACCACCGCCGTCCGATAGGACATGATCTCGTCCCCGTCATCTACGTGTGGAGCGGTGCCGAAGGCTTTGCCAAAGACCGAAGCTAGATGCCGGCGACTCGTCCACAGGACGAACAAGACCAGCGCGATGGTAGCCCCCATCGCCTCGTGGCCGACTGCGACCGTTCCCCCTCCGCCGACAAAGACCTCTTCGCGCCCTGGGATGTCGTAGCCAATAATGTTCAGCAGGCCCGACTGTAGTTTCATCAGCAGGTGGAAGAACCAGAGGCTAAATCCGATTTCCAAGTTGACTAAGTAGGTAAATCCGATAACGGAAAAGCTCAGGAGAATGCGGAACGGTGTGGTATCCCTGAATAGCTCAAAGTAGGTCCTCGTCTCGATCCTAGGGATGTAGTCGAAATAGGCATGCAGCCCGTGCGTGCTCAGCACGATCCAGGGCAGTGCGATCCCCACCCACAGCAGCGGTTTGCGGAAAAGGGAGCCTAGGATGTGCCCTGTTTGGGGAGGCTGGAGCATCTCCAGCGGCACTTGGGTCAAGGGGAAGACGAGCCGCTCGTGCTCCACCCACTGACGCCGGACGATCACCATGCTGCTGATCATCACGGCAAAGAAGGAGGTGATAAAAATCCCCCACGCCGCGAAGGGCACTAGCCATGCCCCCCACGGGACCGAGACATGGGAGGGGGCTCCTTCGTAGAAATACTTTATTGCGAGCGGGTCGTGGGGTCCTATCCAATCCGGGATCAAGGGCAAGATCAGTTCGGCCCATTCGTTCTCCGGCGTGGCGTAATAAGAAGCTCCTGGCAGAACGGGGATCATATTCGCCATCAGCGTTTTCGTCGGGATCGTGGAGGCCACGATCATCATCGTGTAGATGACGACGAGTTCGCCCGTTGTAAACACCCAGGGGGGATGGATTTTCCGCAGTGCGGTGTTGACTACAAAGGTGAGCAGGAAAAACAGGAACACGGCGCCGGCCGTGATGGAGTCGGCGTTGAGTGGTGCCGTGTGATGGACGAACTGGACATAGAGCGGGCCAGTTCCAAGGAACGCCGTCAGCAGGCAACCGAGGAGAAAGGCGCGTACGGTAAACACGCGCCCTCCACCAGCCGACAAATCCGGCTGCCCCTGCGTAGTCATAGCATTAGCGCGCGTCGGGGTAGTGGTCGGGGGGGTGCTTCTCGAGTTCGGATTCGATCAAGTCCGATCCTAGACCAGGCCGTTCCGGTAGAATCAGGTGTCCGTCCTGCACTTCAAAAGGATGACTCATCAGGTCATCCCGCCACGGCGCGTCGTCCACATCGAATTCTAGGATATAAAAATTGGGCACAGTGGCGCAGACGTTGGCCGATACCAGCGTCGTCAGTGGGCTGTGGCAGTTGTGGGGGGCAAATAGCACGTCATAAGCGTGAGCTAAGTCGGCGAGCCGTCGGCCCATCGCGATCCCGTTCCAAGCCAGATCGGGCATGACGATGTCTTGGGCGTGGAGTTCAAGGAAAGGTCGAAAGTCGGCGGTGCCAAAGAGGCTCTCGCCGGTGCAGATCGTCGTGGTCGTAGAATCGCGAATGGTCCGCAGCGCAGTCGCGTCTAGGGTCTCCGTCTCGAGCCACATCAGGTCGTACGGCTCCAAGGCCCTGGCGAGTCGCGCTGCGCCGCCCAACTTGAAGTGGAATCCCACATCCAGCGCGATGCCCACATCCGGTCCGAGGGTTTCCCGGAAGGTGCCGATTATTCGCTCTGCGTGGCGCAGGACAGAGGAGGGTGCATCGCCGACGCTACCCGGCACGCCGGTGCCCTCGGGATCGTCCTCCAAGGGCATCAGGTTCGTCTTGATCGCCGTGAAGCCGCACTCCAGCACCTCTCTAGCCAATTCCTCCAAGTCGGCAATCGTCCGCACTGGCCGCAACCCCAACTTCTGCGCCCACGGTCCAGCCCGGGTCGTACCGCAGTGGGACCAGTAAAGCCGAAGCCTGTCCCGCATGCGGCCGCCGAGCAGTTGCCACACGGGCGCGTTTAGAACCTTGCCGCGGATGTCCCACAGGGCCGAGTCAATGCCGGACATCGCCTTGTAGGCAATGCCCCCCGTGTGGCGAACCGAAAAGGCGGATAGTTCCCACCAGATCGCCTCGCTCGCCATGGGATCCTTGCCGATAATCCGCTCAGCGTACCGTTCTACGGTCGCCGCCACGGGTCCGGGCGAGCCCCAGTCGGTGCAGTCCCCCCACCCCACTAGGCCCGGGTCGCTGGTCTCGATCTTCACGAAGGTCCAGGGACGGAAACCGCCGTCTACGATGTACGTCTTGACTCTGGTGATTTGCATCGCACCTCAATTGCTTGTACGCCAAAAACAAAGTAGCGGTTGTCGTCGCTTCATTCAGAGCCCATCCTCTCCCCGCCTCCTCGGACTGTAAGCCCGTCTTGGTAGTGGATCAAGTAGAAACGATCTGCGGTCAGGTTCTGGTAGTGCTGTACCTGCCCGGAAGGCCAGCGCACTTCCAAGTGGTCTACAAGGCGCGCCGTTCCCAGCCCGATGAAGAGGCGCGGGTCGTTTTGCCCCATAAACCCGTCTCCGCTGAATACTTGGCGATGTTGCTCGCGGCCACCCGCGCGCACTAGGATGTAGGCACCAATCCCGTGGGGATTTCCAAGTGGACCGTGCAGGTCTAATCCGAGCCAGTGATGGATGCGGTCGCCGTCGTTGCGCAGTAAACTTGGCGACGCGTCGAGATTGGCCACTACAATATCGGGGTCGCCGTCGCCGTCTAGATCGCCATGGACTGCGCCGCGACTCACCCTTGCCAAGTCAAACCCAGAGCCAGCGCGTTCACTGACCTCTGTAAATCGGCTGCCCCCGTCATTGCGGTATAGCTGGTTTGTCTGGGCGTAGTGTAGTCCGCTACCGGCATGGTCAATGGCAGGCATGAGGTGGCCGTTGGCGACGAATAGATCTAGGTCGGTATCACCGTCGCAGTCAAAAAAGAAGGTAGCCCATCCCATAAAAGGGCGGCTACTGCCGGCTAGCCCGGCTTGGCCGCTGATGTCGGTGAAAAATCCGGTGTCTGCATTCTCGTAGTACGTGTTGTGGTCCTGGGAGAAATTGGTGACGAAGATGTCGCATAAGCCGTCACCGTCACCGTCACCAAGAGCTACTCCCATTCCAGCTTGAGATCGGCCATCGCCGCTGAAGGCCGCTCCCGACGATATGCCGATTTCAGCGAATTTCTCGCGGCCGTCGTTGCGCAAGAGGGAATTGGCGTGTCCATCGTTGGCCACGTACGCGTCGAGATCGCCATCCGCGTCGAGATCGCCCCAGGCGACTTGCATGCCATAACGGGGTGGGTTGTCAATCCCCGCAGCCACGCTCACGTCACTAAAGCTGCCGTCGCCGTCGTTGCGGAATAAGACATCTTTCTCTGCGTTGAAGCCGGCTGGACCGCAAGCGGCCTTTATTCCCCTGTGATTACACCACTTGTCGTAGAACGGGGGACCATTGAGTTCGAACTCGATGTAGTTTGCGACGTAGAGATCGAGGTCGCCGTCGAGGTCGTAGTCGGCGAATGCCGCGCCGATTCCCCAGCGATTGTCATCGACTTTGGCGAGCGCAGCGACCTCGGTGAAGCGCCCCCCGCCCTCGTTGCGGAGCAAGGCGTTGCGACCCCAGCGCGTGACGTAGAGATCGTCGTCCCCATCGAGGTCGTAGTCGGCCGGCGTGGCCCCCATGCTCCATCCCTGCAAGCCCGCGCCGCTACCTGTTGTTGCGTTGGCGAACTGCCCTCCATCGTTGCGAAATAAGGCGTTTGCCGGCGCTCCTTCTCCTTTGAGGTGGGAACCAATGGTAAAGTACAAATCGGGGTCCCCATCGAGATCGTAGTCCCACGCAGTCACACCCGCGGCTTGGGTCTCAATTATGTACTTCTTTTCGGGAGTGCCTGAGACATTGGCAAAGTCAATACCCGACTGCCGTGCTACCTCGACGAAGCGAGTCTCGGCTGTCGCTTTGGTGAGGATTGAGGCCAGCAGCAAAACCACCGCCACCACATTTGCTCTACTGCCTGTGGAAAGCCTATCATTGGACATTATTTCTTCCTCGGTATTGCCATAAAACTGCGATTGCGCGCCGATCAAAAACCACGTAAGTCAATCTGCAATGGTTTCGCCGCGCTGGCTACCTTCAATCACTAGGATGTCCGCCAATTTTGGCGTCGATTAATCTATCGCTAATTAGGGAGCATAGAAAACCAGATGGACCCGCAACCCCTCAAGGGAAAAAACGCCGTTGTCACCGGTGCTGCGCGCGGCATAGGCCGCGCCATTGCCCAGCGCCTTGCCGCTGAGGGCGCTCAGGTGGCCATCTTAGATATCGACGTCAATGGCGCGCAACGGACGGCTGCTGAAATGGGCGGTTCGACCATCGGCCTTGCCGTCGATGTAGCCCAGGCCGCTTCGGTTGACCGAGCCTTCGCCCAAGTCGCCGACCAGTTGGGCGGCCTCGACATCTTGGTCAACAACGCCGGCATTGTCGGCACGGACACGCCGGTCAAAGACTTAGCCGAAGACGACTGGGACCGCGTCCTCGATATCAATCTCAAGGGAACCTTTTTGTGCTCGCGTGCGGCCCTGCGCTACATGCTGCCGCAACAGAGTGGGGTCATCTGCTCGCTGGCCTCTATCTCCGGCAAAGAGGGCAACGCCAATATGGCGCCCTACTCCGTATCCAAGGCGGGCGTCATCTGCTTTACCAAAACCCTTGCCAAAGAGGTTTTGGACTGCGGCATCCGCGTCAATTGCGTGGCTCCAGCTCTGATTGACACGCCGATATTGCAGGGCATGGACCAGGACCGCGTCGATTTTTTGACTGCCAAAATCCCCCTCGGCCGCTTGGGCCGCCCCGAAGAAGTGGCGGCGACCATTCTGTTCCTAGTCTCGGACGAATCGACCTTTGCCACGGGCCAGTGCTTTGACGTGAGCGGCGGTCGGGCAACCTATTGAGTTGTGGAACTGTTTTCCCTAGTCAGCCAGATACCGACGGATGGCGTTTTCCGTGATTTTGGACACGGCTTCATCGACCAAAATGGAAGCTGGCCAGCAGATGGAACCCACTGAAAAGACTGCACCGCCGCTGGCGGTCGTGTGCTCGACGATCTCGGCCCCGCCTTCTTCTGGGTTGAGCCCCTTGGCCAACAGCCGCGTATTAGCTGGCGACTGCGGCGAGATTTTGTCGGTTTCGTGGCCCGAGGCCCCGCCCGGTATGCGCTGATGCAGGCTTTTTTCGCCGAATACATCGCCGTTTTTCAGGCCCGTCCCCGCAAAACACCAGTGGGTGTCGTCTAATACCCGATACGGTGCGGCGGTCATTATGCCGCTATAGGAAAAGACCACGCCCAATAAGTTGGCCTCTGATTCCACCCGCCGGTCAAAGCGGCTCTCGTACTCCCGTCCGTCTGCGGCGAATTGGGGCTCGGAATGGCTCCAGGTGGTGTTGTGGTACACGATGCGGTGGTCGTCGAGGAATTCGACCTCGCAGTTGAGTCCGTTGCCGCCCAAGTACAGCAAGCGGCCGCCGCGCTCGAAGACCCAAGTCTTGAGTCGGAAGTACATCTCCTTGGACCAGTACTCGGGATGGGTACTGATAATCAGCACTTTGTACTGGTCGAGCGGCACCTGATCAAAGTGGAATTGCGTCTCTCCGTATAAGTCGTAATCAATGCCTTGGTGCTCCATCCAGCCGAACAAACGCCACTCGGCCGCGGCCATGTGGCAGCCTTGGCGGCCGGCAATGGGATCGGTCAGCCCCTCGTCCTCATCGATGTGGTTGTACGGGTCGGGCCGTTCCAGCGACAGTGGCGCGTACGTCTCCGCATTGTACGTGCGGTGCTCTTTCTCGGTGTAGCGCTTCAGTTCGAGGCGCGAGTTGATGGTCGGCGTTGGGGGAAAGCAATCGGCGTGGATGTAGTTGCTGCGGCCGCCAAAGCTATTGTACGCGTTCCAGTTGATATCCGAGGCTAGCACGGCCACTGGTGCCGCAGGTTGGGTCGGAGCCACGACCCAGGGGAAGGTAAAGAAGCGCCCTTCCTTGTCGCGGGCGTGCAGGTAGTACAGCCCCGAGCGCTGGGGAGCCTCGACGAATTGGTTCAGGGCTTTGCTGTGGTACCCGTGCTTATTCCACTGCACGCCAGTCTGGGTGTAATCGCCGTCGGGTGTGATCTGCATATTGGCCCGCGGCCCGTGCTCGTCAAAGGTGCCGATGCGGCGGATGAACTCCTTTTCAGCGCCGTAGCGCCACAGTTCCAGTTCGTACTCGATCACCCCGTGCACCCGGAATTCGGCCCGTTCCCCACCGCGCACGCATTTGGGCCACATGTAGCCCAGCAGCCCGTCCGACAATAGGCGAAACTGGTGTGGCTGGTCTTGCCGCACCTCCATGCGCACGATCTTTGAACCGTGGCCCGGCCCGCCCAAGACGACCTCGTACTCCCCGGGTTCGATATCCGCGTACACTGCGCCCGAAATGGTCGAGCGCGCCGTTGCAGCCCGGCCAGCGCGGCGAAACTCAAACAGCATATCGGCCAAGGCGACATAGCGTTCATTGCTGACGTATCCGACGAGCATGTCCGTCCTCTCAGTTAAGCGTGAATCGTTGTGCTCTCAATTCCAATCGAGTGCTAAACCCGTTGTTAGGCTAAAATCGCTTCCATCCACTCCATGGAGCGGATCGCTATCGCGCTGAAATGCCACGGACGTAGTCGAGGATAGCGCTTCGGTGATCGACACTTTCAAGACCACGTCCCACAAAACGCGATAGTCGCCGAATTGCCGCACCGCGGGCTGCACGTAGGCCGTTCCCGCTAGCTGGGCTGCTTCACCGAGCTCAATATCCGCCGACAAGTAGTTGCTCCAGCGGACAAGAGAGGTTTGAGCCGCATGGTCGTCTGCCGGTGTGAGCTCATTTCGCTCGTGCTCGAACATAAGCGACGAGCCTAGCCAAAAAGACGACTCGCCCGGAGAGATGAGAGCCCAGCGGATGCCGCCGCCGACAAGGCCGCGAAAATCCAAGCGCCGGGATCGGTCGTAATTAACTTGTCCGAAGGCTTCTCCGTGCAGCCGCGAGCCCAAGGCTCGGACGTAGCGCAGATGCGTCAGCGCTTCATTGGAAAAGCGCTCCTTACCCTCCCAGCCGAGGTCGCCTGAGCCGATAAAAATGAACGTGTCCTTGGCGCGGCCGTAACTGAGGGAAAGCTCGGGACCGCATTCGAATAACTCGACATTGCCGGCCCGCAACGTCAGGTCAATCGCCACGGAACCGAAAAAACCCGCTTGATGGTCTCGGCGTAGGCTTTCGATATCGACTTGCGCCCACAGGGGATTCGCTAGGCAGACTAGGGGCGCTAGCAAGAGGCAATAAGGTGGGGTATTAAAGCGCACGCTAAAAGTGCCAGTTTGAGAAGATTCGATGAGATGCTTGCGACCGGTGCGGCGATAGAACGCGTAATTCTATCTCGCGATTGCGCGTCATCCGGCGGCTCCTCATGACAGCCCTCGCTCGGGATCGACATTCGCCGAGTAGTCAACGCCCGCAAAGCCAAAGCCGAAAAGTCCCAGAAACTCGGAACGGTAGCTTTCGATATCCGACAGGGCTTCGAGGTTTTCAGTGTTGACCTGCTTCCACAGCGCAGCGACTTCTCGCTGCACGTCTTCGCGCATTTCGCGGTCGTCAATGCGGATGCGTCCCTCGGCGTCGGTGGAGGCATCTGCATAGAGGCAGCAGGCGAAGAGCCGGTGCATCTGTTCGATGCAGCTTTCGTGGCAACCCTTTTCCTTCATCACCTTGTACAGCAGCGAGATGTAGAGCGGTACGACGGGGATGGCGGCGCTCGATTGGGTCACCATGGCCTTGTTGACGGAGATGTGGGCACTGCCGCTTCTCGCTTGCAGATATTCGTCGAGGGCCTTGGCCGTGTTTTCTAGATGATTCTTGGCGTGGCCGATGGTCCCGTCGCGATAGACCGGGTGGGTAACTTCAGGGCCGATGTAGGTATAAGCGATCGTGCGCACGCCGTCGGCGAGTACGCCTGCTTCGTCGAGCGCTTCGATCCACATCTGCCAGTCTTCCCCACCCATGACTGCGATGGTGTGGGCGATCTCTTCTTCGCTCGCCGAGTCGATGGCGATGTCGGAAACCTCGCCGGTCTGGACGTGGACGGTCTTGTTGGTATAGGTACCGCCGAGGGGTTTGAGGACGGAGCTGAAATTTTCGCCGGTGTGTGGATGGGTTCGCCGCGGCGAAGCTAAACTGTAAACGACCAAATCGACTTCTTGCAGGTCCTCGCGAATGGCGGCGATGGTCTCGGTCTTGATCTCGTCGGAGAAGGCATCGCCGTTGATGCTGCGGGCGTAATAGTCGGCGTTGCGCGCAGCCTCGTGGAAGGCCGCACTATTGTACCACCCAGCCGTTGCCGTGCGTTTGCCAGCTGCTGGCCGCTCGAAGAAGACTCCGAGCGTGGCTGCCCCCGCGCCAAAGCAGGTGGCAATGCGCGACGCCAGCCCGTAGCCGGTCGAAGCGCCGACGACGAGAACTTTCTTTGGGCCGTCGAAGGAGGGTTGGCGTTTGACCCAATCGATTTGGTCTTGGACGGCGCGGGCGCAGCCGTCGGGATGAGCCGTAGTGCAGATAAAGCCGCGAACTTTGGGTTGGATGATCATAGAAATTCCTTGGGTTGAGTAAGTTATTGACTGATTACGACAGGCACCTAGGTATAGGATGCTTCGACTTCGCTTGCGCTCCGCTCAGCATGACAAGCAAGGCCAGTGCTTAGCGCACAGGCAAACCGTTGAATAATGGGTTGCGCTGCGGTCGGGCGCAAATGGTCCGTTTGGCTGCCCTGTTTCGGCAGAATAGTTTAATAAAGAGGCAACTGCCGCTGCCAGACTCAGCCGTTGCAAAGAGGGCGAACATGAAGATAGAGATTATACCTTATGTTGGGGAGGAAGCGATTTGGCGGAACGACCGAATTTTGTCTGGATAAATACACACGATGTAAGTGCGAGGAATTTAGGGTGTTATGGCGATGAGTATGCCACAACCCCTCATCTCGATAAGCTGGCTGAAGAAGGCGTTCGCTATGCGAATGCTTTTGCCTGTGGGCCTATTTGTTCACCCGCGCGCACAAGTATTTTTACCGGCATGCATCAAACGACTGTGGGTACGCATCATCACCGAAGTTTTGCCCGACGTCCTGACTTTGTGCAAATGTTGCCGCATTATCTGATGGCAGAAGGATATAACTGCTCGGCGATCAATACTGATTTGAACACAGACATTGATCCTGACGAATGGGCAGCATATCAGAGCAATGAGGCGCTTTTGGAGCGGGCGGATGAGAAGCCTTTTTTTGCCGTTTATAGTTTTGGTGAGTCCCACGCCAGTGTATTTAAGCTAACACCAGAGCAAGCGCGAGAACAGCGGTCGAGTTTGTTGACGGATGAAGAATTGCACGATCCCGACAATGCGCCACTTCCCGTTTTTATGCCTGATACACCGCTTGCGAGAGCGCGCACCGCTCTTTTTTACGATGGCTTGATGCAGGTTGATCGTCACGTGGGTGAAGTGAGGGAAAATTTGGTATCCGCAGGTGTGCTAGACAATACGATTGTCTTCTTCTGGTCTGATCACGGCACAGGTTTTCCGAGGGGCAAGACGCATGTTTATGAAGATGGTTTGCGAGTGCCGTTGATTATTCGCTTTCCCGCGAAATACCAACATCTATCACCAGGACCGCCGGGAACGGTGGTGGATGATCTGGTGATGACGATGGATATGGGTGCATCTGTTTTGAGCATGATGGATGCGCAGATTCCCAAACACTTTCAAGGACGAGCCTTTCTGGGTAAGCAAAAAGAACCGCATCGCGATTATGTCTGTGGGGCGCGGGATCGCTTGGACAATTGCAATGAGGTGATTCGCACGATTCGGAGTGGGAAATACCGCTACATCCGCAACTTCTTGCCTCATCGCCCCTATGCTTCGTTTTGGCCAGATGGTGGTTTTTTTGAGACGCCACCCGAGAAGGGAACACTGGAGCACGACTTCTGGGATACGTCGTGTTTGCCCGAAGAGCAGAAGGTGCACGATCCCGATGGCGTGTTTTTGCTGCCGATTCCCGAGGCGTATTCTGAATATTTGATCTGGCAGGCAAAAAAGCCATTTGAAGAACTGTACGATGTTGAGAATGACCCGGAAGAGATTGCCAATCTGGCTGATGATCCTGAATACAGCGATCTCAAAGATCAGATGCGAGCGCAGTTGTTTGCGTAGATGATTGAGACGCGAGATCTGGGGCTGATTGATGAAACTGAGATGATCGTGCGAGCGACTGAGTACGACGGAGTGAATTACGAAGTGGGCACACATTGCGAAAACTATGCGCACATTCTGGAGACCGCCGATTTTCCGCGATTAGGTGAAGCGGGCAGAGCTGGGTTAATGGACCGACTTGATGATCCCGATAGTGCAGTGCGTTATTGGGCGATTACCGGGTTGATGTCGTATGAGATGGAGGATACTGTCCTGCAAAGGATCGGGCCACTTGTTCAGGATGAATCGATCAGTGTGAGTCTGGCGGCGGCTGACTTGCTTTGCCAAAACAACCGCACAGAAGGCGCGATGCCTGCGTTGGAACGCGCACTGCACAGCGATCTGCTCTGGGCGCGGTTTCGCGCGGGTGCAAATTTGTCTTTTTACAGCCGCGAGATCCTGGCGCAGATGAAGGCGTTGATCCCCGCTTTACAAGCTGCGCTGAACAACCCGGTTTGTTACGGCCCTTTTGAACCCGATTGGGATGCGTTGATTCCGCCTGTTCAGACCATGTATCGCGCGCAAAAAGATACGATCGTTGGCGAGTGGGTTTTGCAACGCGTGATAAAGCGCATTGAACTAGCGTGATCTAAGGAGTTTTGTGTGTCTAACTGTAAAAAAACAAATCTCGGTCTTTTGCTCGTGCTGCAGGTGCTTTGCATGGCTCCAAGTGCGGCGCAAGACACAGTGCCTGCGGCGCAAGCTCTATTGGAGCAGTTCGACGAGCTGTACCGCTCTGCGGGCACGGCGGCGCGGATTGAGATTAAGATCGAGCGCCCGAAGAAGGTGCGGACGATGCAGATGCGTTCTTGGAGCCAAGGCGAGGACAAGGCGCTAGTCGTCATTGATGCGCCTGCCCGCGACGCCGGCACGGCCACGCTCCGGGTCGGCAACAATCTGTGGAACTACCTGCCCAAAATCTCGCGCACGATCCGCGTACCTCCCGCGCTGATGATGGGCGCGTGGATGGGCAGCGACCTGACTAACGACGACTTGGTGCGCGAGTCGTCGTACGCCCACGACTACGAGATTACAGGGGTCGGCCCGAGTGAAGAGCCGCCCGGCTGGCAGGTGAATTCCGAGGCCAAGCCCGGGGTGCCGGGTTTGTGGGAGCGGGTGGAAGTCGTCTTTGCTCGCGCAGAACAGTTGCCCATACTCGTGCGCTATTACGACCGCAAGGGACGGCTCTCGCGCACGATGCAGCTTGAAGAGATCAAAAAGATGGGGGAGCGGCGAATCCCCACCCGGATTGTGATTGTGCCCGAGCGCGAGGAGGGTCGGCGCACGATATTGACCTATTTGCACGTGGAATTCGACGTCGAGCTGGACGAGAGCCTCTTTAGCTTGGCGCAGTTGGAGCGCAGGCGCTAGATGGCTGAAAACAGCACGCTCCGACTGGCTTGGCGCGGTTTGGGCCGCAACCGCAAGCGGTCGGCCTTGGCGATAGCGGCGATTGGGCTGGGGCAGTTTGCCTTCTTGGCTACGGCCGGAATCATGCGCGGCTATGCCGACCACTACTTCGATTCGGTGACCGGCCCTTTGGTGGGGCACGTGCAGATCGTAGCGCCGGGCTGGCGCGAGGAGCGAGCCGTCGATCAGACGCTAAGCGACGTCGAAGCCATGCTAGCGGCGATTCGCGGGCAGTCGCAAGTGGCGCGGGCCGTGCCGAGGATTTACGCGCCGGTGTTGGCCGCGCTGGAAGAGGAAGGTTTTGTGGGGATAGTCGTCGGTGCCGATCCGGCGCTAGAGGGGGTCGCGGACGGCCTGTTGGGCAGCGAACAGTTGGCCAGCCTCTTGGGAGACGGTCGAGTACTGGTGGGGAAGGGCTTGGCGCGGCAGCACGGGATTGAGGCTGGTGCTGAGTTGGCCGTGGTGGGCCAAGACATTGACGGGTCCATTGCCAGCGCGCTGTACGAGGTGGCAGCGGTCGTCCAATCGCCGGTCGAGCTCGTCAACAGCACCGGCATCGTCGCTGGGCTACAGGACGCGCAGGCACTCCTGAGAATGGATGACGAAGCGCACGAGATTACCGTCCGCCTGCACGAGGCCGAGCAGATAGATCTGGCCGCAGACTCGCTCCATGCGCAGTCCGCACTGCAAGGGGTGGAAATCAAGCGCTGGCACGAGGTCATACCGCAGCTAGCCGGGATGATCAAGCTGATGGATGTGTATTCGCTCGTGGTTTTGGGGATCGTCTGCTTGGCGTCCATCGCTGGCATTGCCAATACCATGATGATGTCCACGTTTGAGCGTCGCCGCGAGTTGGGGATGTTGCTGGCACTGGGCGCAAATCCGGGCCGGCTCTTTCGGATGGTGGCGACCGAAGCCGTGCTGTTGGGTACCTTGGGGGTGTTACTGGGAACTGCGTTGGGCGCGTGTTTTGCGGCATTGACGGCTGGATCGGGCTTTGACCTCGCCGAGTTGGGCGGTGAGGAGTCCTTTGAAATGGGTTTCCAAGGCGTGCAGATCGCCTCGCGGGTCTATCCCGAGGTGCGCGCGAGCGACGTATTGGCCGGCGTATCAGCCGTGCTGGTGACGGCTCTCGCGGCCTGCGTCTGGCCGCTGCTGCACGTGGCGCGGCTGGAGCCGGTGGAGGCGATGCGGACGTGAGCGGCAATCTGTCGATGCAATACGCCTTGCGCTCGCTGGGGCGCAGTCGCCGCCGGACGGGCATGTCCGTCTTGGGCGTGGGGCTGGGCTGCGCGATTGCGCTGTTTGCCACGGCCTTTATGCGCGGCGGCCAAACCATGCGGGTGCAGGCCATTTCCCAGAGCGGGTACGGCCACCTGCGGATCGCGCCCGCAGGCTGGGAACAGAGCCGGCGCGACGAGTTGCGCTTGCAGGACTCGGCGGCTGCGCTTGAGGCTGCGCGCGGTCTCGAAGGCGTAGCCGTAGTGGCTCCCCACGTGCGAGTGCAGGGCCTGTTGGCCTTTGGCACGCGGGTGGCTGGCGTCCAGCTTTTGGGCGTGGATCCAGCCGCCGAGCCGCAGCTCAACAGATTGGTGCGCACCATCGACGAGGGGCGTTATTTGCAAGCAGGTGACGAGGGCGTAGTGGTCGTTGGCAAGGCCCTCGTCGAGCGCTTGGACGTAGAGTTGGGGGATGATTTGCTGTTGACGCTGACGCGCGCCGACGGGGAGATGGAGTACGCGATGTTGCGGATCGTCGGGATCATATCTACCGGCAGCCGCACGATTGACGAGACCATCTGCCACGCAACGCTCGCCGATGTCGAGAGGCTGACGGGCCTGCAGGGCGTGGCCGAGGTGTCGGTAGCCTTTGCGGATCCGCAACAGGTGGCTGCGCTCTCGGCCGAGCTGGCGCAGCGCGTGCAGGGCGACGAAGTGCTCACGTGGCGCGAAGTTCTGCCGGCGATGGGCGGCGACGAGGCGGCTGACCGGGCCTTTTCCAGCTTTTTTATTGTAGTTGTGGCCGCGGTGGTGATTTTGGGTGTGACGAGCGCCCAACTGACGGCCATGCTGGAAAGGAGGCGCGAATTTGCCGTGCTGATGGCGCTGGGATTAGGAGAGCGCAAGCTCGTGGGCTTGGTGCTTTTCGAGGCTGTGTTCATGGGTGCGCTCGGTGCGCTCTTGGGCCTGTTGCTCGCGCTGCCGCTCGTTTGGCACACGGCGACCGCGGGGATTGATTTTTCCGCGGCGATGGGCGACGATATGACGGTCATGGGCGTTTTCTTCGACCCGATAATCTACGCGGACATGGGGCTGTGGATGCTGCCCTACACCTTCGGCTTGGGACTTTGTGCGACGCTGTTGGCCGCGCTTTATCCGGCTTGGTCTGCCACGCGCTTGGATCCAGCGGTGGCTCTGAGCCAGCGGGATGCGTGATATGGATGGAGTTCTGGTAGCGGCCCAAGGAGTGAAAAAGGTATTTCGGACGGGCGATATTGCCGTGGAGGCTCTGCGCGGCATAGACCTCGAAATCGGCAGTGGGGAGTTCATGGCCATCGTCGGGCCGAGCGGCAGTGGCAAGACGACGCTGCTTAATCTGATCGGCGCGCTCGACGTGCCTACCGACGGGCGCATTGTGCTTTTTGACCGCGACTTGGGGAAGCTGAGCCGCAGTGAGCGGGCCGAATTGCGGCTCCGGTCTTTGGGCTTTGTGTTCCAGGCCTACAACCTAGTGCCGGTGTTGACGGCGCGCGAGAACGTGGAGTTTGTGCTAGAGCTACAGGGTATGGAACCGAAAAAGCGGCGGGCGCGAGCCGAGGAGACGCTGGCTGAGCTGGGGCTAGGCGAGCTAGCCGACCGGCGGCCCAGCCAGATGTCGGGCGGCCAGCAGCAGCGGGTGGCGGTGGCGCGGGCCGTGGCCTCGCGGCCGGGCTTGGTGCTGGCCGACGAGCCAACGGCCAACCTCGACAGCGACAATGCGCAGGCTCTCTTGGAGATGATGCGGCGGCTGCGCGACGAGATGGGCATGACCTTTGTCTTTTCGACGCACGACCCCTTGGTGGTTTCGTATGCCTCGCGGGTGGTTACTTTGCGCGATGGCGAGGTGCTGAGCGACGAGCGCAAGGATACATGCGGCTGACGCTGGCGGTTCTCTTGGCGGCGCAGCCCGCGTTTGGCGTCAGCCTGTGGTCGAGTGCTGACGGGAGCCGCTACTGGGCGCTGGATGCTGCGTTGAAGTGGACCGCGCTCTCGTCGCACGCACCCGATGCGCCGCTGCTGTACCCCAAGCGCTGGAGTGCCGCTGCGCTGGGTAGGGGGCGGCTGGCGCTGCGAGGCCAAGCTGCGACGGATTTGCATGTGCGCTTGGCCTATGAACAACGGGTGCGGGCGGTTTCTACGGATGCGGGCGCTGGCGGGGGTGCAGGTATATTGGTGCCGGAGATCCGCGCGCCGTATCGGCTCAGACAGCTCGATGCTGCGCTGGCGATGGGTGACAACGCGGCCTATCGGCACGAGCTAGACCGCGCGTTTGTCGCTTGGCGCTTGGGGCGTGGCGAGTTGCAAGTCGGCCGTCAAGCTATTGGGTGGGGGCGCGGCGTGCTCTTTGGCGCGGTGGATATTTTCGCGCCG
This sequence comes from Gemmatimonadota bacterium, assembly GCA_028875335.1. Next base: position 32,031 of record JAPPEF010000222.1, read on the forward strand.
TTTAACCCCTTAGAAAACGATCGCGAATGGCGGCGCGGCGTGGACGCATTGCGCGTTTCCGTGCCGCTTGCGGATCGCTTTTCGCTAGACGTGGTAGCAGCCTGCGGCGAGTCGGTGGACGAATCGGCCTTTGTCGGGCGGTTCTATGGCCACAGTGGTGCGCTCGACGGAGAATTGCTGATAGGGCGTCGCCGCGGCGATCGCTTTGTCGGCTCAGCCGCATCGATGCGGGTCAAAGGCGCTGAGATACACGGCGAACTGGCGTCGTTCAAGACGCCCGCCACAGAAGGGGATGAGGTGGTGCTAAAGGCCCTTGTGGGCGGCTCGTACGCGTGGGACACCCAAGGCGGCTTGTTGCTCGTGGGCGAATATCACTTCTCGGGATTTGGCGTCAGCGACATTGTCGAGCTAGCTGTGGCTCCTTACCTAGCGCGCCTGATCCAAGGAGATGCGCAGATCTTGGGGCGGCACGCCGGTGCCGTGCAGCTATCGCAGGGAATCACCGGCACCTTGCCGAGGACGCTGGGTTGGCTCTTTTCTCCAAGAGATGGCTCCGGGGTGCTAACGGGCGCGGTGACGTGGATTTTCTCCGACGCGCTGACGCTAGCGGCTAGCGCGTACTGGCCCTATGGGGAGAGGCCGAGCGGCGCGGTCTTGAGGAGCGAGTACGGCGGAGGAGCAAAGAGTGGGTTAGTGCAGATGAGTTTTTACTATTGATGTGGGATTTATATACATAATGTCCTCGCTTTAAAGTTGTCGGTATTTTGCTGTAAAGGTAAGCCGCCGACCGGGACTATCCGGTCGGCGGCGGGGTGTTGTCCAGTTGGGGCCTGACCCAGCGTCATCGCACCCGTCGCCCAACTGGTAATTCAAGAGCCTTGCAGCCCCGGTTCAACCATGCGCGCTAATGGTTGCGGAGAGGCTAACAGCAATATACCGGCAACTTATTTTTGTGTAAGTATGCACACGTTTTTAATACAATCATTTGAATAAGCGCGATCTAAGTACTATGATTTGTTCTTGCCAGCACGGGCCTCGGCAGCGGTCGGGTTTCCATAAATACAATATCCAATTTAGGCGCAAGGAGGCACTCATAACGCAGTGGTAGGCCGACGCTATTCAGAGGAAGCCGCCTAAGTCTTAATAGCGGATCTGTTATGCAGAAATTGGTGCCGATGGGTGTTAGAAGCTAAAAGTCACCAATAGTCGGGGTGACTTGGTTTGTGCTACCCAAGAGCTCGAAGTGCTGTCACTTCCTACTTCGGTCTGTGCCTCGTCTGTCGATCCCCTATATAGCAAAGAAATCCCTTGTTGCAGGGATAGGCTGATATTCTTTTTGGGTGGCCTCCAAATAAAGCCTATTCCTATTTCTCCCTCAGCAAACAACACTCTTCTTTTCCATACGTCATTTGTGCTGCGGTCGATTCTTGCAGATGCCCTCTGGTAAGACAGCGGAGCCAATTCATCAGATCGATAGATTTGAATGACCGTCAGCGATGGATAGACGAGCATTGTCTTGCTCTTTCTGTCTCCCGTACGGTCACGATAGCTATTAGAAGTATATAAGTCTAGGTCAATCCCCACCCCGATCATGGAGCGAGGATTGATGCGCCATAGGCTTAACCCTCCCGAATCTCGGAGGAGGTTAAAGCCTATGGCGGTCTCTGCTGGGGCCCAACTGGGAAGAAGGCACAAGCAAAAAAGCAGATAGCTACGGCACAAGGTACGATTCACTGCAATCCTGTTCCCTTTTTATTTCGTAGTAATAAGTGAAATTAGCCGTCGATTTCCCTTAATCAAAACTTATTATGCTGTCAGGTATTTTTCCTTGGCAAGAACTATGCCAACAACTTCGTCATACTACCGATAAAAGAAAGTTTTTTCAGACTAGCCCATTTCCTAAAAATGGCAACATCAGCAATCAATAATCAAGGTCATTAAGTATATAAATCCCATTGATGTTATAGGCCGGTAACTCCTCCCGGTGTGCTAAGCGTCAGGCGCGGCTTTGCAAAAGCGCGGCGATTTCGGCGTGGCCCTGTTGCTCGGCCCAAGCCAGCGGGGCCGTCCATG
>JAPPEF010000031.1 GCA_028875335.1 Gemmatimonadota bacterium
TCGCCGAGGTTGAGGCGCGGTCCGAGGCTTGGGAAAACCTGCTCGTGCTGGCCGATGACATTGGCATGCGCGTAGCTGGCAGCGAGGGGGAGGTCCGGGCGCGGGACTTCCTGCTGCAGACGTTTCAGCGCTATGGACTCGACCGCGTCCACTTGGAGCCTTTCGAGTACCGCGCTTGGCGGCCGCAACGCGAGGAGTTGACCGTGGTGGCACCGGAGGTAGGACGCTCGATCCCGTGTCGGTGCGGAGGGCTGTCGCCTTCGACTCCGGAGCAAGGGGTGGAAGGGGAGGTCGTGTTCCTTGAGCGCTGCGACGCCGAGGAGTTGGCGCAGCGGGCCGACGAGGTGCGCGGTCGCATTGCAGTGGCACCCTACTATCCCTTTGCTCGCCAGTTGAAGACGCCCTTGGCAGCGCGCTTCGGTGCGGTGGCACTGCTTGAGCACCGCAACTACGCCGGTGCCTTGCAGCCGGCCCGCACCTGCTGCTTCCAGCGGGTTGGCGACCTGCCGGTGGCCTCAATCAGTCTCGAAGACGCCGAGTACCTCAAGCGTCTGCAGCAGCGGCGTGGGCCGGTGCGGCTGCGATTGGTGCTCGACAGCCGCATTGAGCCCAAGGAGTCGTGGAACGTGGTCGGCGAGTTGACCGGGACTGAGCATCCGCAGCAGGTCCTGGTCTGCGGTGCCCACTACGACACTTGGCACGTAGGCCCCGGCGCTATTGACAACGCCGCGGGCGTGGTCGCCGTGGTTGAAGCGGCGCGCGCCCTCGCCGTGCACCGCGAGCACCTGCGGCGCACAGTGCGGTTCGTGGCCTTTGGGGTCGAGGAGTCGGGACTGGTTGGATCTTGGGCGTACACGCAGCGCCACGCCGGGGAACTCGACGACACTTGGCTGATGATCAACAACGATGTCGGCGGCCGACCCTCGGGGCTGGGAATTGCCGGGGCCGAGGATCTGCTGCCGTTCCTGGAGGCGGTGGCGAGCCGCGTGCGCGTGGATGGGCTCGAAAGGCCCTTTGGCGCGTCCTGCGGTACGACGAGTTGGGGTTCGGACCACTTCCCGTTCTTCGCCCACGGCGTGCCCACTGTGGGGCTGGGCACGGAGTCGGTATGGCCCGAGGATCGCTTCTATGGCCACAGCCGAGCCGACACCGCGGACAAGGTCTATCCCCGGGGCCTGAGCGAGTGCGCGGCGATCAACGCACGGGTGCTGTTCGAGGTGGCCAACTTGGACGAGCGTCCTGCGCGGCGGCGCACGCGGGAGGAGTTGGAGGCATCCTTTGTCGGCACATCGCTGGCGGAAGCTGTCGAGCTACTCGACTTGTGGCCGCCGGAGCGGGCGCTGGCGCGGTACTTCGAGGAGGGATGAAGCGGCTGCTCAGCCCAAGTCCAGATTGAAATCTGCGGGGTCGAGGCCACTGTCTTCGGCTAGCCCTCGCAGGCTGATCAAGACATCCTCGGGCATGGCAATACCCTCGGCTAGCGCTTGTTCCCGGTTGTTCCACTCGATCTCCCCCGGCAAGAAGATGGTCCCGCCTTTGGCTGGCGACGCGCTCTTGATCTCCTTGCACATGGCGTCCATGCGGGCGTGGAATTCCTCCAGCGGCATCATCGCGCCAACGTCAATGGCGACGAAGGCGTGACCTTGGTTTGAGGGCGCGTCCGTGTCGGCCACCCAGCTCTGGACGCTACTCATCATCGCCGCTCCGCTAAGGGTTGCTGTTAGCAACTCTACCAGCACAGCCAATCCGTACCCTTTGTGCCCGGCCATGGGCAACTGGGCGCCTTTTTCTGGAAACTCGGTGGGATCGGTCGTTGGAATGCCCTCTTCGTCCACCAGCCAGGTGTCGGGAATGCTGCGCCCTTCGTTTTTGGCCGCGAATATTTTGGTCGCGGCAACCGCGCTGGTGGCGATGTCGAGCATGACGGTGCGGTCGGTGCCGGTGGGTGCGGCGTAGGCAATCGGGTTGGTTCCTAAAACCCGGCTCTTGCCGCCCGGCACGGTCATGCAGGGTTCCACATTGCACATGGACAGACCGAGCATGTTGTTTTCGGCGATCATGTTGGCGTAAAACCCGGCGGCACCGTAGTGACTGCTGCCTCGGATGCCGATGTAGCACATGCCGCTTTGGCGGGCTTTGGCAACGGCCAATTCGACGGCGCGGTAAGAGATGGAGGGCGGCATACCGTCGCAGGCGTCGATAATGGCCCAAGACGGGCCCTCGGCGACGATTTTCTCTTTTGCGGTTGCGACCAAACGGCCGCGCCGCGCATTCTGCATCAGGCCGCGGATTTGCCGGGTGCCGTGCGTGAAGGTGCCCCAAGTGTCGGTGGTGACGAAGACGTGGGCGCTTAGTGCGGCGTCTTCTTGGCTGAGGCCGGCTTTGACCATGGCGGCGGTGCAAAAGGCCTTCAGGTCGTCCGGCTGGATATTTTGGCGGGTAGATTCAGTCAATGGATTGGCTCCTTTTTAGTTGGTGCGTGATTCGCGCCTAATGGATAAAGAGATTTTTGGTGGCCTAGTCAAGGAGGGGTGCCGTTTGTTGTTGCCGACGTTACAACGGAGCCGCTCCTTGACTAGCGTCCAAAAGGGCCTTTTAATGCCCTCCACATTGATTACTTGCATAACGCTAGGAGACAAAGCTTATGAACGGTAGTGTGGGACTTGAGCAGTACGTGACGATGGAAGAATACCTCAAGGGTCGGCGCTGCATTATCACCGGCTCCAGTGGGACGATTGGAAAACTCTTTGCGACCTTTATCGCCTCGCGCGATGGGATCCCCATTCTGGTAGATGTGGTGCCGCAGGACGAGACTGAGGAGGCTGTCGCGTCCTATGGTGGCGAGTACAGCGTCCATCGCGTGGACCTCAGCGATGTTGCGCAGATCAAATCCTTCTACGCTGGAATCGCCGAACGGTACGACGGCCTCGACCTGCTCATCAATAACGCCGGGCTTCTCAGCGAGGTGAAGTTACTCGACATGACCGAGGACAACTGGGACCGCGTCCTCAATGTAAATGCAAAAGGCGCGGCCTTTATGAGTCAGGGTGCGGTCGGCTTGATGCAGCACGGGAGCGGCGACCGGCAAATCATCAACATCGTGTCGCTGGCCGCCTTGGTGGGCGGGTTGTACGTGGGGGCACCCTATGTATGCAGCAAGGCGGCCCTGCTCGGGCTCAGCCGCAACTATACGGTGCAGGCAGGTAAGGAATTCGGGATTCGCGTCAATTCCATCAGCCCGGTCATTGTCAGCGGCCAGATGATTTCCAACACGCCGCGCGAAGCCATTGATGGGGTCAAAAACCTAATGAAGGTATGGAATCAGGAAGTTCCCCCTATGCACCTGCTCTATGTTTTTGAGATGCTGTGCAGAACTCCGTCGATGACGGGAAAAAATATCGTCCTCGATGGTGGTATTCTGCTGGAGTAGGCGTGGCTGGCGACCTAACAGCTTGTGGCGGCGCGGCAAATGGCGTTACATATTTGAAATATTAGGTGGAGTTACCCATGCACAGTTCAACACTCGGCGACAGCGATTTTGAGATACTTGTCAGCGGCCAACCGGTCGCGTTGGCAGAGTACTTTCGCGGCTTTACCAATACCAAGAGGCTGGGGGTGCTAGCGCCCAATCGCCTCGAAGGTATCGGGGCTGTTAATTTGATCATGGCCCACGTAACGGCCTTTTACAATACCTACCGCGCCACGGGCGAGGATTTCTTCGCGTACCCCGATAACTTCACCTTTCAATCGCGCGAGCCCAAGGCGGCCTACGGGATGTTCGACATCTGGCCGGAGCACAAAGACGTGTTGGTCGGTACGGATGCGGTCGAGCGGCTCAACGCGATCACCGACCGGGGTGTCAACATCCTGCTGGTGCCCGAGGGCCCTCCGGCTCCGCGCGAATATCAGCGGCAGCAAGTAGCCGCAGCCGAGCGGCTCATTGAAACCTGCTATGCGTATTCGGCCACAGGTGCTGTTGCCGATCCCGACGTAGTGATCCGCTGCCCAGTAGATCCGCTCGCCGATTGGTGCCAACGCGTCTGGGATTCCGTGCCCGACGGCGAGCGCGGGGAGGGCTGGCGGGACCAAGGCCCCGTGCTCGAACAATCCTTCCGCCGCATCAGCCGACAAGACGCGCTCGCCCGCCTTACTTAAGATCAAAGGAGCTTGACATGACCGCTCTCCACGCCTCCGAGCTAAGTGCCGCCGAACTCGACCAGTTTCACGAGCAGGGCTACGTGCGCCTCGGCCACGTGGCTTCCCGCGAGGAGATTGCCGCCCTCTGCCAGCGCATCGACCAGATCATGCTCGGCGAAGTGAGCTACGACAACATGCTCATGCAGCTATGCCCTTCGGCCGGCAATCTCGAGCTTTCGCGGCAGACCAAGGAGTTTAAGGGCTCCTCGCTCAAGTACCGCAAAATTCAGGATCTGGAGCAGGATCCGCTATTCTTGGACTATATGCAAAAGCCGCTCTTCCGCGACTTAACCGCCAAAATCGTCGCCTCGGAGGTCTCGATTTTTCGCGCCATGTTTTTCAACAAGCCCGCCGAGCAGGGCGTCATGATCAATTGGCACCAAGACGGCGCTGGCGGTTGGCAACTGAGCATTCCCCCCAAAGTCACAGTGTGGACCGCGCTCGACGACACGTGCGTTGCCAATGGTTGCCTGCAAATCATCCCTAGTTCGCACCACACCATGATCCCCGAGACGGGCGATCTGCTCTCGGAGGACGAGCGCGCGCAGCACGCCCCGGATGAGAGGCGGCTCTATTTGGAAATGGAAAAAGGCGAGGTGGTGCTTTTGCACAACTGGACCTTACACCGCTCGGAGACGAATAGCACCAACCGCCCGCGCCGCGCGTTCAGCGTCTGCTACATCGACGCGGCTACCCGCCAAAAGACCTCGGGCCACGCCTTTCCCCGCGTCTTCCCGACCTACCAGCCTATCAGTGGTAATTGATAAAGGCGACCTTGTGCTCGGTGAAGAACTCGATCCCAGTGTCGCCCGATTCCGGGATCCCGTGCCCGGAAGCCTTCACCCCGCCGAATGAGAGTTGGGGCTCGCGGTAGGCCGTCATCATGTTGACGTGCGTCAGCCCCACGTCGGTCTCATCTAAAAACTGAAAAGCCCGCCCAATGTCTCGCGTGAAAATGGACGACGCCAGCCCAAACTCCACGCCATTGGCGATCTCTAGGGCCTCGGAGAAATCCTCTGCTACCATTACGCACAACACCGGGCCGAAGATCTCTTCCTGAGCGATGCGCATCTGCGGCTGGACGTTGGTAAAAACAGTCGGCGCAATAAAACACCCTTTGTCGAGTCCGTTGTCGGTCAGGCGCTCGCCGCCGTGCGCGATGCAGGCTCCTTCTGCTTTGCCGATCTCGATGTAGGCTTCGATGGTTTCGAGCTGGTCTGTGCCGCATACCGGCCCCATATCCACTCCATCCTCGGTCCCATTTCCCACGCGGATTTGCTTGACGCGCTCTAGCACCTTGTCGGTGAAGGCTGCGGCGATCTCGCGCTCGGCAATGGCCCGGCTCGTCGAAGTACACCACTGTCCGGCGCAGGCGTAGGCTGCCTTGACGACGGCATCCGCTGCCATGTCGAGGTCGGCGTCGGCCAAGATAACTGCGGGATTTTTGCCGCCCATCTCCAGTTGCGTGCGGATGATCCCTTGGGCGGCGCGCTGCTGAATGCCCCTGCCCACTTGGGTCGAGCCGGTAAAGGAAATCGACTGCACCAATGGATGCGTGATCATGGTTTCCCCGACTGTACTGCCCCCGCCGCAGACGAAGTTCAGCACGCCCGGGGGCAGTTCAGCCTCGGCAAAAATATCGACGAAAGCCCGCCCGGCTCCGGGCGTCAGGCTCGCCGGTTTGAAGACGATGGTGTTGCCGCTGATCAGCGCTGGCGTACACTTGCGCCCCGGCACGTTGAACGGAAAGTTCCAAGGGCTGATGATCGACGCCACTCCGAGGGGCCGCCGCACGCTGTAGGCAAACACCCCAGCTTGCGCCGAGGGCGCGGTCTGGCCGCACATGGAGATCCCTTGGGCGATCTGGAACTCCATCTCGCGCACTGCCGATCCTATTTCGGTGCGTGCTTCGTCGAGCGTCTTGCCGTTTTCTGCGGTGAGGATGGCGGTGATTTCTTCGGCCCGCCCCTTTAGCACGGCGACTGCCCGCGACAGGTACTCTGCCCGCTGGTACACGCCCATGTCGGCCCACGCTGGAAATGCCGCGTGCGCCGCTTCAATGGCCTGCTCGGCGTCGGCAGAAGTGCCTTGGGGCCACTCTCCGGTTACTTGTTCTAGGTCGGCTGGATTGCGCTGGGCAAAGGTCTTTCCGTCCGAGGCTCCGACCCACTGGCCGTCGATGTAGTTTTGCGATTTCATAATGGCTCCTCATGATGGTAACAGACGTTACGCACAGGTATGGGGTATGGGATGCTTCGACTCCGCTTCGCTCCGCTCAGCATGACCGGAGCAGGGAATCCGCTTCCTTGTCATGCTGAGCGAAGCGAAGCATCTCATACCTAGGGCTGTGCGTAACATCAGAGAGTGATTCACGGATGCGCGGCGGCTCAGGACCACAGCGGCACTCCGGCAGGTAGCGCAGCGGCGATGGCTTCTTCGTCTAGATCGACGCCCAAGCCAGGGCCGTCGGGCACGTCGATGTAACCTTGCTGAATGGGGTTTTTGATGTCGAGCATGGTGCTCCACAGAGGGATGTTGCGCGAGTGGTGTTCTAGGGCGAGGAAATTGGGCAGGGTGGAACAGATATGCACTGCGGCCATGCCCGTAATTGCGCTCCGCATGTAGTGGGGGGCTACCGACATGTGATACATCTCGGCCAGTTCGGCGATGCGGCGGATTTCAATGGCGCCGCCGCTGTGGGGGATGTCCGGCTCTAGCAGGTCGCAGGCCTGTTGTTCCATTAGCTCGCGGAACATCTTGGCTCCGTAAAAGATCTCGCCGGTGCAGATCGGCGTTTCGGTCTGCTGGCAGATTTTGGCCAAGGCGGCGACATTGCCCCACTCCCAGCGGATGGGATCCTCCAACCACAGCAGGTCGAGGTGCTCCACGTCTTTGCAAATGCGCAGGGCGTCGGCCAAGTTGAAGGAACCGTGCAAGTCGATGGATAAGTCGATGTAAGGGCCAATCGCTTGGCGCAGGCTTTCGATGGTGGTGACGATGTGGTGGTGTTGCCGGCGGCTGATGGAGCGGTCGTACGCGTCGAGCTTCCAAGGGTTGGGCACATCGAGATCGAACTTGATTGCGGTGTATCCTTCGGCCACTACCTCTTTGGCCATGGACACGTAGGCGCTGGTTTCGTACACCGGATCCAATTGCCCGCTGGCCCGCGTCTCCTGCCAGCGCCGTGCGTAGTCCTCCCGCGTCCAGTGCGCGCCCGAATGGCAGTCGCAGTACACGCGGATGCGGTCGCGCAGTTTGCCGCCCAGTAGCTCGTGCATGGGTGCGTTTAGCTGCTTGCCGCGGATGTCCCACAGGGCGATTTCCACGCCAGCGCCGCGGCCCTGCATCTGCCACAGGTGGTCGTAGTGAAGCTGATTGATGTTGGTCGGGTCACGGCCGATAAGCATTTGTTTGAGCTGCCCGATGGGCCCCCCAGCCCACTCGCCGAGGCCGACGATGCCTTCGTCGGTGAAGATTTTCAGCAAGGACCAGTGGCGATTTTCCGCGCCGAGGGAGGGCGTAACCTTAATGTCGGTGATCTTCATGGTCTCTCTTTTCTAGGCAAACATAGAAAGCGTGACTTCGGATGACCAGCGCAAAAGCCAGCACCTTCATCCGTCCACTATCTCCAGTATAGAGCCGTCGGGCTGAATCCGCCGCCTTTCCGCCTCGACCCCCTCAAACCACCCCTCCAACGCCCTTAACATCCGGCTCGCGCGCTCCGGCTCGGACGACGCCATGTTGTTCTGTTCAAGCGGGTCGTCGTCAATATTATACAACTCCAAATCAGCCGGCGGCGGGACAATCAACTCGGGATCCGGCTCGCTCATCAGCTCCGTCACTTCATCGGGGTGGTATTTGTATTGGATATCCACTTCCACGTAGCGCTCCATCACGCGCTTATCCGCATCGGTCTTGGGCTTTTGCGCCAACTGGGGACGGACCAGCTTCCACGGCCCCTCGCGCATCGCCGCGTTGATCCAGCCGACGGGCTGAAATTGGTTGAGTTGCCAAAATCGCGCCGGAGCGTCATCGCCGGCACCGCGCAACACTGCCGCGGCGTCGCGCCCGTCGAGGGCCCGCCCGCCGGGCCGCTCGATACCGCACAACCCGGCTAATGTCGGCAACCAGTCCATACCGTGCACCAACTCGTCGATCTGCCGCCCGCCCTCCAACCCGCCGCGCCAGCGCACGATCATCGGCACCCGGATGCCGCCCTCGTAAACCGACCCTTTCTGCCCGTTAAAGCCGCAATTGTAGCGCCGCGTATCCGTGCTCATCCCCTCGGGCACTTGGTCGGGCCGCAACCCGAACGCCGGTCCGTTGTCGCTGGTGAACATCAGGATCGTATCGTCGGCCAGCCCCAGCGCATCCAAGGTTTCCGCGATTCGTCCGACGCCTCGATCCATGATCTCGTTCATCGCGTAGGTAATCGCCACACCCGGGCTCATCCCCGCGTCGAGATAGGGCTGCACCGCCTCGTCGGGGGCCTGCAACGGCGAATGCGGCGCATTGTACATCATGCAGAGCAGAAAGGGGTCCTGCCGGTGCCGCGTGATAAAATCCACCGCCTCGTCGGTGAACACATCGGTCAAATAGCGCCCGTCCGCGGTTTCGCGCCGCCCGTTGCGCTCGACCCACCAGTCAAAATAATCCATCCACCCGCCGCGAAAGCCCAAAAACTCATCGAAGCCGCGTGCGTTGGGATGATAGCGATCGTCAAACGCGCCATTGTGCCACTTGCCGATCAGCCCCGTCGCATACCCCGCGTGTTTGTACGCATCGCCGATGGTCACCTCGTCGAGCGCGATGCGGTCCATCCCGCGCACCTCCATCGGTGTCAACGCACCAGTGCGGTGCGGGTAACGACCCGTAAGAAGCGCCGCCCGCGACGGCGAGCAGGCCGGCGATCCGGCGTAGTGTTGGGTCAGACAGACCCCCTCGCCAACCAGCGCGTCGAGATGGGGCGTGCGGGCCGGGCCGTCGTTAAAAATGCCGAAATCGCCATAGCCCATGTCGTCGGCGACGATAAGAATCACATTGGGTCGTTTTGGCATTGCGATTAGTCGTAGAGAAATTTCAAGAGGTTGTCTTGAGTCGCGCAGCCAAAGCCTCGCCAGCGGCAGTTCGGCGATAGCGCTGGTGGCGACTAGTGGGCTTGTCGGGGAGAGTCATCTCGATCAGGCCAGCGTCAAGAGCCGGTTGCAGGTAGGATGTTCTGAGGTTTTTCCGGTCTGTGAGTAGCAGTGCCGCCAACAATTCAGCGCGGCTCATCTCCCCGGTCAGGGCTGCCACCAGCCGTTCAATATGCCCATTATCTTGGGGGGTATCTTGGGGGGTATCTTGGGGGGTGTCTTGGGGGGTGTCTTGACCTTTTTCTTTATTTTTCAATGACTTATCTTGTTCGGTCTCATATCCGGTCGCCGCAAGAGAAACCCGTTCATGCACTGGCAATCGCACCAGAAACCAAGTTCTGTTCTCATCGCTTTCGAAGATGGGTTCGGGTGAGCCGTTCTGCCGCATGGCCCGGAAAATTTTCGGCACGCCGGTTGAGCGCGCCTCGGCGAGGTCGAGTTCTTTCAAAAACTCACCAATACGCCGGTTCCGGTAGCGCCTGCTCACGGCCTGCCCCTTCTTGAAGTCATCCATACGGATGGAGCGGTCCGCACCGGGATAACTCAAGACCAGCAACTCTTCGCGGGTGATCCGAACTTCAACCGGCTCTCGCTCCTCGTATGAGCGATGGTAGATGGCGTTCACCAGCGCCTCTTCTATGGCACCAATCGGAAAATTCCAGGATCGCTCGGCCTCTGGCTTGTGGGGATACTTGACGACGGTTTCCTTCAGGTAGTTCCGCTCAATGTAACTGATCGCCTCGCTGAGAATGATGGACAACGGCCCGCGGAACTCCTTCTCCTCGAACTGATCGCCGCCCGGCCCATCGGGAAACCACACGACATCGATCTGGGTAGCCGGAAAAAACCTGTCTGGCCGCTCATTGAAGAACAGCAGACCGACGTTCTTCGGAAACATCGCCTCGGGTGGGCCGCCGACGATATTCAGGCGCTTGCCCAAGTCCTCAACAGATAGGCCCTCTGCTTCCGATGCCAGTTCGCTGCCGATTTCCCCGAGAAATTCACGGATCAGCCGATGGGACAGGTCATCAAGCGAAGCAGTCTGGCGATAGCGGTCGTCAAAAGGTACTGTGGCCGCCAGACTGAGCAGCTCGCGCTCGTCCTGGCCCTTGGCGCGAACCGTGCTGCTGTGTCTGCGAATGAAGTAGGCCCAATCGTTGCGCTCCGCACTCAGATTCACTTTGGCTTTGTAGGGTCGGGTTTCGCCGCCGGGCACCCAGAGGACGAGGATGGTCTGGCCATCCACATCGTAGGTCGCCGAGTTCGGGTGACACCAAGGTTGTATGGCCGAGTATCCCAAGTTCAGCAGTTCTTTCTGAATCGCCTCGACGGACTCCGGGTCAATGCCCGTTGGCGGCAGCACCGGACGGCCGTTCTGTTCCTCCACACCTAGCACGATGTAGCCGCCGCCTAGGTTGTGGAAGTCGTTGGCAAAGGCGCAGATGGTGTGCAGCACGCTCTGCGGATTCCAACCAGCTTTGTACTCGACGCGTTCGCCTTCAATGGTGCGCTGGCCCAGCAGGTGGTCGATGTTGATGGGAAGTTTGCCGGTCATAGGGCGTAACCTTAATGTCGGTGAAGTACAATCACAAGGCGTATTACCGCGTCTCCAAACCGGCTAAGACTTCGCGGAAGCTGTTGAGACCTGCCTCTAGGTTCTCGATGATCTCTTCGGCGAGTTCGTCGGGTTCGGGCAGGTTGTCTAAGTCCGTCAGACTCTCGTCCTTGAGCCAGAAGATGTCGAGGCTAGTTTTGTCGCGTGCGCTGATTTCTTCGTAGCTGTAGCTGCGCCAACGGCCTTCTGGTGCGTCATTTTCGTCCCAAGTCGCCTTGCGCTGGTGTCGGTTTTGCGGGTTATAGCAGTTGATGAAGTCCGACAGGTTCTCGAAGCGCATCGGGTTTTTCTTCAGAGTATGGTGAATATTGGTGCGGTAGTCGTAGTACCAGACTTGCTTGGTCCAGGGGTTCGGGCTGGCTTCGTGGTTGTCGAAGAAGATCACATTGGCCTTGACGCCTTGCGCGTAGAACACGCCGGTCGGCAAGCGTAGGATGGTGTGCAGGTCGGTGTTGTCCAGCAGCTTCTTGCGGATCGTCTCACCGGCACCGCCTTCAAACAGCACGTTGTCGGGAACGACGACGGCAGCGCGGCCAGTGGTTTTAAGCATTGTGCGGATGTGCTGGACGAAATTTAGTTGTTTGTTCGAGGTGGTCGCCCAGAAGTCCTGCCGGTTATAGGTCAGGTCGTCTTTCTCCTGTTCGCCTTCCTCGTTCGTGAAGCTCATGGAGCTTTTCTTGCCGAAGGGTGGATTTGCGAGGACGTAATCAAAACGCCTTCCGTCATCGGCCACCAGCGAGTCATTGGGCGATATGGATACGCCACCGTCGATCTCGCCGATGCTGTGCAGGAACATGTTCATCAGGCACAGACGGCGCGTATTGGCAACGATCTCGTTGCCGTGAAACGCCTCGTGCTTTAGGAACGCCTTCTGATCCTTGTCTAGGTTGAAGTTGTTCGGGTTGGTGATGAAGTCGTAGGCGGCGAGAAAGAAACCGCCTGTGCCGCAGGCTGGGTCGGCGATGAGCGTGCCCGGTTCGGGGCGGACGCATTCGACCATAGCGCGGATGAGGGCGCGCGGCGTGAAATACTGGCCGGCACCTGACTTGGTATCTTCGGCGTTCTTCTCTAGGAGTCCTTCGTAAATATCCCCTTTTACGTCGGCACCCATGGTCACCCATGCGGTGTCGTCCACCATGTCGATGAGGCGGAACAGCCTTGCCGGGTCTTGGATCTTGTTCTGGGCCTTGGTAAAGATCTGGCCTAGCATGTCCGTCTTGGTGCCAAGCTCGCGGAGCAGGGTGACGTAATGGTTTTCAAGGTCTGCACCGTTCTTCGATTTCAGGCTCTGCCAGTTGAATTCGGCTGGGATGCCGACGTCGCGGTTGTACGGTGGTTTAGCGTACTCATCGGCCATCTTGAGGAAGATCAGATAGGTGAGCTGTTCTAGGTAGTCGCCATAGCTCACCCCGTCATCGCGTAGGGTGGTGCAGAAGCTCCAGACTTTGGAGATGATAGGAGCGGTGTTCATGCGGTCGTCTTTTTCTTCCTTGTTTTTTTGGATTGGTTGTTCTGCGCCGCCTTCTCTTTTTCGGCTTTGATGCGCTCAAGAAGGCTGGATGCAGGCTCGTCATCCGGGTCTTGCGGGACGAGTTGGCCGGAGAAGGCTTTCTTGAGGATGGACTGGCGCAGCATCTCCGCCTGATTCAAGGCCGAATTGATCTCTCGCTCTTGCCACTCAATCGCCACAAATCGCTCCTCCAGCAGGCGGACAATTTCTTGCTGTTCGTCTAGAGAGCAAAGTGGGAGCGCAATCTGAGCAAACTTGAATGCACTTAAATGATTGATTCCCACGCCGCCTGCAACTTGAGCAAATTTCCCGCTCACATAGAAGAAGCGATACAACCAAAGCAGATAAACCGCATAGTCACGACAATATGGTTGATGTCTGATAACGGTGTTTTGAAAGCAGCAATTCGGAATCTGATCGTCCCAAATCGCTGGCTTCCCGACTTGCGCTGCGCTGCCGGATGCTTCAGACAGCACCAAATCACCCTTTTTCAAACGGTATGCGCTTAGTTCGTGAGGAAGGAAGTCCATGTCGAGAACATCGTCCAAATCCAACCCTTTTTCCGTAATGTTCGCAGCTCGGATGTACTTCGTGGGGTAATCCTTAGACCTGTTCTTTGGAGAACGTTGTCGACCGAGTTGGACGATTCCTACAGACTCGGCGGTCAACCATAGCCAACCACTCGGCAGTGATTCTAGGTGGGCAATCTCTTCTTCTGCCATCGTTGAAACTGGTTTGGGCATTCTTGACCGCGCCGGCTTCTTGCCTGACTTGCCGCCTTTCTCCCATTCCTTTACAGCAGTCTTCCACTCCTTGAGTTGCTGTTCGTAACGCGCTTCCCGCTCCTTTTTGATGCGAGCGAATAATTGTTCGGGCGTCTCAAGTTTGTCTTTGTTCTCTTCGCGCCACTGGGCCGTGAGCTTGCCTTCGAAGGCGTGCTTGAGCACGGCTTGGCGGTAGATATTGAGCTTCGCCCGCGCCGCCTTCAGGCTCTCGATGCCCTTGTCCAGTTCGGAAAATAGTTCCTCGATCTTGGCGACGATGCGGCGTTGTTCGTTGAGAGGAGGTAGTCCAAAGTGGAGACCTTCAACAAATCCCTTGGTAATGGCTTTGAATGTCGAGCCGGTGCCCTTGCCCGAAATATCGGGTTCGATGCTTCTAAAAAGATACAAGAGGAACTTCGGAGCTATCCCACCGCAAGAATGAATAGCTGCTAGACCACGGCCAATACAGCAATCTTGTTGCGCGAGATTGGTCGGTCCGACTGGGGCTCTAACTGACAGGAGAGTCGCACCCTGTTTGGCGATTTTGTTGGGCTGTGAGCAGTACGTATTGACCGCTGGGTGTAGGTCTCCAAACTCCGCCTTTCCTTGGAAGAAGGGGAGGCCATCGCCAGAACGGTTGTAGGTTGTTGACGGCGGTGACTGCCCCATCACGATGTGCGCGAAGTCGGGCAGAACGCATTGTTGCCATCCGTTTGGAATCATGGTACTCACAAAATCGGTCGTCACCTATGCAGCCAACGCCTCATTCAATTCGTCAATCACGCTATCCATCCGCTCGCCAAAGAGCTTGTACATCTGCTCCACGCCTTCATCCTTCTCCCTTCATGAAGTATCGACACCGGTGCCGCGCTACGGCTCAGTAGTGTGCGGCAATTGTAACGCGGCGGCATCAAATGTGTACACGGTGTCCACCTCATGGCCAAGAGTTGCCGTCTTCAGTGCCTTGTGTACGATTAGGGCATCGGCGAAGTCTGCACCTGTCTCGCGATATGCCTGCAAGGCACTCCAGACCACTTCATCGTCCTCAAAGCGAACTTTGGGTTCTTGCAACAGTTTGTCGACGACGGCGATCAGGTCGGACTTAGCCGCGTCATACCGGCGTCCCATCAACGTCCACAACGCCTCCGCCAACACAACGTCCGTGATGAGAATGCGCTCCGCACGTTCAAAAATACGACGCGCTCTTTCCGCTTGCGCTTCGTCGTCTCTGAGGAGATAGCGGAGCAAAACATTGGTATCGATCGCAATCAAGGCGTATATCCCCGCTTCCGTTCAATGGCACCTTGACGCGACTGCTCATCGGAGACCGTCTCGTTCGCTCGCAGATGAGCGAGACATCCCCAAGCACTGCCAAGCTGCTGGCGGACTATGGTAATGCGACCATTGGCAACGAAACTTCGGCATTCGTCACCAGGCTCAATACCGGCTAATCGGCACTGATTGGCCGGAAGCGTGAGTTGGCGCTTCGCGCTGATTTTGGGCATCATCAACTCCAATGCACTTTGCTTGTTGACAGGGGAATTATAACGATTGCTTTACTAAACATTAACTTGTAAAGAAAATAATATCAAGGACGACTCACGCCGCCAACGCCTCATTCAACTCGTCAATAACGCTATCCATCCGCTCGCCAAAGAGATTGTACATCTGCCCAAGGCCGCCCTTGCCATCGAATGGAGCCATATCCAGATCGTCGCGTTCCAGATGAAACGAGGTGATGATGTGGTCACGGATCATGCGTAGCCAGTCCATCTGCTCTTCGTTGAATTTCTCTCCGCTGCCGCTGTGGTGCGCCATAATCCAATTCTGAAAATTGCGGCGCACGGTTTCCGAATAGGGAGACAGCGTCGCGTCGATACCACAGACGCGGCGGATCAACGCCACGAGCGCGGTCAGTTCACTAGCCGGTTGGCTGCCCTTGTATTCATCAAGCAAGGAGTATGCCTGCCAGACCCGCAGAGGGGCTAGTCGAGGTTGGTCGCTCTTGAGCTTGTCGAAAACCTCGCGGATCATCTCGAATGTCAGCTCTCTGCGCCTATGCGGTTGGGTGTAGAAAATGGTCAGGGCTTCGATCTTGTCTCGATTCGTTTCCAAATACTGGCGGAAGTCCTGTGCCATGGCTTCGGCATTCTCGTGCGCGTCGCCTTCCCATTCGGCGCGCTCCACAGTGTCTAGGCTGTCATGGTCGATAGTCTGTTCCTTGTCGCGACGAATCGAGTCGATCAGCTCGATCAACTCGCCGTTGAACACGCTGGCCGCGTCACGGACTAGCTGCTCCTGAGCCTTTTCGCGTGCGGCCGGTGACGGCTCGGCCTCGTCGGGCACGCGCTCGGTCTCGCGGGCCTTCGCTTCGATTTGGTCTGGGTCGATGGCCTTCAGCAGATTGCCGACGATGTTGGTGAGTTCGATGCCGCCGGCTTGCTCCTTGATCCGCTCCTGTTCAGTTGGGTCGAGTTGTCGGTTGAGTCGGGCGAGGCGTCCGGCAAGGGAGCTCACGGTTTCTTCGTTGTACACGCCCATCATCACGCTCATGGCGAGGTCCTTGAGTGGCACGGAGGGTTCGGTGATGAGCGGCTGGCTGGCGGTCTTGAGCGATTTTGTGACGCCGACGGCGTCCACGATCACATAGTGGGTCTTCCCACTGACAGCGGAGGGCGAGACTTTCTTGAGATCGTCGTGGTCGAGTGTGCGCGTGCCACGACCCTTCATCTGCTCGAAATAGTTGCGACTTCTCACGTCACGCATGAAAAGCAGGCATTCGAGCGGCCTGACATCGGTACCCGTGGCGATCATATCCACGGTCACGGCGATGCGCGGGTAGTAGTCGTTGCGGAACTGGGCGAGGACAGATTTCGGGTCTTCTTCGGTTTTGTAGGTGACCTTCTTGCAGAACTCGTTACCTTCGGCGAATTCCTCGCGCACGGTCTGGATGATGTCGTCGGCGTGGCTGTCGGTCTTGGCAAATATCAGCGTCTTCGGGACTTCGTCGCGGCCCGGAAATATCTCAAGCCGTTTGTCGTGAAAGGTGCGAATGACGGTGCGAATTTGGTCGGGGTTGACGACGGCACGGTCGAGCTCTTGGGCACCATAGATGAAGTCCTCGTCTTGGATCTCCCAGCGCTTTCGGCGGGTCAAGCGCTCGCGCTTTTCGACCTGTTGGCCGGTCTCAAGCTGGCCGCCGTGCCTCGTCCGTTTCGTATCGATGACGTAGATCTCGTTGCCGACATTGACGCCGTCGGCAACGGCTTGCTCATGGGTGTACTCGCTGACGACGTTCTTCTTGAAGAATCCGTAGGTGCGGTTGTCCGGCGTCGCGGTCAGGCCGATGAGATAGGCGTCGAAGTATTCGAGGACTTGACGCCAGAGGTTGTAAATCGAGCGGTGGCATTCGTCAATGACGATAAAATCGAAAAACTCGGGTGGAATCTTGTCGTTATAGACAACCGGCATCGGTTTTTTTGGCTTAACCATTTCCGCCGGATTGACCTCTTCGATGGCTTCGTCCAACTCCTCGCCCTTCAGGATCGAATACATGCGCTGGATAGTGCTGATGCAGACTTGGCTGTCCTTGGCGACGTAAGGCGATTTGAGCCGCTGGACGTTGTAGAGTTCGGTGAATTTCCGGTTGTCGTCATTGGGCACGTAGGCCATGCATTCCTGCTCGGCCTGTTCGCCCAGATGCTTGGTATCTACGAGAAAGAGAATCCGCTTGGCGTCAGCGTGTTTGAGTAGCCGGTAGATCGAGGTGATAGCGGCGTAGGTCTTGCCCGAGCCAGTGGCCATCTGAATGAGGGCGCGTGGACGGTCATTTTTGAAGGATACTTCGAGCTTCTCGATGGCGTTGACTTGGCACGCTCGCAATCCGGTGGGGTCTAAACTCGGGAGCCCTTGAAGCCGCTCACGAAGCGAGGCCGACTGAGTGAGCCAGTCCTGTATTGTCTCTGGCCGAGGGAAGTTGAACACCTCCCGGGAACGGGGTTTCGGATCGCGGCTGTCGGTGAAGCGCGTGAGCACGCCGGTCGTTTCATAGACGAATGGCAGGGGTTCTTGATTGTTCACCCACTTGAGGTTGGCAGTGGCATAAGCGGCGGATTGCTCCTCGACTGTCGTGATCTTATGGCCCCAATCCTCGCGCTTGGCCTCGACAACGCCGACGGGTTTCCTGTCGATAAGGAGAACGTAGTCGGCTGGGCCAATATCCGTCCGATACTCACGAGCGGCGATCCCAAGACCAGCACTGAAGTCGATTTTGTTGGAGTCCTGAACTATCCAACCCGCATTGGATAGCTGTTCGTCGATTTTGTCTCGCGCCGCCTGTTCTGGCGTCTGATTGTCACTCGGCATTCAGCTCATCCGCCCTTTGCCTGTGGCCCGGAGCGCATGAGAGGATCATCAGTAAGGAACTCCCGGTGATTGCCGATCTGTCCGTATGAACTCATAGTGCACTTGGGAGGCAGGTGTACTCGTGTATAGATAAATAGGTCGGTGGCCTACGCGCAGAGTGGATCCCCAAGGGCCGTCGCCTTTTTACTAGAGATTTTCCAAGAAATCTTCTATTTCCACGTTCGCTTTTTTTAGGTTGGTCTTCAATGTCCCTTTGGCCATCTCGTTGCCTTGAATAAGAATCATTGTATCTATCTGGTCAGTGTCGGGGTGTATTCTGGTCATCACTATATGACTTCCCTTTTGTCTTTTAAAAGTAAATCCTAAGCGTTGAAGGGCGTTTTGGGCTTTCTGCGACGAGATGCCAGAGGGAATTTTAGGATTAGGCAAGGTGCAGCTCCCTCTGATGGCTTTCTGTAACTTCTTCTAGGATTAGGCAAGGTGCAACTCTCTCTGATGGCTTTCTGTAACTTCTTCTAGGTAGAGAGATACGGCTTCTTTGAGATTGTTAAAAGCCTCTTCCTCATCCTTGCCTTGGCTGGCTATTCCGATCTGAGGACAATGAGATACGTAGAGTCCTTTTTTCTCTTTATAGATTTCAGCCGTTAGGATTGTTCCTTGTTTCGGCACAAGCAACTCCTTTCAAGACACACGTCTCTCCGGAGAATCACCCCGGAGAGACGTGTTGTGTCTGGAAGAATGGTGGAGGCGGCGGGAATCGAACCCGCGTCCGAGACCGGTTCTACCGAAATATACTACGTGCGTAGTCGGCCTTAGTTATCTCGCCTGTTGCGCTGCCGGCCGACGGGCCACGCAACGGGCCAGCCCGAAAAATCTCGTCCCATTCCCTCGGGCGAAGGTTTGGGACCAGCCTGCTAAGAGATGGCATTGGGGCCTGCCGCGCAGGCTCAACAGACCCCAATGGGCTGCGCTAAATTTAGGCAGCCAGAGCGTACGTGTTAGTTTCGTCGCTTAATTGTTTCCCGAGGATTTACGAGGTGTCGGGACCTCGGCACGCAATTTGGGCTTCTCCGACCCCGTCGAAGCCAAGTCGCCCCCTTGGAGCATAATAACCGAAAATCGCGCGCAATGTCAACGCTCAGTTCGCCTTATTCTGCAGATCAGGAACGACCAGTTCCGTCGGCTGCAGGCGGCTGTCCGGTGAGTAGATCCGCACGGTCCGGTCGCCGGCACGGACGGTCCGGTCGCGGGTTAGGACTTCGCCGGGAGCCAGTGCGTAATCGAAGCGCTCACTGTCGGCCGAGGTGCTCGTCTCCACCACGACTGTGCCCCGGGCCGGGTCAGTACCGTCGTTGCGCAACCGCAAGCGCAGCCCTGCCGGCTCGCCAGCCCCTCGCGGTGGCCCCAGTTCTAGGGCGGTGCGCACGCGCGGCGGCACGGTGGTGCGGGTAGCGTCCCGGATCAGGCCGATCTCGTCGAGCGGAATCACGCCACACCCCAAGCCCTGCGCCGGCGACCCCGGGCCGAGGGTCAGCACCCCGAAGGCCTCGTCCGCGAATCCCGGATCCACGCCGACCAGATTGTCTTTCTCGGTGATGCCGTTGTCCGCCCCGGTCGGCCAAGGCTCGCCGATCCAG
Source organism: Gemmatimonadota bacterium (assembly GCA_028875335.1). The sequence goes on from JAPPEF010000031.1 coordinate 19,224, forward strand.
GGTGAGTGCCAACAGACGTTGCCCTCGACCCGGTTGTGCTCCGGGGGTACACCTTTCCCCGCCGCATAGTGCGGATCGACCCCTGCGATCTCGGGATAGCGCTCGCTGTAGGGGGGCTCATCGTAGCGCATCGCCTTGAGGCTTTCCCACAGTCCCTTGATGTTGTTCTGCCAGACCGGATTGGTGCTTATCCCTCGGGCGTCAGCGCCGATGGCGAGAAGACACTCCACGAAGACGTTCTGCTCGACGACGAAGTCGCGGCCACCGCCCAGCACGACAGCGGTCTGGCAGCGCCAGAGCGTATTCTCTGCAATGTGGGTGCCGCTGACGCAGTCATCCATGTAGATGGCCATGGTGCCCATGCCGACGCCGCCCATGTGGTGGATGAAGTTGCGGCGGATGACGTTGCCCCGGTAGGTGAAGTCGCGGCCGGTGTAAATGGCCCCGGCGTCCCCGGTCTCCAGGCAGACCCGGTAGATCTCGTTGTTCTCGATCAGAAAATCGTTGCCCCAGAACAGGATGGCATTGTGCGGCGCGTCGTGGATCAGGTTGTGGGCGAAGCGCATGCCGACCCCGCCAGCCCCAATGCCGGCGACATAACAGCGGCTCCAGCGCGCAAAGTGGTGGATGTGGTTGTTGACGACGGCGTGGTTGCAGGGAGTCAGACTAGGACGGTCGCCGCCGTTGACGCTGACACCGCCGTCGCCACAGCCGTAGATGTCGCATCCGGCCACGGTGTGGTTGGTGCCGCCCTCGATCCGCACGGCCCAGGTACCGCAGTTGCGAATGGTGCAGCCGATGATGCTCAGCCCCTCGCCGCCCTCGGCTTCGATGCCGCTGCCGCGCCCCGCCTCCACGGTCAGGCCGCGGAGCTCTACGTGGCTGACGTTCTGCAGCGTCAGCAGCGGCTCGCTCACTTCCGATGCCACGGCCTCCGCCTCGGACAGCTCGCTCGGAGGCCAGAAGTAGAGGATGCCGCTGGTCTGGTCCACGTAGTACTCGCCGGGTTGGTCGAGCTCCTCTAGGACATTGAGGAAGTAGAACCGCTGCCCCGGGGTGAAGTGGTGGTTGCCGTGGGGCGGGGCGGTTTCCACTAAGCGATTTTCGGGATCGAGACGGCTGACCCGCTCGTAGGAGTTGGCCCAGTCATAGCCCCAATACCCGTGCACCCAGATGTCGTCGGCCGGTGCCCAGCGACTCGGCCGGTCCCCTTCGTAGGTGAACCCGCCGGTCAGATCCCCCGCTTCCTGGCCCCACGGGTTGGACATCGGCTTGGTGAAGCCGGTGATTGCGGCGAACTGCCCGGCATTGGGCCACTGGGCCACGGTCATGGGCAGGTCATTGAAGAAGAGCTCCAGATGGGCCGGTCCCGTATCGCGGCCGAACCCGCGCGAGACAAAGGTGCCAAGGTCTGTCACACCTTGGGCGGTTAGATCGATCTGCACGACGTGTTCCTTCGCCTCCTCGGCTAGACGGGCTCGGACCGCGGGATCGGTCACTGGCGTCCACGCCGCCGGGTCGAGTTGCAGACCGCCTAGGAGGCGCACTGTCTCGCCCTCAGCAGCGCAATACGCGATGGGGGCTGCGGTCGTGCCCGAGTCCTCTGGGCCGAAGTGTACGCCGTGCGCCAGCGCGTGAACTCCGCTGCGCACTCGGACCTTGAGGCCGCCGGTGGGTAGACCGGAGGTCGCCTTTAGTTCCCGGACTGCATCGCGGGCGTCTTCGAGCGTGGCGAAGGGCTGGCCGTCATTAAGCTCTGCCATGTCACTCTCCTCAATGCTCAATTCACCACGTTGATCGGCGCGCCGTCCATAAAAGCCCGCACGTTTTCCGCCGTCATCTGCATCAGTCGCTTGCGCGCCTCTAGCGTGGCCCAAGCCATGTGCGGCGTGATGAGCAGATTAGGTGCTTGCAAGAGCGGGTTGCCGCTGGTGATTGGCTCGACGGAAGCCACGTCCGTTGCCGCCGCCCGAGGCTTGCCGGCGCGCAGGGCTTGCAAAAGGGCCTGCTCATCGACGAGTGCGCCGCGCGACGTGTTGATGAAGAGAGATCCTTCTTTCATGGTCGCCAACAACTCGGCGTTGACAAAGCCAGTGTTGTCGGGCGTCTGCGGGCAGTGCAAGCTGACCACGTCGGCTCCGGCGAAAATCTCCTCCGTACTCTTGAGGGCAAACGGCGCGTACCCCGGCGGGTCCTTTGGCGACGGTGCATAAGCCCAGACTTCCATGCCAAAAGCGTGGGCTAGCTCGCCGACGCGCTGGCCGATGCGCCCAAAGCCCACGAGGCCGATAGTTTTCCCGGCCAGTTCCGTAAGCGGCGTCTCCCAGAAACACCAATGGCCCGATTCAGCCCAGCCGCCGCGATGGACCGCAGCGTCGTGGCGACCGACGTGGTGGCATAGCTCCAGCAGCAGGGCCATGGTGTACTGGGCGACCGAGTCGGTGCCGTACACTGGAATGTTTGACACGGGGATGGCGCGGGCGCGCGCAGCTTCCACATCGACGACGTTGTACCCAGTGGCCGTAACCGACACGAAGCGCAGGTTGGGTAGTTGGGCAAATGTCTCGGCTGTCAGCGGCACCTTGTTGGTCAAAATCACGTCGGCGTCCGCAGCCCGCTCCAAGATCAGGTCGTTCGGTGTTTTGTCGTACACCGCAAATTCGCCCAACGCCGAGACTGGATCCCAGGGGTTGTCGCCGGGGTTTAGGGTGTGTCCGTCTAGTACTGTAATTTTCATGGAATTCCTTTTGTTGTCGTAGGGGCGACCGGCCGGTCGCCCCTACGTGTTGGTGTCCTATTTCTGTAGCTGACCCACGTCCCGCACGGCTCCGTGCGCTGCGCTCGTCGTCAGCGCGGCATACGCCTGTAGCGATTGGGGGATGTGGCGCTGGCGGTTGCGGGGGCGATAGGCGTCTATTTTTTGTCGTCGCGCGGACAGCTCGGCGTCTGCGATTAGCACGTCGATTTTGCGATTGGGAATGTCGATGCGAATCCGGTCGCCGGTTTCCACTAGGGCCAGTGCTCCGCCCTCGGCTGCTTCCGGCGAGACGTGGCCAATTGACAGCCCGGAGGTGCCGCCGGAGAAGCGGCCGTCGGTCAGCAGCGCGCAGGTCTTGCCCAGCCCCATGGACTTGATGTACGACGTTGGATAGAGCATTTCCTGCATCCCCGGCCCGCCCTTGGGGCCCTCGTAGCGGATCACTACCACGTCGCCGTCGCGGACCTTGCCGCCGAGGATGCCCTCACATGCTTCGTCCTGCGACTCGAAGATTTGGGCCGTGCCTTCAAACACCCAGATCGACTCATCCACGCCAGCCGTCTTCACGATGCAGCCCTCCTCGGCGATGTTGCCGAAAAGCACGGCCAGACCGCCATCCTGCGAATAGGCGTGCGCGACCGAGCGGATGCAGCCCGTTTGCTCGTCTGTGTCCGACTCAGAGTAGAAGTTGTTCTGGGAAAAGGCGGTTTTCGTCCGCACGTTGCCCGGGGCCGCCAACGCGCGCTGTACGGCCATTGGGTCGACCGTACCCGGCCCGCGAATGTCGTTTGCGGCGATCAGTTCGCCCAGCGACGGCCCGGCAACAGTCTGCGGCTCGGGGTGGATTCTGCCGCCGCGCAATAGCTCGCCTAAGATGCTCATAATGCCGCCGGCGCGCGCGACGTCCTCTATGTGAAACTCCTGCGTGGCCGGTGCCACTTTGCAGATACAGGGAACTTGCCGCGAGAGCCGGTCGATGTCGGCCATGGTGAAATTGACTTCGGCCTCGCGGGCCATGGCCAACAGGTGTAGGACCGTGTTGGTAGAACCGCCCATGGCAATGTCTAAGGTCATGGCGTTTTCAAAGGCCGCAAAGGTCGCAATGCTGCGCGGTAGCACCGACGTGTTGCTCTCTAGGTAAAATGCCTTGGCCATTTCGACGATCCGCTTGCCAGCCGCGGCAAAAAGCTCCCAGCGCAGGGCGTGCGTGGCGAGAATGGTGCCGTTGCCCGGTAGGGCTAGGCCGATGGCTTCGTTAAGGCAGTTCATGGAGTTGGCGGTGAACATGCCCGAGCACGAGCCACAAGTCGGACAGGCTTGTTCCTCCATTTTGGCCACGTCCTCGTCGCTCAAGTTGGGGTCAGCCGCGGCGACCATGGAGTCGACCAAATCGAGCTTGGCGCGGCCCGTTGACAGCTCGGTTTTGCCGGCCTCCATTGGCCCACCCGAGACGAAGATCGCCGGGATGTTGAGCCTGAGCGCGGCCAGCAACATGCCCGGAGTGATCTTGTCGCAATTGGAGATGCAGACGAGGGCATCGGCCTTGTGGGCCTGCACCATGTACTCGACGCTGTCGGCGATTAGCTCGCGGCTCGGCAGGGAATAGAGCATGCCGTCGTGGCCCATGGCAATGCCGTCATCTACGGCAATGGTGTTGAACTCGACGCCGTAGCCGCCGTGCTGATCGATCACTTCCTTAACCTTCTGGCCGATGGGGTGCAGATGCACGTGCCCAGGCACGAACTGGGTAAAGGAGTTGGCGATGGCGACGATGGGCTTTTGGAAGTCCTCGGTCTTCATGCCGGTGGCGCGCCACAGGGCACGCGCGCCGGCCATGCGCCTCCCCTGCGTGGTGGTACTGCTGCGAAATGATTGCATAATAGCTCTTTCAAAAAGCTGCCGTCTAGCAGCGGGTTTTAGGTAGTAAAATCAATTTCTAGCGCATCTCCCATAGGCACGTAGCCGATTTTCTCATAGATGCTGTTGGAGGTTGGATTGGCCTGATCGGCAAATAGGCTGCAAAACGAATAGCGCTCGGAGAGCAGTTTCTTGGTCAACGACGCGACGCATGAAGTGGCGTATCCCTTGTTGCGCTGCTCGGGCGGCGTGTACACCGCGGTGACGGTTATGCCGTTTCGCATCGGGCGCGTCGTTTTGGCCATAGAGACCGGCCCATTGCAATCCCAAATGTACAGTTGTTTGTCGGCAATGAACCGCGCGGCGCTTTTCTTGGCCCCGTCGAGATCGGCTGGCTCCCCTAACGCCTCTTGCGAAAAGGCGTCCACCCACTGCGCCATGAGCGGATGGTCGTCCATGCTGGCCCAGCGCAGCGCTCCCGCCGCAAGGGGCACGTCGGCGACCGTGCGCGCTTCAAATACGCGCAGCCGCATGGTCTCCTTAGGCGCGGCGCTGGGCACGGCCTCGGCCCAGCAAGCGGCAAAGGCTTGCGCTTCGGACGCTGGCCCGACAACGCCGGGGATGGACACATCCGTTGCAATCAGGTGGCGAACGAGATGGGCGATAGACCCTTTGACATTCGCAACGAACTTGCTGAGGATGATTCTCCTCGGCGGCGTCATTACGGCTGAGCCGATCGCGCTGCCTTGCTCTAAGACGCTCAATAATAACGGCGGCTCGGGCCCGTAGCACAGGGGATCTTTGGCGAGCGCGTACGCGAGGCCGATTGGCAGGTTGTTTTCGCTCTCGTGCAATTCGAGGCAAGCACCTGCGAGCGCAATCAGCTCGCTGGCGTCGGCGTGGTGTATTATTTCGACCATTCAGAAAGCCTGACCAATAGAAAAATAAAAGTGCCGCCGCTGATACAACCGCCTCCACCACTGTTTCTCGTCAGATCCGCTGTCGAGGGATCCATCGTTGAAAGCTACGTCGAGCCGGAGGGGAAATCCCAAAACGTAGCGCAGTCCCACCCCATAGCCATCGACCATGCCCCACCAGCTCGCTTGGCTTGGCTTGCGCCAGACCTGTGCCCGGTCCCAAAAGCCAACGAGGCCGAAGTTTTTTCGCTGATAGCGCAATTCCCCGCGCATATTCAGGCCGAGGCGTCCGCCGCCCGGTGCGTGTATGGCTTCGTACTCAACGCCGCGCACAGATCCCTCGCCCCCGTACGCCTTCCAATACTTTTGCGGTAGCCGCCGTCCCTCGCGCAGCGAGGCCGCCCCCCCTCCTTGCAGGGCTAGGGCCAACATCAGGCCGTGCTTGAGCGGCTGGTAATATATGAATTCAGCCTCGCCATCGATCACATAGGTCTGATGCTGCCCCAGAATGAACGAGGAGGCGTAGAGTCCGGTCAACTGCAAGAGCGCGCCGCGCGTGGGGGCAAAGGGGTCGTCGCGCGAATCGCGCAGAAACTCGGTCTTCAAATTGACCGAGCGCTCGCGTTCGGTCAGAATTCGCAGCCAATCTGCCGTCACTGGGATCTTGCCGTCACTGTAATCTATAACCTCGTCTTGGGCAGAGAAATTGCCTTTGCCAGAGAAATCGAAGTCGGAGTCGCCAAACAGATCGTCCGCGTCGGTCGTCTCATCGCTGTCGGTTTCACCCTCGTCTCCGGGATCAAGAGGCTTGGGCGCGTAGTCGATGCGCTCGCTCGGATCGGGCCGGGTGCGCGAATCTTCTCCGCTAATAGAGACTTGGGCTTGGTAGATCTCGCGCCAGCCCTTGGTGAGCGTTGCTTCAGCTTTCCACAAGTGCTCAACTGCGAGGTAGTTGAAGGTGGCTGTGTTTATATACTCTCGTATGGTCGCCTCCCCCCCAAAGGGAAGGAACAAAAAGCCGTTGAGCACCGAATCGTTGGCCGTCAAAAGCGCGACTTGCCGCTGGTCGTTCGGGTTGCCCTGCTGCTTGGTCGGCTGCCACTTGTCGGTGACCCCCGCCGACAACACCAAGTCAGCGCCCGTGCCCAGCAAGTTGCGCTCGGTAAAGGACGCGGTGACGCCCTGCTCCGGCTTCCCCCAACCGGCATTGAGGCTTAGTCGAGCGCCACGGCCCAGCCAGTTGTTGTGCTGCACGACTCCGCCTACGCGCGGCTCAATGTTGCTGAAGAAGGCACCGGCACTTAGGGAGATGCGCTTTCTTTCTTTTAAGCGAACCACGACCGGCTGCAAGCTGTCACCCGCCTCGGGAGTGAGTAGAAAGACCGAGCGGAACAGGCCGGTCTTCGCCAGTTGCTCGCGGCTTTTGGCTAGCTGCTCGGGATTGTACAAGTCCCCCTGCTCAAAGTGCAGATAGCGCTCGATCAACTCCTTGCGCGTGTATAGCTGGTCGAGGTTTTCGACCTCGACGGCACCAAAGTACATCTTGCGCCCGGGATCGATGTGAAAGACGACCTCTGTGCTGCGGCTGGCGCGGTCGTCCCTCACCCACTCGTTGCGCACTGCGGCATGAGGGTAGCCGCGCTGATTGAGAAAGACCTGTAGTTGGCGCTCGCCTTCGAGCACCTTGCCGTAGTCGAGAGGCGCGCCAGCGCGCAGGCCGACCTGAGCGCGCAGGGTGTCGGCCGCAAAAGGTGCGCCCCCTACGAGCGTTAGAGCGCGCACCGTCCACAGCGCACCGCTGTTGATTTCAATGTGAATGTGGACTCGGTTTTTGGCGTCCAAGCGCAGGAGCTTGCGGACGATCTCGGCGTCGCGATAGCCCTTGCTGTAATAGAGATTGACCAGTCCGCTGAGGTCGTTTCTGAAGAAGCGGCGTTGGAAGCGCTTGCCTTCTTGGGTTAGCATGGCCGAGCGCAAGGTCTCGCCTTTGATGCGCTTTGCGCCTCGGTGCACGAAGCGTATCTGAGCCACCTTGTGACCATCGGCTTCGCGGGCCGATATTTCGCGCAGATCCTCTTGGGCCAAGGCGCTCCCGGCGAGGGCCAGACAGAGCACGCCGACGAGCGCACTCATCGGAATTCTCGCTTCAGGCCAATGCCTAGCCCATAGTGATCGTACTTGCTTTGCGCTGAGCCGGTGATGATGAGGAAGGACTTCACTTTGTGCTCGATCCGCACTTCGCCCGAAGCCATCTCTTTGAGCGGGGCCTCGTAGCGCACCCATAAGGGCAGGGGCAACCTGCGGCTGAAGTACTCGCCCACGCGCAGCGCCGGATCACCCGGCTCGGCCCCGGCGATCTCACTCGACGGCAGGACCGTGAATTCATCAAGCCCCACCTCCTTCTCGACCTGCTTGCTCAAGAGCTGGCCGGCGGCCGTAACGGCCGCGTCGTAGTCGAGGTCAGCCACATCGAGGTCAGCCATATTAAAGACCAGCAGGTTGACGATGCTCAAAGGATCTTCTATCGGGTCCGCGTTCGGGTCTTCCGAGTCCGCCTCAAAATCCGGCACAATTTTCTGAGCCGACCCTTTTAGCGTCAGGGTCACGTCGTACTCATACTCGCTCTTAATGTTTGGGATGTCCTCGACTTTGGCCTGCAAATCGAGTGTGGGATTCAGTTCAAAGGGGTCGTACATCACGTCGAGGATGGACTTAGTCGGCGCTAGGCGGTTGAAGACGACGCGCCCCTGTGTGATGTTGAACTCCTGATTGAGTACGAAGACTTGCCCTTCGTCTATTGTGATGTCGCCTTGGAAGAGTGGCTTGTAGAAGGTGCCGCCGACCTCAACCGCGCCCGATGCTTCGACCTCGGCTAGCTCGCTGTCGAGGGCGAGGCCGCGGAGATCAATCTCGACGGCTAGGGCCATGTTTTCCAAAAAATCGTCGCGCAATGCCGGCGGTGGCGGTGGCACGGGAAGCGCGAGGACTACGAGGCTCGCCTCGGACTTTGGTCGGTCGATGCGGATACGCCCCGCCAACTTGGACGCGCTGAGCGAGCCGGCGAAGGATAGATCTAAGTCAATGTCGTTTGCCCTAAACGACTGTCCAACGTCTTCGTAGGAGGAGGTCATCCGCTCGGCTTGGAGCTGCAAGTCAAAGCTAGGGTCGTCGAGCCGCGATAGGTCGAACTGCCCGGTGAGCGACGCGCTGTGAAACCCCCGCTTAGGTTCTTTCTCGACGGAGAAACCTACCAGTTCGACCTGCCGGTCATTGAATTGCAACTGCCCGTCGGGCAGCGCGTAGATCGGCTCTAAGTCGAGGAGGGCAAATTCGAGTCCCTTGACCCCTATTTGACCTTGTAATGAGAGCGTTGAGTCCAACCCCTCGGCCCGGAGATCAGTACTGATCCGACCGTCGAGATGGTCCAGTTCGGCTATTAGGTCGCCGAGGAAGAGGAGTCCGATGCCGTCGGAATGCGCCTCTAGCCAGCTCTCGTCTAAGGAGAGTTCACCGGCCTGCAAATCCCAGGGCACCCGACCAGTCACGGTGAGGCTGTCGTCGGGCAATGTCGTCCAGTTCAAATGCCAATCGCCGCCGTGCCGGTCGCCGACGAGTTGGCCGCGCAGCTTGCCCAAGTCCGCGGTTTCCACGGCCAGTTCGGCGGTAACTTGAGGAGCGGATGTCGTGCCGCGAACCTCGGCGTCGAGTTGGACCAGCCCCTTGGGACCACCGAAGAAAGCTAAGTCCGCGTCTTTGAGGGCTAGCTCAATTTTCGAGGGCTTGGTGCCTTCTAGTTGGCCAGCTAGTCGCAAGCTGCCGGCTGGTTGGTGGGCGAGGCGGTCGCGGTCGTAGCGCCGCAGGCCAATCGCCACTGAGTCCAAGACCACGCGGCCCTCGCCGAACGCGAAATGCCCTCCAGACAGGAGAGCCAGCCGCAGCGAGTCGGCTGAAGCTCGGCTCTCGATGGCCAAGCCCTGCACGTCGATATGCCCGGACAAGTCCCGCCAACTAGGCATGGAATCCCCCAAGGCCGCTTCTAAGTACCCGTCGAGGTCGAGCCGCCCGTACAGCGGGCGTCCCAAAGCATAGCTGAGCACTGGGCCCAAGTCGGCCGCCTTCGCCTCGATTGCGAGCCGAGCGGGGGCTGCCCCCGGCCCGAAGAGCGGTGCGGCTGGGCAGGTGAGCGCGAGGCGCATGCCGGCATCGGCGGTAAACTCGGTCTTGAGCGTATCTGCCAATGAGAGACGCAGCCGAGCATTGCCGAGGGCGAGGGTGTCGAGATGCATATCCGCCATCGTCACCACACCCTGTGCCTCTGGCCTCGCTAGGGTACCGCCGACTCGCAGATGCCCGCCGCCCGTCGCGCTGAGGTCGGACGCGAGGTTGGATAGCTCAAGAGCGGATAACTCCGCTGCAACGGAGAGCGAATCCCGCCCGACCCAGCCCGAAAGATCCACTAGGCCGACTGACGTTTGCAGGTGTACAGCGGTGAAATCCATGCGCCCGTCGCCATAGTCGGCTTGGAGAGCACCGTAGTTTTGCAACTCCCATTCCCCCTGCCGCAGCAAGAGCGAGTCGAGGGCTAGGTCCGCTTGGACTGCGTCTAGATCCTCCAACGGTCCCTCCCAGCGCAAAGTACCGCCCAATGCGGCTACTGCTCCATCTGCTCCCCGCAACAAGGTATCGGCAAAATCCGCTTGGGCCGTTAAGTGCCCGTCCACGTCTAGCTCCGCTAGCACGCTCACGCCCGGTGCGGTGCCGGCTACCCGCGCCGCACCTTGGTCCCAGCCCACGTTCAGCGCGAGTTCGCCGGTCTGCCATCCTGCGTATTCTAGCGGCGTGGTCGCAGCGCGCCCGGCCAGCCGTAGCTCGTCGAGCGATAGCCCACCCGCCCCGCGCAAATCCGCGTCGAGCCGCCCGCTTAACCCGGGCATGATCCGCTCTACTGCTAGTCCGTTTACGGCTGCCACTAGCGTATCGATCTCGCTGCGCTTTAGATCAATGTCTGCCCGCGCTACTAGGAGATCGCGTTCTAAGCGCAAATCCGCCGCGAGGTAGCGGTTGGCGGACAAGTGTAGATCTGCGGCGAGCGGACCGAACTCCTCGCCCAATTCGCCGGGGAGATGGCTGGTCGTCAGCCGCAACGCCAGCGTATCGGGCTTGGCCTGTCCGGCGATGGCTATGGGCGCTGCGCCGCGCAAAAAAGACGCCGCCTGCAATGCGCCCTTCAGCGCGAGGTCGTAGTCCCCCTCTAAGTCGGAAGAGCCGGTGGCTATTAAATCCAGCACGGGCGATTGCAGGTCGAGACGAGTTGCCCCATCGGGCTGGTGCCAACCCGTTATCTCGGCGTCGAATTGCCGATCGGGAATTAGGTCCACATCGCGCAGGAGGGCGGCAAAGTCCGCCGCATAGCGCTGGTGTTGCAATTGTACGCCAGCCGCTAGATCGAATTCCGCCCGTCCCGCAAAGGGGGCTGCTAGCGCGAGGTCAAATCCCTCGCCCCGCAGTTGGGTCTGCAAGCTGTCGCGGGTAAAGAAATAAGTCGCCTCGCCCGTCAGGGTGCCGTCGAACAAGGAGACGAGCAGAGAATCCACTACTAGGCGCGTGCTGTTGGCGCGCATGTCCCCTCGCAGATCCACTGCGGAGGTCGTCGGCGCGCTTCCCTTGCCTCTGAGCGTCCCGCGCAGTTGCAGTGGCGTCAATGCCCCGTCTATCTCCGCTGCTAGGGAACCTCGCGCGGAATCGGTCTCCACCGTCGCCGTGGCGTCCATTTGCAAAGGCCGCGGCAACTTCATCCCCAGGGAAAACGAGGCGTGGAGGTCGGACCTTAGACTGTCGCCAGCACCCACGGCCCGTATCTCTCCGCGGTCAATGCGGTGCGGACTGAGCGCGAGATCCAGCGTTAGCGAGCGCAGCGGCACGCCCTGCAACTCGGACAAGGTTAGCTCTAAGTGCCCCGAGGTATCTGCTACTGCGCGATACGCGCCGCGCCAGTCCTGCGCCCAGATCCGCGTTTCGCCCAACTGCCAATCGAGTGCACCAGCTTTCGCGTTGAGGTTGGGGAGGAAGGCAAGGGGCAGTTCGATGTCCGTGGCTGCGGTAGTTGAATCGGCCCCGGTGCCTGGCTCAATCCGCACCTTGGGTGCCTGTATATCGACTTCCCAAGACCACGGCCACGCGGCGATGTACTCGGCATTGACGGTCACCCCTAGCGCGGGGTTTTTGCAGTACACGTCGGAAAAGGAAAACGCGTAGAGCAAGCCTCCCCGGCGACTGCCGATGGAGATTTGCCATCCCCCAACTCCGCGCTCTAGCAGGTGCGCGAGTGCGGCAGGCCCTATGGGCGTAACCGCGACGAGGACGAGGACGGCAGCCAAAACGGCCGCCCCGAGCAGCTTCCTCTTCATTCGGATTTGAGGCGGGTCAGGGCTTTGGACACGTGGAAGAGCGAGTCGGGCAACGGCGCGTACGCTATGGTCTTGATCTCGCGGTCTAAGCGGAACACTTGGCTGGGCTTCTCTTTTCCGGGGAGCTTAACTGCGGCCGTCAAGGTCGAGCGCAGGGCGAAGCCTTTGAGTTCCTCGGCGTTCTCTAGCTCGTCGCTCAGGGCTTCGTGGTCTTCTAGCCCCTCCAGTCCACCGCCGATTACCGACGGATAGGACGTGCTAGCCTTCTGCAAATCCATAAACGCCGAGATCTCCTGAAAGCCGGGGAAATTCTTGGCAATGCAGGCATCGTACGTGTAGCGGTTTTCGCGGCGGAGCTCTTGGGTGTTGGAGTCGAGATAGCGGGCGCGCATCTGCGCGACGACCCGCCGACAGGGGATTCCAGCGATGCGCGCCGTGTCTCCCGGCACCTTGACTCTAAGGGCCATCTGCGCCCCGCTGGGGGCCGCCTGCGGCTTGGCCGCGGCCTTGCGCGCCGGAGGGGCCTTCTGCTGGACGAAGGTCTGTGCCGTCAGGTCGATTTCGTACACTTGCGCTTGGTCCAGCCGCAAGATGGTACTGGTATTGAGGGACTGACCCTGCTGCCGGAGGGCCCTTGCCGTTTTCTCGTCGGTCTCAATCTGCTGTTCGACCCGCTGGCTTTTGCCCTTGATGTAAATTTTGTTGGTCGTTTTGCGCGCTCCAGTTTTGTCTTTGCCAAAGCCTCGATTGACGACCTCTTCCTCGAAATACACATCGGCACCAACGCTCGCCGCGCTGACGAGCAATGCACATACCAGTAAAATCATGCTCGCACTCTCCTGTGGTAAGTAGGATGGAAGACGTGTGCCATATATAACACCATAGGGGAGGGAAAAGAGTCCCCTTTTATTAAACGACAATGGAAGCATAATATAGCGAAACGCGGTTGCTAGCCCATAAACAAAAGGCCCCTGCCCGCAAGGGCGAGGGGCCTCGAATCTCTTGCCGTGTCTGCTGTTATTCGTCCGAGCCGCGCATGAGCAGAAAACTCACTAGGGTTAACACGGAGGTCGCGGCGGCGGCCACATAAGTCATGGCCGCGGCATTGAGCACTCGCCGAGCCGAGCGCACCTCATCGTTGGCTAGGTAGCCCTGCGAGAGGATGGCCATTGCCCGCGAGCTGGCGTTGAACTCCACTGGCAGGGTGACGAGTTGGAACAGCACTGCGCCGGCGAAGAACATGATGCCGATATTCATCAGGCCGGTGGCCCCGAAGAACATCCCCGCCAGAATCAGGGGAAAGCCCAGAGACGAGCCCAAGTTGGCGACGGGCAGGATCGCGTGCCGAAAGTTGAGCGGCACGTAGCCGTGGGCGTGTTGGATTGCATGGCCGACCTCGTGCGCCGCCACGGCCAAGCCGGCTAGATGGTGCCCGTGGAAGTTGTCCGAAGAGAGGCGCACGGCTTTGGCGCGGGGATCGTAGTGATCGGAAAGCATCCCTCTCGTCTCTTCGACGGCCACGTCGTAGATGCCTTGCTGTTGCAGAATGCGCCGCGCGGTCTCAGCACCCGAAAGCCGTGCAGCCGAAGCTACTTGGCTGTACTTGTTGAAGGCGCTGCGGACCCGCATCTGGGCCCAAGCGACTAAGATCATCGGCAGAATAAGAAACAGAAGCATCTCATTATCTCCTCAATATGCGAAGGGCTTCTATTGGGACGCGAAAGGGACGCCCCGAGTTTCTAGCAGAATAACGAAAGCACTCGAAAATCGCAAGAAAAGGGCTTATACCTTCTCTTCAGCTTCGGCGGGAAGGAAGAGGGCCGGGGGCACAGCGACACCAGCCGAAACGATCATTTTTAGGGCCTCTTCAACGCGGAGGTCGGTGGGGCGCAATTGTTCGGGCGGCACGATGAGCATGAAGCCGGTGGTGGGATTGGGCGCGGTGGGCACAAAGATGCTGTGTGCCGGTGCTACTTCGTCCTCGCGGGGAACGTTGCCGGCCAAAAAGCCCAAGGTCCACATCCCGATGCGCGGGTACTCGACGAGCACGACTTTCTCGAAGCCGGCCTTGCCCGGAGAGGTCAGCGACTCCATGAGCTGCTGGATGGGTGCGTAGATCGTGCGCACCAACGGCAGGCCCTCTAGCATTTCGCGCGCGAATTGCCACAGGCTGCGGCCAACTACGTTGGTGGCGAGTGCGCCGACGACCCACAGGATGATAAAGGTCAGCACAAAGCCCAAACCGGGGATGTGGAACTCGTCGTAGCCGAACGGCTTAGCCACTTGGCCAATCAACGGCGCGGAAAAGCCGTCGGCCCAGTCGAACAGGAACTTGAGCACCCAGCCAGTAAGCCACAGGGGCACGATGATCGTCAGGCCGGCCATTATCGTGCGCCGAAGCCGCTGTAGCCGAGTAGGGCTTCGGCGCGGAGGCATATCACTCATAGCGTAAATTACCTTACATAAATTGACATTTTTTGAATATCCAACTGAGTCAAAATACTGTCAATACAGAGGATGCGTCCGCGCGCAAGGCTTACGTTTTTTGCGCGGTGGCCTATTTTATCCTTTATGACGGCAATTTTACTCAGCGGTGGCATGGACTCGACCACTTTGCTCTGGTGGCTGAAAGCGCGGCAACAAGGTCCCATCCACGCCATTAGCATCGACTACGGCCAGCGCCACCACATCGAATTGGAATGCGCCGCCCGCCTCGCCCGCCGCGCCGAGGTCGCGACCCACGAGACGCTGGCGTTGGACTTGACGGCCCTAGGGGGCAATCCGCTAACCGATCCCACGCTGGACGTGCCCACCGCTGAATCTAAACGCCAACGCGACACCGTGGTTCCCTT
>JAPPEF010000332.1 GCA_028875335.1 Gemmatimonadota bacterium
AGCGCGCCGGCTCTTTCCGCAGCCAGCGCATGGAGGACGTGATCTTTGCCGGCACTCGCCAGCGCAAGGCCCTTGGCATGGCCGAAGTCGCGCTGGCGATTGAAAACCGCGATAATGCGCTGCCCGTCGAATTCGCCGAGGTCGTGCTGACCCGGCGTCTTTTTCGCTCTGGCGAAAGCGATTACCTGCTCAACAAGATCCCCTGCCGCCTCCTAGATATCACCAACCTGCTCATGGATACCGGATTGGGCCAAGGCGCTTATGCGGTGATGGAGCAGGGCATGGTCGATGAAATCATCAGTGACAAGACCGAGAACCGCCGCCGCATCCTCGAAGAGGCCGCCGGCATCACCAAATACAAGGTTCAGCGGCGCTCCACGCGGAATCGCATAGAGGCAGCTCAAGCCGATCTACAGCGGATTGAAGACATTATCGCCGAGGTCAAGCGCCAAGTTGACTCGCTCGGCCGCCAAGTGGGCCGGGCGCGCCGCTACCGCGAACTCAAAGGGGAACTGGACCAGCTCGACGTGCGCTTGGGTCGCCAGCGCTTCTTCACCCTCAGTGCCCAAATCTCCCCATTGCAAGACGAATTCGCCACACTCAGCAAGGCGACCGAAGAAGGCTATACCCGCTTCACCAACCGCGAGGCCGAGCTCGAAAGGGCGCGCCTCGTGCTGACCGAAGCTGAGAAGGCCATGCAGGAAGCGGGCCTTGAACTCAATCGCCGCATCGAAGCCATCCACGAGCGCGAACAACTCCTCGTAGCCGTGCGCGAGCGGCGCGAGGCCGCCGAACAAATCCGCGAACGCACGGCCCGCGAACACGCCGATTACAGCAGCCAACTCGAAGCCGTGCAGCAACAGCGCCGCGACAATAGTGCGCACCTCGACGAAGCGCGCACGACTTTTGTGCAAATAGAGCGAGAATTGCAAGCTCACCAGCAGCGCGCCGCCCAAGCCGAAGAGGAATACAATAGCTACCGAGCCGAGCTGGACCAACGCCAGCGCCAGCGCATGGAGCACCTGCGCCAAGGAGGCGAAATAAGCCGCGCACTCGAGCGCCAACAGGCCGAGCGCGACGCACTCGACGAACGCGCCGTTGCCATGCGCGGCGAAGAAGACGCGGCCAAAGCCGAGCGCGAGCAAGCCCTGCAAGCGGCCAGTGAGGCCGAAGCCGCCCTCGCCGAAACTCGGCAGCAGCTATCCACCTGCCAGCAACAGCACACCACGGCCCTCGCTGCCCGCGACCAAACCGAGAAGGACCTCCGCGAACTCGGCGCACAACGCGATGCGGCCCAGCGCGCCGCTGAGGCCAACCAAGCGCGGCTGCAAGTCCTCGAAAAAGTCCGCGCCGGCTACCAAGGCTATCAGAGCGGGGTCCGCACCTTGATGCTCGAATCGCCCCACGCGGCCCTCTTTCGCGGCGTCCTCGGCGACCTAGTCGAAGTCGAAACAGCGTACGCCCGCGCGGTCGAGGTCGCCCTCGGCGAGGCGCTGCAAGCATTGATCGCCGACTCGGACAGCGGCCTGCTCAAAGGCATTGCCCATCTCCAGGCGCGTTCTGGACGCGTCGGCATTCTCTCGCTAGAGGCTCCCCCGCGCACCCTCGGCCCGGCTTTGACCCCAGATCCCATGTCCGGGCTACGCGGTCCGCTCTTGGACTACGTGCAACCCGAAGCCTCCATCGCCCCTCTGATTGCCAGCCTCTTGCACAACACCTTTCTAGTGGACGACCTACAAACCGCGTTGGCCCTGACGCGCCGCTACCCGGATGCCTATGTGCGCTGCGTCACGCCCGATGGCGACGCCGTCGATCTCTTTGGCCTCGCATCGGGTGGCCAGAGCCAAGCCGAAGACTCGGGCGTCCTCGGCCGCGGGCGGGAAATCCGCACCCTGCGCTCGCTCATCGCCCATCAAAAAGCCCGCTACGCAGCCCTCGGCCCCCGGCTTGATGCACTCGCCGAGCAACTCGGCGCGCTCGCGCAACGCCTAGAGGACCTAGCCGCCGAGAACGAAACTTGGCGCACCAAGGAGCGCGAGCAGGTCCACCAGCACCAGCGCGCCCGCGCTGACGCCGAGCGGCTCGCCGCGCGCCTAGCGCAACTCCACAGCGAAAGCGCCAGCTTGGCCAAGCGCCGCCAAGCCCTCGACCAAAGCATTGCCGAACAAGCCGAGCACCTGCGCCACAACGAGGCCGAGAGCTCCCGTCTCAGCGAGGAAAGCAGCGCCTTGGAAGAAGACCTCAAACAGAGCGAAACTCGCCGGCGCGAACGGCGCGAAGCACTGAACGCCCTCCAAGTCGAACACGCCCGCACCGCCGAACTCGTTCAAGGCCTAGAGCGAGACGCCGAGCGCCTAAAAAACATCGACGCCAACCTGCACAATAACATCGAGCGTCTAGCGGCTGAGACGACCGAGGCCGAGCGCCAACAGACCGAGTGCAGTGAACGCAGCGCCGCCTTAACAGACGAACTCAAAGGACTACACCAAGGCCGCGAGACCTTGGTCACCGAGCAAGACCAGCGCCGTCAGCACTGGGCCGCAGCCAATACCCAAAACCGCGAGTTACAGGAACACATCAGCCACTTGCAGCGGCAGCTCAACGAGCAACGCGAGCGCCGCACGAACCTCGAAGTGCGCATCTCCGAGCTAAAGTTCCAGACCCAGCACATTCGCGAGCGCTTGCAGGAGGAGTATCACTGTGATGTTGCGGCCATGGGGCCCCTCGACGAAGCCATCGACGAGGAAGCCACGCAACAGCGGATCGACCAGTTGCGTCAGTCCCTACACCGCTTGGGCTCGGTACACCTAGGCGTATTGGACGAACACCAGGAACAAAAGGAGCGCTACGACTTTCTCCGCCAACAGCGCGACGATCTAGTAATCGCCGCCGAAGATCTTAAGAAGACCCTCAGCCTGATCGACCGCACGGCGCGGCGGATGTTCCTCAAGTCTTTCGAGCAGATCCGCGAGACGTTCAAAGGAACCTTTGTCCGCTTCTTTCCCGGCGGCGAAGCCGACCTCCGCCTCGAAGAAAACGTCGACGCCCTAGAGGCCCACATCGACATCATCGCCCGCCCCCGTGGCAAGCGCCTGCAAAACATTACCCTGCTGTCGGGCGGCGAGCGGGCGCTGACGGCCATCGCCCTGCTCTTTGCCATCTACCAAGTTAAGCCCAGCCCATTTTGCATCCTCGACGAGGTCGATGCCCCGCTCGATGACGCCAACATCAACCGCTTCGTGCGCGTGCTCAAGGAATTTGCCCGCGAGACGCAATTCGTCGTCGTGACGCACAACAAGATCACCATGGCAGAAGCCGACGCCCTGCACGGCGTCACTATGCCCGAAGAAGGGGTTTCTCAGCTTGTTTCGGTGCGGGTCGAGGGCGATGAATTGGAAGCTGCAGCAGCGGGCTAGCCAAAACGGAAGCGCACCAACAAAAAAGGGGACCTCAGCCGAGGCCCCCTTTTTTGTCTCATGAACGGTTTCACTTCAGTTCGCTCATCCGAAATAAAGC
>JAPPEF010000108.1 GCA_028875335.1 Gemmatimonadota bacterium
ACCGCTCGGGTGGCTTGCAGTTCGGGGCGATCCTGTCCGTCGATGGGCGCGGTACTGTAACTCAGCACCTGCCCGCGACTGGAACAGAGGCCGTGCCGCTGGCAGCGCAAGATACTCTCGACGTCGCCTACGAACTGGACGATGCGCCGCGGTGGGAGCGGTTTTATCTGGTTGCGGCCGATCGCCGCTTTGAGCTAGCGACGGTCAAGACCAAGCTGGCCGCTGGTGATGTGGCGTTGGGGGATGACGTCCGCCTATTCCGATTTACCGTAAAGAAACCTAGGGAGCCCTAGCCCCGCCTCGGGCAACCACGAGGGTTGCCCCTACAATGGTGGTTGGCAACCAACGACGATGAGTGGGCGTCGTTGTGTTGTCGTTGTAGGGGCGATCCTTGTGGTCGCCCCGTTGTCTCTGAGGAGTTGTGTCCATGTCTTTGGTGCGCGCCTTGTTGGTCGTTGTCGCTGCGGCGGGTCTGGCCCAGCCGGTGGAGGCGGAAGTGCGCCGATTGATACTGGCAGCAGGGGCCAACAACGGCGGGGTGGATCGCGAATTGCTGCGCTACGCAGTCTCGGACGCGGAACAATTCGTCGAGGTATTGCAGGAGATGGGGGGCTTGGACCCGGCCGATGTATTGTTGCTGCGCGATCCCGATTTGGCTGCTTTTGAGCAGGGACTGGCCGATCTGGGCCGGCGAGTGCAGGCTGCCAGCCGGCGGGGGGACCGATTAGAGGTGCTGCTGTACTACTCTGGCCACGCTGACGAAGAGGGCCTGCTGTTGGCCGGCGACCACCTCGGCTATCAGCAGTTGCTCGACTCCTTGAAGACGGCCAACGCCGCCGTTCGCATCGCCGTCCTCGACGCCTGCAACTCCGGGAGCATAACCCGCATCAAGGGCGGCAAGCCCAAGCCGCCCTTTTTGGTCGATGAGTCTTTTGACATGCGGGGTTATGCCTTTCTCACGTCGAGTTCAGCCGACGAGGCAGCGCAGGAGTCGGACCTGATCGAGGCGTCCTTTTTTACCCACTATCTAATTTCTGGGATGCGCGGCGCAGCAGATGTTACCGGCGATGGTCGGGTGACTCTACACGAGGCGTACCAGTTCGCATTCGACGAGACGCGGGCTCGGACTCTTGGGACAGTGGGAGGCACTCAGCACCCAGCTTATGAGGGCCAGATGCGCGGCACTGGCGGCGTGGTGATGACCGAGGTGCGCCGCAACGCTGCGGGCCTGTCGCTGGACGAGACCCTCGCCGGTCGGGTCTCTATCCGCAATGGCCAGCAGCGCTTAGTCGCCGAACTGAACAAATCCCCTGGGCGGGAGGTTGAGTTAGGATTGGTGCCGGGGGATTATACCCTGTTTTGGGAAACGTGGGACGAGGACTGGCGCTTGGCCGAATTGGTTTTGACCGAAGGGGAGTTTGCCAAGGTGAGTACCGGCGACTTTCGCGCCTTGACCCCGGAGGATACTAAGCTGCGCGGCGGCTCGGGACGGAGGATTACCTTGGGGCGTCAGATTGAGGTGGCCACCCGCGAGGGTTATACCTTGTCGCTCGGACTATTGACCAATACGCAGGACGAGGCGTTTCGCGGCGTCCAGTTCGCTTGGCTGGTCAACCAAGCGCGCGAGCGGACCGGCAATCAGATTGGCGGGTTGGGCAACTTGGCGCTCAAAGAGGTCGATGGCTGGCAGGCATCCGTCGTAGGCGTCAACTGGGCGATGGGACCGTTGCAGGGCGGACAGGTGGGCTTGATCAATATCGCTTCGCAAGTGCGCGGTTGGCAGGTGGCGCAAACGACCAACATCGTCGGCAAAATTCGCGGTTGGCAATTGGCTGGGGTTACCAATTTCGTCGGCGAGGTCAAGGGCGGTCAGGTCGGAGTGTTGAACGTGGCGAGCGAGGTCAAGGGGTGGCAGGTGGGAGCAATCAACCTTTCCGGCCACATCGAGGGCGGCTTGCCCATCGGGTTGATAAACTACTCGCGGAGTGGGCTTTTCAACCTCAGCACTTGGCGCGACGAAGTCGGCTTTACCATGTTCACCCTCGCCTCGGGCAGCCGCTCGTTTTACACCGCTTTTACCACGGGCTTTACCGACGAGGCTGGCCAGCCGCGCTGGGCATTGGGCGTGGGCGGTGGGGTGCAGAAGCGCTGGCGGCGATTTTTTCTCGGCCTCGATATTCACGGCTACCGGATCAGCCGCGACGTCGACGACGATTACGAAGCGCAATTTGAATTTTGGCCGCCCGCAGTGGGAATCGGCCTACGCCGCTTGGCCCAAGACAACTACCTAACGCGGATCAAACTTGAGACGGGAGTCTCGTTGCTCAGCCATCTGTCGCTGTTTGGCGGCGTCTCCCTGAACCAATTGTCGACCGATGGCCATCAGCGGCTGATTGAGTCGGGTAGCCGCTACGAGAAGGAGTGGGAGGATGGGATTTTCACGTGGCCGGGTTTTTTCTTTGGCTTGCGCTACGGACGCTAAGTGGGGACGGATCCAAGAAGAGAAGGAGGAAATGCGAATGATTGGTAGAGGGCGCGATAGGTGATTCTCGCCAGATTGCTAGTCTGCCAATCCCATCACGAATGCAAGAGCTCGGTTCAAACGCCTAACTTCCCGATCCTCCAACCGGCCAATGCGGCTACCAATTCGCCTGCGCCGTACAGTTACTAGCTTGTCCACCATGATCTGGGAGGGCCGGAGCAGGCCGTTGCTTTTAGAGGGTTCGATAGTAACCCGAAAATCGGGGGCATCTTCTAAGGCCGACGTTATTTGGCAGACAATAACCGACCCGTGCTCATCCGGGAACACGTCGCTTTGGACGATCACGGCTGGGCGCGGTTTCCCAAAATCGCCCGCGACTGCCACTGTTACGACGTCACCGCGTCTCACGCTCGTCAAATTCAGACACGGCCTCGACCCATTGGAGCGCGTCGGCTTCCTGAGATTGGTTTAAGTGGGCGACCGAGTTTGCTACCCGTCTTCGCACCTTTTCCGAGCGGGGATTTGGCAAGGTTATACGAACCTGACGCTTGCCGGGGATAGCTACTTTTGCTTGAGATGCTGGCATGGTGATTCCTCTGCAATTGGTTGGAAGCATTCTTCGGGCAAGCTCCCAGCTTCTTTATAATACAACGGATGGGCGGAATTTTCACAAGGTATAGCGACTTCCGCTCGTGTCGTTAGTCCTTATAAAGGATGACCACCTCGACATCGGTTAGTATCAAGTCGCAAGCAAGTTGGGGATGGCGTTGCAAGAGAACGACTTCTAGGCGATGGCGGCCACGGGCGGCTTGGTCGGCCGTGAGCGCGAAGCTGTGCCAAGCGGCGGCGCTGACATCGGAGATAGGTTGGGGGTCGCCGCCGTGGCAATAGCTGATGTCCGGGTCGGCCAAGACCTCGCCGTCCCAGCAGCAGCGGACCTCGTCGCCAGCGACCCAATCTTGCAGACGCAGACGCAGGATAATGGTCGCTGGTAGATCTGCGCTCAAGTCGTCGGCGAGGTCGAGGTTGAAGTGCGGGCCGGTTTCCCGCATGGTTGGGTAGAGGGGAACGGGTAGGGTGCCGCGCAGCCGGTCGTGCTGGTACGCGCCACGCCACTCCCCGGTGTATTGGCGGAAGCGGTGGGTGGCGTTGTAGAGCTTGTCTTGGCGGCGCAAGGTCTGGACTGCGCCCACTTGGGTTAGCAACTCGCGCTTTGAATCTCGGTCGGCGTGCCAGTTGAAGGCGTATATGCCGGTCGCGCCTTGGCCGTGGTACTGCATAGCCGTGGCCTTGGTGCGCATGTTGTGGCGGGCCGCTTCGCCTTCGGGGCCGGAAGCTGGGCCGGGGACACCGCCGTCGAAACCTGGATAGAGGGCAATGTCGCTGTCGGCGCAGAGGGCGCGGAAGGCACTGACTTCAATGGCTGGATCGGTCGCGGCGGCACCGGCCGGGATCAGGATATCAACGAGGTTTTCTTTTCCCCAAGTTTCCACGTCGTAGCCAATGCGGTGACAGCCTTCGATGGAGCCGGCGACGCGGGCCGCTAAATAAAAAGGCCGACCGCGCTGTTGGGCTAGTTCGTCGGTCATCTGCCGCGCCGACCGCATGAAGTCGGTGAAAATGTAGCGCAGGCGATAGGCATAGTCGGCGGGGAAGTGGAAGGGGTGGCGTTGCCAGTCGAGTTCGACGCCGTCCCAAGGGTAATTTTGGCAGACTTCGCGCAGGTGTTGGAAGCGATTTTCGCGCACTTGGGGGATGGCCATATTCCACGACAGGGCAAACCACTCCTCGGTATCCTCGCCGAGGAGCCATTCGGGGTGGTCTTTGCGCAGTTGGGTCAGTTCGACGTGGTGCAGGGTCTGGAGGTCGCTTAGCTGAGCGCCGTTGAAGTGATTGTCGTTCATGCGCAGTGAGGCATAGACATGGAGGTTTAACTCGTGGCCGCGGTCGATAACGGCCTGTTGGGGATCTTCGCCCCGATCCAACATGCGGCGGATGTTTTCGGTGTGCGTGTAGCTAGCGGCGCTTTCATAGCGGCGCTGGTGGAGGTCGCCAACCAGTTCAAGCGCGTCGCTTGGCCAGCGGGTGGCGTGTTCGCCCACGCACCAGAACAGGGCACCGACTTGGGTGTCTTCGAGGGGGCCATACGTCTTGTCGAGAAAGGCGTCCATGGACTGGGGGACGGGCGAGTAGCCGTGCGGCGCGCCGTCCCAGTTGTAGATGATGCCGTAGTCAGGGGGATGGGACATAGGTCTGCTCCTTTGCGAATTGGGGTCAAAGTACGGAGATTGTCAGAGGCGGGCAACGGAGGCCAATATGGCGAGAAAGTGGATGCTCTGCATGGCGTTGGTCGGTTGCGGGTTGAGCGATCCCCAAGGGCCGGCCGATCTGCCCAAGGATCCGTGGAAGCGAACCGAGGAGCAGCGGCTGGAAGCGCTTGAGGAAAATTGTAGTGGTCCGTCCTGGGAGCGCGGGTGGCTCTGTCCGCGTGGCACAGCCGATGTCGATACAACCAAATCTCAAGGTGGGTAAAGGAGTACTAGGATGGAAGACAACATACTACAGGCTGTCGACGAGCAGCGCCTACTTGATACGGCCAAGGCGCTGATTGCGGTGCCCAGCCCGACACTGGATGCTGGCGCGGTAGCTGATGCATTGGCGGCCATATTGGCTGAGGAGGGGTTTGCCGTGGAGCGGCCCCAAGCCGATTGGCCGCAAGCACCAGCCGTGGTCGCTCGCTTCGACAGCGGGCAGCCCGGGCGGGTGTTGCAATTTGATGGGCACTTGGACACGGTGCATCTGCCCTTTGTGCCGCCCAAGGTGGAGAATGGTCATCTCTATGGGTCGGGTTCGTCCGACATGAAGGGAGGGATCGCCGCCTTCGTCGAAGCGCTCAGGGCGTTGAGGGATGTGGGCGCACTGACCAAGGGGGCGGTCTTGCTTACGGCCCACGACCATCACGAAGCACCTTGGGGCGACCGCCGCCAGCTTTTGGCCTTGATCCGCGAAGGTTTTGTCGGCGACGGAGTGCTGCTGCCGGAGTATCTAGGTGATGCGTTGCCGATTGCCGGTCGCGGGATGGCCGTGTTTAGCGTGGAGGTCGAGCGCGATGGCGCGCCGGTACACGAGGGGCTGAGGCCCGCCGGGCTGCCGGACGTGATCGCTGCGGGGGCCGAGGTGGTGTTGCGGCTGAACGCGCTAAACGAGCATCTGCGCGAGCGAACCGCGCCCCATGTCGGCAGCGACACACTGTTTATTGGCCGGATTGAAGGTGGCCAGATCTATAATCAGGTTCCGGTCCAGTGCCGCGTCGAAGGGACTCGCCGCTGGGTGGCGGCCGGCTCAGGGGCGGCGGCGCGCCGCGAGATGGAGGACCTGCTCGCCGACGTAGCTGCGGCAAGCGGCACCCGCATCCGGCTCGCCGACTGGAACATGCCCGGCGATGCTTTTGCGGTAGATCAGAACAGTCCGCTAGTGGGTGCGTTCCAGTCTGCACACGAACAGGTGACCGGGGCACCACTACCCTTGGGAGGCAAACCTTTTATCGACGACGGCAATGTCTTTATGGCTGCCGGGATTGAAGCCCTAACCCACGGTCCCTGCGCCATGGGGGCGCACACGACCGACGAGCAGGTGCCGGTGGCCGAGTTGGTGCGGGTGGCGAAGGTGTATGCGCTGACGGCGCAGACTTTTTGCTAAGCGGCCTCAATGGCGCGCGCTGCGGCCGTGCCTCGCTCCTCATCGACGAAGTAGAGGCAGACTCCGCCCGCGACGAAGAGGACGACGATCGACAAAATTCCCACGCGCGGGCTGCCGGTCAGTACCCCAATCCAGCCCACGAGCACTGGGCCGATGACCGCGGCGAATTTGCCCAGCATGTTGTAAAAGCCGAAAAACTCCGCTGCGCGGTCGCGGGGAATGAGCCTTGAGTAGAGCGAGCGGCTCAGGGCTTGTACGCCGCCTTGGACTAGACCGACGGCCACGGCCAAAGCGTAGAATTCCCAGACGGCATTCAAAAAATATCCCCACACTGTCGCCGCGATATAGACGGCTAGGCCGATGAAGATCCCCTTGCGGGTGCCGATCCGCTCGCCGAGCCAGCCAAAGGCTATCGCCGCGGGGAAGCCCACGAACTGAGTAATGCCCAAGGCGATGAGTAGGTCATTGGTATCAAAGCCAAGGGACAAGCCATAGTCGATGGCCATGCGGACGATGGTATCGACGCCGTCGATGTACAGCCAATAGCCGATGAGAAAGACAAAGGTCGTGCGTAGCTGCCGAATGTCTCGGCCAGTCTCAATGAGCTGCTGATAGCCGGCCGAGACCGCACTCCAGCCGCGATGACCGCGCACGGGCGGCGATTCCTCTACCCACAAAAAGAGCGGCAGCGAAAAGCCAGCCCACCAGATGGCGACCAGCAAAAAGCACACGCGCACGGCCTCGCTGGCATCGGCCAACCCGAAGGTCGTGGGGTGCAAGACCATCACCACATTGAGCGCAAACAGCAAGCCGCCGCCTAGATAGCCGAGGCTATATCCGAGCGCTGAGACCGAGTCGGACTTGTCGCGCCCGACCACTTCCACGATGAGCGCATCGTAAAAGGTGTTGCCACCGGAGAAGCCGATGGCGGCCAACACATAGACCACAACCGCCAGTTCCCATGCGCCTTGGGCGACCATGTAGAGGCACCCCGTGGCGAGGACGCCCAAGAAGGCGAAGGCAAACAGGAACTTGCGCCGAGTGCCGCCTTGGTCGGCAATGGCCCCCAAAAGAGGGGCTAACAATACAACGACCAGGCTGCTGAGGGAGTTGGCCAGCCCCAGTTGGAAGGTGCTCTCGGTGACGTCGCTGCCAGCGCTCCAGTAGGACTTAAAAAATACCGGGAAGAAGGCGGCGATGACCGTGGTGGCAAAGGCCGAGTTGGCCCAGTCGTACAAGGCCCAGGCGATGATCGGTTTTTTGGCGTTGGTTGGCATGGCATTGGTTGACGTAAGGGAACCTTGGTTGGAGGTTGCGCATAACAGTATAAGGCAAAAGAGGTGTGGTTGCTGCTGGCATCCTTTATGGATAGCCTAGGGAGGTCTTACTGAAGGACGATTCCTTATGGACGACAAAATGTTTCACCCACTTGATGTCGCAGAATGGCTGCGCTTTGACGCGGCTACTAATCCGTATGGGCCGTCGCCTCAGGTCCGGGAGGCCATGGCCGCCTTTGCCTGCACCGGAGATTTTAGTCGCTACGACGACGAGGAGCGCGCCGAGTCGTTGCGCGGGGATTTGGCGGCGCATTGGGGGCTTTCGCCCGATCACTTCATCGTGTACAACGGGTCTGGGGAGGCCGTGGTCTGGCTTTTTTTGGCGCGGTTGTTGCTAGAGCAGCAGCGCTTGCTCATTCCGTCTCCGTCGTACGAGCGCTTTGTAGCGTTGGGGCAGCGGTGCGCGGCTGAAGTGATTCCAGTGCCGCTGCACGAAGAGGACTTTGCGCTGGTGCCCGAGCGCTTTATCGAGGCGGGGCGGCAGTCGGGAGCGCGGGTGTTGCTGCTGAGCAGTCCCAACAATCCCACGGGTAATCTCCTATGCGGCGACACGGGGATGGCGCGGTTGCTCGACGAGTTGCCCGACTGCCTGTGCATCGTCGATGAAGCGTATGCAGACTATGCCGGCTATAGCTATGTGCCTTGGGCACAAGAGCGGGAAAACTTGGTGGTGCTGCGGACCTTTTCCAAAGCATACGGCATGGCTGGTTTGCGGATCGGCTACGCGGTTGGGCCTAAGCCCGTTATCACTGCCCTAAGCCAGATGCAGGTTCCTTGGGCGGTCAATGCGCTGTCGCTGGTGGCGGCACAGGCGGCGCTAGCTGACCAGGACTATTTGCAGGAGGTCGTCGCGCAGATCCGCAGCGATTGTCAGGCACTCTACGAAGGGCTAAGCGAGCGGCTGTGGTTGCGGGCTTATCCGAGCGCGGCGAATTTCTTTTGGGTGCGCTGCGAGGGGATCGGCCCGGGGCGGATGCGGGCCGGTTTGGAAGAACGGCGGATCCGCGCCCGCTGGCGGCAAGATGCGCCTAATTTTGTGCGGCTGACGTCGCTGCGCCCCCAGGACAACGAGTATTTGTTGGCCGCGCTCGATGAGGTTAGGCAATCAGACTAACACAAGGGGATGGCTATGGAATATCGCAATTTGGGCAAGGCCGGCGTCAAGGTGTCTAAGGTGTGCTTGGGCGCGGCGTTTCGCGGCCAAGAGGACGAGGGTGCCTGCATCGAAGTGGTGCAGCGGGCCTTGGACTTGGGCTGCAATTTTATCGATACGGCGCTGTATGGTGGAGGACGCTCCGAACAAGTGGTGGGTAAGGCCATCAAGGGACGGCGCGAGGAAGTGGTGCTGACGACTAAGATTTTTGGCACCTTGGGTAATAGCCCCAATCACGTAGGGCTGTCGCGGGTCAATCTGCTGCGGGGCATTGAGGCGTCGCTGCAACGGCTACAGACCGATTACGTCGATCTGTACTTGCTGCACTCCTTTGATCCGGTCACGCCGCTGGAGGAGACCTTGAGTGCGCTCGACGACATTGTGCGGCAGGGCAAGGCGCGCTACGTGGGGTGTTCTAACTTTCCGCCGTGGAAGATCGTCGAGGCCCTATGGATTTCACAGCGCGAGCGCTTGGCCTCTTTTGCCTGTATCCAGAATCAATACAATCTGCTCAACCGCTGGGAGATGGAGCCAGAGTTGATGCCCATCTGCCGTCAATTCGGCTTGGGCATTATGACCTACAGCCCGCTGGCCATCGGCCTGCTCTCTGGCCGATTCCGCCGTGGGCAAGCGCCGCCGCCGGGGACGCCGTGGAGTACGGACGAGCTGCGCGGCATGAGTCCGGGCAAATACAACTTTGCCGAGGCCATGACCGAGCGGGTCGATACCATCGTCCAGACGCTGATCGATGTTGGGGCGCAGCACGGCAAGACCCCAGCGCAGGTGGCCATTGCCTGGATTTTAGATCACGACGAGATCAGCGCCCCCATTTTGGGGGCCGACGAGCCGGCGCATGTGGATGAGATCTGCGCCGGCTTGGACTGGTCTCTGGCACCGGAAGAGCGGGCTTTGTTGGACGAGGTCTCCGAGGTGAAGATGCCGCGGAAATACGCCTGAAGGCGATTGAAAGCCTTGCGGGCGAGATATTCGACATCGCCCACTCCCACAGAGAATCAGACCTGCTCGTGGCTTTTTTATGTTTTTAGATTTAGATTTTGCTTGACAAATTTAGCATGCACGATATATTTAGAAAACCAACAGGAGGAAGGACAAATGGGAGCCGCTGAACTAGGGCGCTATCTCAAGAATCTGAGGCAGCACCGGGAGCTGACTCTGCGAGCGGTCGAGAAGGAGACGGAAGTCTCGAACGCCTACTTGAGCCAATTGGAGGGTGGGAAAATCAGGAATCCATCTCCGACGGTGCTTCACAAGCTGAGTAAGCTTTACGGGAGTTCCTACGCGACGCTGATGAAGAGTGCCGGTTATCCTGTACCTGGCGAGGAGGAAGGGCAGGAAAAGGAGTTTGGTTTCGCAGCAAGAATCGGCCCGGTCACTTCCGAGGAAGAGGATGACCTCATCGAGTATCTGGAATTCCTCCGCTTAAGACGCAGAAGGAGTGGAAAATAATGCAGTGGTCCGTCACTGATAGCAAGATTTACCGGCGGTGTTCGAGGCAATGGTACTTCTACAGGCTGTTCAGCAGCCACAAGGCCAAGGACCCAGCACGTAGAAAAGCATTCAGGCTGGGTAAGCTCCAGAGCATAAGCGCTTGGCGCGGCAGTGTGGTGGACGATGTGCTGAGCGAGACGCTGATACCTGCTTTGGGAAGGAATGTAGCACCGAATTTGAGGCGACTCATAGAGAAAGCGCTTGAGAGATTCGACAAGTGCCTCGAGGTCGCCCGGCAGCATCGGGTGTTTGAAGACGGAATCAAGTTTTCAGAGGAGAAGGACTTCGCGGCTTTTCACTGTATGGAATATGGCGGCGATATCCCCGAGGAAGAGGTAGAGACTGCGAGGTCTGAGGTCCGGCAGGCAATCACTAATCTGTTCAGTTCCGAGATGGAGCCTCTAAGGAAGAAGCTCAAGGAAGCAGAGTACATAGCGCCCCAGAGATCGATATGGTTCCAGCACACCGATGTCTCAGCACGGGCAACGCCCGATGTGACAGCCTTCTTCTCGGACGAGCCTCCGCTCATCGTGGACTGGAAGGTACATACCTTCGGGCAGCATGAGGCATGGCTCCAGCTAGGCGTATATGCCATCGCCCTTGTGCGAGGCACCCGTCCGGTGAACTACACCGGCTACTGGCAGAACTGGAACGAGGGCGATATCCAGCTAATGGAGGCGCAGTTCCTTACCAATCGGCTGCGGGAGTACAGGCTCACAGAGGAGGCCGGCCGGCAGCTCGACCAGTACATCGCGTCGAGTATCGTCGAGATGCAGTACGCGGTTGACGGAAGAAAGCCCGAAGAGATGCAGGCAGAGGAGTTCCCCGTGACGAAATACCCTGATGAGTGCGATCGGTGTCAGTACCGGGCGCTCTGCTGGGAGGAGAATGGCAATGGCAGGACTTGAGACAAACGTATATCCTATCCTCAACCTCAATGAGCTATCTGCGCGATACAGGCTTTACAAGATTAGGGGTCTGCGCAAAGGCGGGGAGTACTATCAGAACCGCCAAGAAATCGGGAAGAAGATGAGCATTAAGCACCAGACCCCGGCGACTGTCGTAGACATTGACGGGGTGCCGCACTTGGTGCTGAGAGACGACGTTACGGCTGTTCCTGAAAAGATGCCTCTTGTCAGAGGGACAGCCTACTTCGACCGGCTCGATAATGTGTTCCCCTTGGACTTCACTAGGAGAGATCCCGTCACCGACACGATATGCCTGAGATTTCTGAGGTTCGCTATTCAGAACGCTCTGAATGCCCGGATAGAACTGTGGCAGCCGGGGCGCGGGCGGCCCTTCTTCGAAAGGACGCCGCAGATATCAGATGACGTGGCTATCTTCAGCGGCTTCAGCGTCCGACCGGTCATAGCACCGAATGGGAGTATCGGGCTTTGCGTCGATTGCACGTCGAAATTCGTGTCTAAGAGGCCGCTTCCCATGAAGATGACCGTGGACACCTTCCGCAGGTACAGGCAGCAGCACTTCATCTACCACTTTGGCGTAGACTGGTATGACGTCCGCCTTGATGACCTAGCGGACGTCAACGTCTCGGAAGACACGGTCTCTACTGACACAGGTCAGGTCCCTCTCATTAACTACATCATTCAACGCGTCCGGAAGCCCATCCCACCGGAGCTTGCCAGTCTTCCGCATGATGCCTCTGTGGCATACTACATGAACAACTCTGGAGAGACTAGAGCTGTGCCAACTGGTTTGTGTTACCAAGTGCTGGATACACAGCATCGGAACGTGCAGAGATACCAAAACAAGGTTACACTGTCTCCGATGGAACGACACCAGAGGATTCAGGAATACGTGGAGCAGCTTCTGATGCGCCTGCGGTTCGGTAATGACGGGACCATCATCAGGGTCTCAGAGACTTCGGTACGTATACCGCAGCGTATGTTCCAGATTCCGGACTACGAGTTCGGGAATGGCTACAAGCTCTCTGTCCGTAGCAGCCCTGATGCCGATCGGGTAAGCCTTGGGCAGATAGGGCGTAAGCGGCGCGATCTTCTCCAGGATAGGAAAGCCGGTTTCTATAGGTCAGACCCGCTTGACCAGCCCCAATACCTAGTTCTTCCTGAGAGCGTGTACGAGAGTTGGGGTAAGCAGTACGTCGACGATCTCAGGCAAGCCGTGAGGAAACTGTTTCCACACTTGTCGGATGCGCTACTGGGGAAGCCGTACAAACCCGAGATTGTGACGTATTCTGACTTCAAACCGCGGACATTCGTTGACCAAGGTAAGGCCATCCTAGAGGCCGTACGGGAGCGTAATCCTAGGACGGGCTGTGCGCTCGTCATGGTGCACCATGTAAAAGACAGGGAGACACGTGAGCACGACGAACTCTCGGCGATGATTGTGAATAGGTTCTTCAAGGACTTTGGAATCAGGGCGGCCGTAAACCATTCGCGGATGGGGGCTGAGTGCTATGAGTTGGTTGATGGGGACAGCAACTACCGGATACGGCAGGACAAGCGTCGGAAGCTGGTACCGTATCTTACGAACGTGGCCCTGAACAAGATACTACTTGTGAATGAAAGGTGGCCCTTTGTTCTGGGGACACCGCTTCACGCGGATATCACCGTCGGAATTGATGTCAAGGGCAACACTGCCGGATTTACGCTGATAAACCGGACAGGGAACATCATCCACCCGTACTGTAAGTCGTCTAGGCAGAAGGAGAAGCTTACCACAGAGCAGGTTTCTCATGAATTCGCAAGGCTCGTGCGTCAGGAAGCCCAATCCATAGAGTCCCCGGCGAGGAACATCGTTGTCCATCGCGACGGAAGGAGTTACGAGTCGGAAATTGAGGGCCTCAGAAGGGCCATGGACAGTCTACGACAGGATGGGACAATCGACGCCAATGCCAAGTTGACGGTCCTTGAAGTAGCCAAAACATCCCCTGCACCACTGCGACTCTTCGATGTCGAGCAGGACAGGCGGGACAATACAACGGTGAGCAATCCCCAAGTGGGCTGCTACTACATGCTCTCAGAAGATGAGGCGTATCTCTGCACGACAGGAAAGCCCTTCAAGCATCCCGGGACCTCTAAGCCGATCCATGTGCTCCGTGTCGAGGGAGAGATGCCTCTCGCAGAATGTCTTGAGGATTTCTACTCACTTAGTACCCTTACATGGACCCGGCCGGAAGACTGTACGCGCACCCCGATAACCATCAAACTTACCGATAGGTACCTCGGTGAGGACGCCAGCGAATACGATGACGATGCTTTGGAGTCTGGCAGCGAAGAGGAGGATGAGGGCGAATGAGTGCCATAGGGTTGTATTCGGGTATCTACGTACAGCTTCGGGAATTTGGTGAACTGCTTGACGAAGTGTTGATGGAGCTCAAGGGAGGCGGTAGCCTAGGTAACCGGATCAACGTAGATGCACTTGCCTCGCGCTTTGAGGAGATTGGAGCACAGGACGCTGTTAACTTACAGACGCAGATGCTCCGTGTTGTTCTACAGAAGAGAATGGGCAAGGGTCCGGGATACTGGGTGAATCTTGGGCATCGACTCCGGAACGAAAAGGCAGACGATGAGCTAGTTGCTGCGCTGGAGAGGACGGCGACCATTCTGGAACATGAGAGGGCAGGGGCCTTCGCGGAGATGAGGGGATAGAGAGTGATCGAGGACTACCTGCAAGGTACTCTCGACCAGTTGGCTGAGAGAGCAAAAGTTCTGAAGGGAAGGATTCCCACCAGAAGACTCCCCGCCGTATACCGCGGACTCGACCAAAAGAGCCGGGATCTGACTGACGAAACCATTGACAAAATCAAGCGAATCCAGACAGCACCCGAGTTCCAGCTACCGCAGAATCAACCCCAGCGATTCAGAGCATTGAGCGGGGCTGTTCAGGACATAGACTTCCTAGAGACGGTGGCAATCTCTGCTCTGGTCAGGGCTGGAGATGATGACCACAGGCTGAATTCTCTGCTCGGAAGGATCTGCGATGAGATCGAGTTCCCACTCATTCCGCCGGTTGTGACGACGCTTTCTGATTTCAGTCTTTACTACCACATCTATTGCAACCTGAATCTGATGCGTGTTCCCCTGCAAGAGAGCAGGTTCATGCTGCACCTACCGGATCTCTATCATGAATTATGCCACCCACTTCTGCATGAAACGAATAACCCGAGCGTCGAGCCCCTCAGAGATGCGGCTGTGATGGCGCTTGGTGAGGTGTTGAACTACCTAGATCAGGAATTACAAAAGGAGAGGCGCAGCCGGTCATCTCCTTATATGGAGTTTGTAATACAGCGGTGGCAGAACCGCTGGACGGACTGGATTCAGGAGCTGTTCTGCGATCTGTTCGCAGTCTATACACTCGGGCCGGCTATGGCGTGGTCGCATTTCCACTTAGTGGCAAAGTCCGGCAGGGATACGTTTAACTATAGTATGGAAAAGCACCCCTCAAACTCTGCACGGATGGACGGGATGTTGTATGCCCTCAGGCTAGCTGGATTCACTGACGAGGCAACCAGAATACGGGCGCACTGGCTGGAGCTCCTAAAAACCATTGGATCAGAACCGGATGGCGTCCACGGGAGATGTTACCCACAGCACCTGCTTAATAGAATCGCGGAATGCGCGCTAAAAGGTGTACAAGGCATCAAGTGCCGGATTGCTCGAAGGGACACGACAGGCGAAGTGCATGAGCTTCTCAACGAGGCATGGGAGAGATTCTGGAGCGCCCCGTCGGACTATGTTGAGTGGGAACGCCAAGCTGTCGAGAGGCTCTTCAACGAATCAGCAGACGCGTGAATTTCGTAAGTATCGCTTCTTCTCCTCTATATTGTTTGAATCTATGGCCCTTTTCTAAGTGCTGAAACTACTCCCAACGCCACAGCCCTGCGAGAGCCCCCCATGCGCCTCTGCGACTTTCCCATACTGACCTTCGATACCTACGGAACCCTGATCGACTGGGAGACGGGTATCTGGGATGCGCTGCAACCGCTCTGTTCGCGTCTGGACGACCCACCGACTCGCGAGACGGCCCTCACCGCCTTCGCCGAGGTGGAATCCGCCTGCCAAGTGGCCAATCCCGACTTACTCTACGCCGACCTTTTAGCAGCTACCCATCGCATGCTGACCCAGAACTGGGGTGGCGAACCCGACGATGCAGAGAGCATCCGCTTCGGTCAGTCGGTCGGGGATTGGCCGGCCTTTGTCGATGCGGTTGAATCGCTCGTCTATCTGAAGCAGCACCACCGGCTGATCACCCTCACCAATTGCGACCGCGCCAGCTACCGGGGGAGCGCCGCCCGCCTCGGCGACCCTTGGGACGCGATTTTCACCGCTGAAGAGATCGGCTCGTACAAACCGTCGCTGGCCAACTTTGAATTCCTGCTCGCCCGGGTAGCGGCTGACTTTGACGGCGATCCCGGAAGCATTCTGCACATCGCGCAGAGCCTCTTCCACGACCATGTGCCGTCTAAGGCAATCGGACTGGAGACGGTATGGATTGACCGGCGAGCAGGGCGCGGTGGAGGCGCGACAGCACCGCCACAGGAGGCAGTGGAACCCAACTTTCGTTTCAAAAGCATGGCGGAACTGGTCGCCCAGCATCGCGCCGAACGGGCCGCAGCCCACGACGCCCGCTGATCCAGAATCCGGTTGACTTGTGGAGTTGCTTGGCAATCAAAGTTGTGTATTTTAACAATAAGCCATTAGCTTCTCACTTCGGAAAATCCCAATGTCTTCCTATCTGCGCCACCTTCCTTTCTTTCGTTCTGGTCTTTCGTTTTGGTCTGGGATTGCCTCCTTGGCAGATCCTTTGGGGGAAGCGGCTCGCTCCCTCGAAGCGGACGAGATTCTGTCTGGCCCCGAATCTGATCGTGCAGCCTTAGAGGGGGATTTCCATAGAATCGGAGGGGATTTTCGTCGGGCCATGGCGGAGATAGATGAGCAGGTCTCGAGATAAGTCCCGGAAAGGACAGTTGCCCCAAGACCAGCAGGCTCACCCTGAGCCTTCTTCTCGTATTGTCGCTCAGCAAACCACGATTGCACATATAGGTCCTCTACCGACCCCTGAGGATCTGGATCGATATAATCAAGTCCTGCCTGGACTCGCAGGCCGCATTGTGACCATGGCGGAAAAGGAGCAGGCTCACCGTATTGATTCGGAGCAAAAAGTGCTAAGGGCTTTGATTATCTCCCATCATCGGGGGCAACTTCTAGCTACTGTCTTAGGTTTGGCTGCTTTTACCGTGGCAGGCGCTTTCGGTTATTGGGGAGAAGCTGCTGTTGGAGCTGGACTGGCAGGAGGAGTTATTCTTTCGATTGCGGGTGTCCTTTACGTCAAACAGCGTTACTCAAAGGACCAGAACCAGAGTCAGCAAAAGCCTCCCAAAGAAGATCAGGCTGAGCAGTTGAAAATGCCCTTATAAGGGCATTTTAGCGCTACCTTACCTAAACCTGATCAATTGGTTCTATGAGCACACCTCTCCACGGTCACATCGCCCTAGTAACCGGCGCAGCCGGCGGCATCGGCCAAGCAATATGCCGCGCCTTGACTGCCGAAGGCGCGACGGTCGTTCTGCATTACCACACGCAGGAGGACGCTGCCCACGCACTCGCCACCGAGCTGGGCGGAACTGCCTTTGCAGCCGATATAACCGAGGCGGAGGCGGCGCAGTCGCTGGTTGAACGCGTAGCAGGGGAACTGGGCGGGTTGGATATTCTGGTCAATAACGCCGGCATCACCATCGGCGGGCAGTTCGTGGCCGATATGGCGCTGGCGGATTGGCATCGGGTGCTCGATGTCAACCTCAATAGCGTCCTCTACATGTGCAAGGCCGCTCTGCCGTTGATGCGGGCGCGAGGCGGCGCGGTCGTCAACATTGCCTCGAATGTGGTCAACACGCTGCCGGGCGGCGCGGCGGCTTATGCGACCACCAAGACCGGGGTCGTGGCCTTGACGAAGGTGCTGTCGAAAGAGGAAGCCGAGCACGGCATCCGCGTCAATGTGGTGTCGCCGGGGATCATTGACGCGGGGATGGGGAGCGGGGCGCTGGCGCGGCGGGAGCCAGAGGTACGGGCGCAATTTCTCAGCAGTATTCCCATGCGCCGAGCTGGCGGCCCCGAAGAGGTGGCTGCGGCTGTGGTTTTTCTCGTGTCACCGGCGGCTAGTTACGTGACGGGGCAGCACATAAGCGTCAACGGCGGCGACCGCACCGAGTCCTACCAATAGGGTTAGACACCCAGACTAACAGCTTATATATTAGAGACATAGGCCCTTCTGGAATGTCGGGATCGCTTCTACTGGTCTGAACGACCTTACTTAATAAAAATTGATGAAGTACTTGCTCACCGGCGGCGGCACGGGTGGTCACGTGTACCCGGCCTTGGCCATTGCCAACGAAATTCGGCAGACGCGGACAGATGCCGAATTCCTCTATGTGGGCCATCGAGACAAGCTGGATGCTTGGGTCGTGCCCGAGCAGGGATATTCCATCCGCTTTGTGCGCGCTCGTCCCTTCCCGCGCACGCGTTCCCTTGTGTCCTTATTGCGATTTGCCAGTGTGCTCGCGGTCGGGGTAGTCCAAGCGGCGTTCATCCTCTTGCGTTATCGGCCCCAAATTATCATCAGCACGGGCGGTTTCGTCAGTGCGCCGATCCTCTTCGCACACGGTGCTATGGCGAAGGTCGGCCTTTCTCGCGCCCGCGTGTTTCTCTACGAGCCGAATGCCTATCCCGGGCTTTTGAACCAAATTACCGGGCGGCTGGCGCAGCGAATCGGGGTGGCATTTGAGCAGGCGGGCCGCTGGTTCGACGCGAAGCGAGTGGCTGTGGTCGGCTATCCGGTGCGCCGCTCTTTTCTGAACCTTGATCGGCTAGCTGCGCGGGAAAAATTGGGCATTGACCAAGGCCGCAAGGTCGTGCTCGCCTTTGGCGGGTCGGGGGGGGCTAAGGCCATCAACGAGGCCGTGCTCGCAGCCTTGCCCCGCTGGCAAGCGGCTGGGCTGGAGGTCATCCACGTCACGGGCCGCTACAAGGGGCCGGATTACGATGCTGTAGCGGATACCGAGGCCGCTTTGGCTGCAATGGGGATGGAGGGCGAATGCGACTGGTACCGACGCCTCGATTACGCGGATGAGATCGTCGATCTGATCGCGGTAGCAGATCTGGTCATTTGCCGGGCGGGCGCAGGAACCCTCACCGAGATGGCGGTTAGCGGGACACCCACGCTGATCGTACCACTGCCGACATCGGCTGAAGACCACCAAGCGCTGAACGCGCGGGAGATGGAGCGGATAGGGGCTGCTCAGGTGCTCTATCAGGAGGCATTTTGGGACAACGCCTCCATTTATAGTGGACTAGACGGCGAGAAGTTGGCGCAGCAGGTACTCGCGTTGTGCGCCGACGATGAGCGGTTGCAGGCCATGAGCGCGGCCGCCAAGACTATGCCCAAAGCCAACAGCCTCGAACTGATCGCGGCTGAACTGGACAATCTTACTACCGGGCAGCACCCGCCGGTGCTGCGTTTGGAGTCGTCCCCTGCCAAAAGCGGCTTGCCGGCCGCCCCCAACGTCTTGTTGCGCTGGGTGCAAGCGCGGGTCAAAGAGGTCGGGGGCGTGGAGGCAATGGAACACGGTGAACTGGCCTATCTGCGCTATCAAGCCGACCGCCTGCTCGCGTCCGAGGGTTGGTGTGAAATCCCGCTGGGGCGGCGCAACGTGGGCATCAAGCTCGTTGCGGTCTTAAACTACCAAGAGCGGCTGCCGTTGCTACTACACATTCTCACCGACCGCACTTTGACCGGGTGGATGCGCCGTTTTTGTGGCGGCGATTTTCGCCACGGAGGCATTATACGCCGCAATGTCGTCGAATACGGCCTGCGTGGCTTGGGGGCGACTGACACTCAGACCCGGGCTGCGTTGCTTAACGCACTAGAGGCGGATCCGTACTTTGAGGTGCGGGCGTGGTCGGCGCAGGCCCTCGGCGAGATGTTTACAGCCGATGACGAGATCGAAAGCGCGCTCTGCGCAGCACTCGACGAAAGTGCCCCGGAAGTAGTAGTCCAAGCCCTGAGTGCCTTGGGGAAAATAAGCCACAATCCCGACCTGCTAGCGCGATTGCGTCGCTTCTACCTACACCCGAACTGGCAGTTCCGCGAGCAGGTCGTGCTGGTGCTGATCGAGTTTTTGCAGCGCGGTGTCTTGGAACCGGCGCAATTGGAGCGCGATCCCGACCAAGTCTTGATCTCAACGCCTTATTTTGAGCCAGAGTTCACCCTTGGTGCAAACCTGCGCGAATTAGCTGAGCGCGTGCGCGCCGGCTTGCCACTAGCGGCCTCGCAGCGATGATCTACTATCTCGGGATCTACCTTCAAGATGCTGTTGAGGCCCTGTCGTTTTTGCGCTTGGTCGATTCGATCAGCTTTCGCGTCATCTGCGGCGCGATCACTTCGTTGATCCTTACCATCCTCTTTGGCGGGCGGGTCATTCTCTACTTCTACAGCCGGGGGCACCGCGACATGCCCCGCGACTACTTCAACTCTGAGGCCGTCAGCAATCAAGCCAAAACCTACGGCGGTGGCTTAATCGTCGCCGCGGTCTTGATCAGCGTCGGCCTGTGGTGCAAGCTGCACAGCCTCTTCGTCCTGTTCTGCGTGGGAGCGATTGTCTGGTTTGCCGCGCTCGGCTGGATCGACGACTTCCTCAAGGTGCGCCATCGCTCTAGTGATCGCGGGCTGTCGGAGAAGGCCAAGTTGGTGCTGCAAGTAGCTTTTGGGCTAGCGTTTGGCGCTGCGTACATCACCCAGGCCCTTCCAGCGGAGTCGGCCGGTTTGGCGACTCAGCTCTATTTGCCCTTTTTCAAAAATCCGGTCCTCGATCTTTCTTGGGGCTATGTGCCTTTTATCGCCTTCACGGTGACTGCCATCTCCAACTCGGTCAATCTCGCCGACGGTATCGACGGCTTGGCCGTTGTGCCGACTTCTTTTGTCGTGCTCGTCTTTGGGGTGTTTGCCTATGTGTCGAGCCACGCCGAGATCTCGGCGTTCCTCATCTTTCCCTTTATGCCGGGCGTGGGGGAAGTCGCCGTGATTTGTTCTATTGTCTTTGGAGCCTGCCTCGGCTTTTTGTGGTTCAATTCCTATCCGGCCAATGTCATTATGGGCGATACCGGGTCCATGGCGCTGGGCGGCTTGTTGGGCACGGTCGCCGTTTTGGTCAAACAGGAGTTCCTCTTCCTAATCGTCGGGGGGATTTTCGTCGGTGAGACCTTGTCGGTGGTAATCCAGGAAAAAATCGGCATTCGGTGGCTGGGACGGCGCTTTTTTACTCGCTCGCCGATTCACCACCACTATCAGCAGCGCGGCTTGGCCGACACCAAGATCGTCATTCGCTTCTGGATCGTGGCTGGCATCTTGGCACTGTGCGGCTTGGCGACGCTCAAGATCCGCTAACTCTATAGATAGAGGCCATAGACGCAGAGGAGGACGATGGCCGCGCCTAGCAGGAGGGCCGCGGATTTGGGGAGCGACGCGGGCGGGTGGTTGACTTCGCGCTGATAGTGCCTGTACTCCGCCGCCAAGATGCTGTAGCTGGAAACGAGGGCGGCAATGAGGCCCGCGATGAAGCAGGTGAGGACCACAGCGTCGGTCGAGAATGCGCGAGCGATGCTGGCGACATACGCGCCGATATTGATCAGCAGGCTATACCGATTCGTCATCAGGCCGTAGAGTACGAGCCCCACGCAAAGCGAGCCGACGGCCAACGCCGCGAAGATCGACAGCCAGTCGCGCGCATTAGACAGTGCTAAGAAGCCCGTGCCAATGAGCAGGTGGAGCCACATCCCAACATAGGCGTAGAAGAAAGGCGCGCGTTTAAACGGCGCGTGTCCCATTAGATAGTGAGCGAAAGCAGTGGACTTGGGCATGGCAATATGTGGCCAAAGATAGGCTGCAGCCCAAGTGAGTCAACGCATGGCCAACCATGGAAATCCTGTCCATTCCCATTGAAAAAGTCAAAGGTGTAGGGGCCAAACGCGCGTCTGCGCTCAAGGATGTAGAGATCCTGACGCTAGGCGATTTGTTGTACTACCTGCCGCGCCGCTACCTCGATCGCACGCAGATTTTGCCCATGGCCCGGGTGCCAATCGGCCAAGAGGTGACCCTCATCGGCGAAGTGCGTCAGACGCGCTTCATCCCCGGGTCGCGGCCTCGCTTCGTGATGGTGGTCGCCGACGAGACCGACGATATCACCTGTACCTTTTTTCAGGGGGGGCGCTACTTGCAGCGCAACTTTGCCGTTGGCGACGAGTTAGCCATAAGCGGCAAGGTTGATCTCTTCCAAGGGCGGCGACAGATAGTCCATCCCGAGTACGAATTCATACGCGGGGAGGAGCGACTCCACACAGGCGTCGTCGTCCCGCTCTATACGACCAGTGCCGATATGAAGGAACGCGGCCTGCGCAGCCGGGGCTTCCGCCGTTTGATAAGCGAGGCGTTGGATACCTTTGCCGAGCGAATCGAAGACGATCTGCCCGCGGCCTTGCGGCAGCGCTTGGGCCTTGCAGAGCTAGGCGCTAGTCTGCGTCAAGTACATTTTCCCGCCAGCCTTGCCGAAGCGGAGCGCGCGCGGCAGCGCTTGGCCTTTGGCGAGCTTTTTGCCTTCCAATTGCGCTTGGCGCGGCGGCGCAAGAAAAACCACGAGCAGGCCGACGGTATCGCCTTCGCGCCCAGCGCAAAACTGGTGCCGGCCCTGTGGGATTCCCTGCCGTTTGCCCCCACGCGCGCCCAACTCCGGGTCGTTGCCGAGGTCGCCGCGCAGATGCAGCGTCCCCAAGTTATGAATCGCCTCGTCCAAGGCGACGTTGGCTCGGGCAAGACCTTGGTTGGCCTGTGCGCAATGCTGACGGCTGTGGAGAACGGCTATCAAGCGGCGATGATGGCCCCGACCGAGATCCTCGCCGAGCAGCACTTTTTCAACATCCAGACACTTGTCGAGCCCCTCGGCCTGACGGTGGTATTCCTCAAGGGTGCCCAGCGCAAGGCTCTTCGGCAGGAGTTGTTGACGGCCATTGAAAGCGGCGCGGCTCATATTGCGGTGGGCACTCACGCGCTGATTCAGGAGCAGGTGCAATTTGCCCGTTTGGGGCTGGCGGTCATCGACGAGCAGCACCGCTTTGGGGTCGTGCAGCGCGGCGCGCTCTACAAGAAGGGCGCAAAGCCCGATTTGCTGGTGATGACGGCCACGCCCATCCCGCGCACCTTGGCTCTGACTCTGTACGGCGAGTTGGACGTGTCGGTTATCGACGAGTTGCCCCCTGGGCGCAAGCCGATCCGCACGGCCCTGCGCGGCAACGACCGGCGCGAGGCGATTTTTGAGTTTGCCGGCGATCAGGTGCGCCAAGGGCGGCAAGTGTACGTGGTTTATCCGCTGATCGAAGAGTCGGAAAAGGCGGATTACAAATCCGCGGTTGAAGCTTATGAAGAGCTGCGCCACGGACCGTTGGCCGAGTTTACCGTGGCCCTGCTGCACGGGCGCATGGCGGCCGAAGAAAAGGCCGCGGTCATGGAGGATTTTAAGCAAAATCGGGTCCAAGTCTTGGTCTGCACGACGGTCGTCGAGGTCGGCGTGGATGTGCCCAATGCCACGGTGATGATCATCGAACACGCCGAGCGCTTTGGCTTGGCGCAATTGCACCAGTTGCGCGGTCGCG
Organism: Gemmatimonadota bacterium; assembly: GCA_028875335.1. Next base: position 22,861 of record JAPPEF010000108.1, read on the forward strand.
TGGGGCGCGGCGGCGAGCAGTCGTTTTGCATCCTCATCAGCTATGCCCACGCCGGGGCCGAGTTGGCGGATTCGCGCGAGCGGCTCCAGACCATGGAGCGCACCCAAGATGGCTTTGAGATTGCGGAAAAGGATTTGCAATTGCGCGGCCCCGGCGAGTTCTTCGGCGTGCGCCAAGCCGGGATGCCCACATTTAAGGCGGCGGATTTGGTCGCCGACGGGGACTTGCTGCAAAGCGCGCGCGAAGAAGCCATGCGGATTGTAGATAGCGAATAGGATATACCGTCAGCCACCGTCGCCTAAAGACGACGGCTTGTCCCTGGCTCACTCTGCTGCAGCGGAGCAGGCCGAAACTATAGGCTCGCTGACGAGAGCCTTTGCCCGGATGTTCCGGGCAGCATTGACATCGGCGTGGGCAGTGTGCTCACATCGACGGCAAAGAAACTCGGATTGAGAGGAGCGATTAGCTCGCTCGACATGTTCGCATTGAGAACACATCTGGCTTGTATGCTTGGGATTGACGATCTGAACCAGCACTGCGGCAGCTTGCGCTTTGTAGGCGATAAACTGCTGCAGTTGGTCAAAGGCCCATCCCGTCATACGGGATCGTTGAGGCTTGTGAAACCGAATCCGTGCGCGGATGCCTCTGAGATCTTCAAGAGCAATGCCGCGCATGGTGCCTTTAGCCTTCTCAACGATTCGCTTGGAGAGGACGTGATTGGTGTTTCTTCGAAAGTTAGATTCTTTGAGTGCTCGTCGGTGCAGCTTTTTGCGAAGGCGCTTGCGAGCGCGGTGGTTTTTGGCTTTGTCGGCTGCCGACTGAAGCTGTTGCTTAAGCGTCTGGCACTTAAGGCGGACTCGCTCTATTGCGTTGCCCGAATGCTGTTCACCGTCCGAGTCGGTGGCCAAGTTCTCCACGCCGAGGTCAACGCCTAGGAAGTCGTCCGGCTCACACGGCAGGATGTCGTCGAACTCAACGATAGCCATTAAGAACCATTTGCCGTCTCTACGACGCGTCAACTCGGCATAGAGCTTGACGTTACCGAACTGCTCGGCTTGGTAGTCGCCCATAACCATCGAAACGACGATGCGACCGTTAAGCGTAGTCAGAGACACGCTATCAAGCCCTCTGTAATGCAGCAGTCGAGCGTCGTATGGTATCGAGGCCAGCGGGCGAAACGACACCTTCTTACGTTTGTCGCGCTTGTATGCAGCGGCAACTTGGGCAAAGGTCAGACAGGCCATTTGCGCGGGTAGGTCAAACTGCTCGCGGACTTTGTAGTAATACAGCTTGTGCAAGGCATAGCGGTTGGCTAGCTTGCGCTCAAACGCACGTTTGGCAACCCAATTACACGCCTCATTGAAGCGGCATATCGTCGCTTCTAAAGACGCCTTTTGCTCTGGCGTAGGCAGGAGTTGGATTTGAATTATCCGCTTCATAAAATAAATATAATCATTGCATTGCACGGTGATAAATCAAACAATGTCGGTCTTCGCTCAGGCCACTCCCTTCGGCTGATCTTAGATCGAAGCCTTTTCTTTTGTTGCCTAAAGATGGCACTTTCCAAGGGAAGTTTTCTATGAAAAGCGAAAGCCTCATTCCGCCCGCGGATTTCGTCGGGCTCGACGCAGTGACCCATCTCTGCACAGGGGGAGAAGCTCCTTGGTTAAAAGGGCAGAGTGAGGTGTACGCGGAATTTGCCCAGTACAAAAGCGGCGGCGATCGCGGTCGTCGTGCCATCTACGCCCGCGGCGATCGCTGCCGCCAGCGCATGGGGCAGTTGTGGGATGTTCCAGCCGAGCGGATCGCCTTCACGCCTTCGGCGGCTGAGGGCATGGCTTGGTTGGCGCGAGGCTTGGACTGGCGGCCGGGCGACAACGTGGTCACCACCAACTTGGAATTTCCCTCGGTGGCGTACAATTGGCGCAACGTGCGCGAGCAAGGGGTCGAGTTGCGGCTGGTGCCGCATTGCGATTGGCTGGTGCGGGAGGAAGATCTGTTGGCCGCGGTCGATGAGCGCACTCGGGTCTTGGCTGTGAGTCAAGTCAGCTTTTACACGGGGCAAAACCTCGATATCGAGCAGCTTGCGGATGGGCTTGCTGGGCGCGACGTGCTTTTGGCGGTCGATGCAACGCACGCTGCGGGCGCGGTCGCCGTACCGGCGGCGTGTACTGACTTGTGCGTCAGTTCGTGCTACAAGTGGCTGTTGGCGACGCACGGGGTTGCGCCGTGTTATCTGAGCCAGCGGGCCGAGGCGCAAGTGCGCTCCACGGCTTTTGGCTGGCGCAACTTGGCGGTGTGGCCGGCGCAAGGGGCTGTGCGCGCACCGGACGCCGACGAAAAGCCAATGCCCGACAAAATGGAACCCGGCAATCCGGCCATGGTAGTGGTGCTCTACCTCGACTACGCTTTGGGGCGGCTATTGGACGTGGGGATTGAGCGGATAGCGGAGCACAACCGCGACTTGTCCGAACAAATCAGCGCCGGGCTGGAGCGTCTCGGGCGGCAGGTCATTTCGCCGAGTGTGCGGCCGCAGCGTTCGGGCAATACCTGTTTTGCGGACGACGACGCGCACGGGCTGTGCGAGGCTCTCGCCGACCGAGGGGTGTTGGTGTGGGGAGAATACGGGCGGGTGCGGGTTTCGGGGCATTTGTATAATAACGGTGACGATGTGGAGCGGTTTTTAGGGGTTTTGGGCGAGTTGGTGTAGGGAGGCTGAGACATAGAATGTGAACTACCGTCAGCTAAAGCAGACAGCTTCGCGGGGCACGCATGAGTTGACTACCTCTGCGTTACGCCCCGCAGGCCCGCACCGGGCCGGATGCTCAACCGGAGTTGAGACTTTAGTAGGACAACCCACCGCCAGCGTTTGCCGCTTTGCGGTTTCGCGGCCGGCACTTTCAGCCTTGCCGAACGCTCCTGTAAGGTTGACCACGCAACAGGTTTTACCCAGCACGCGGTTCGGTGCTGGAACCTCCTACCTATTCTCTTGTCAAAGAGCGCATCCTACAAGAGAAAAACTCTCGATTATGCCAAACCGCGTAAAATCAATCTTTCGTATGAGTCCGAGTCGATTCATAGGAACAATCTATCGTAGATTGGCTCAAGCTCAGGGACGCTACGCGCCCATCGCTCAAGCCGGTCTCCATTCCCCCGTCGCCTAAAGGCGACAGTCCCCTGGAGACTTTCTTATGGAGACAACGAAACAGGAACCCTAAAAATGAATATAGCAGCGTCGGAAATGTTCATATCGACTATGGTGGACCGCATCGTGGGAGCCTTTCAGCCTGCACAAATCGTCCTTTTCGGGTCCCATGCACAGGGTACGGCAACTGAACGGAGTGACGTGGATTTGCTCGTAATTCTACCCAATGTGTCCGATAAGCGGCACACAGCTATCGAGATCCGCCGGGTCTTGGGCGATCTACCTGTTTGCAAGGACATAGTGGTAGCGACTCCCGAAGAAGTCGCTCGTCGCGGGCACCTTGTGGGAACCGTATTGCGCTCAGCTCTCCGCGAGGGGAAGGTTATTTATGAGCGACTCTGAACTCGTTGATGAAGCTCGCCGCTCCAATTAACCGCTAAAAAACTCTCCGTAGAGCGAGCGCACGGCCGCGGGAATGTCCGCAGCCGTGATCCCAAACATCATGCTGACCTCGCTCGACCCCTGATTGATCATTTCTATGTTGACGCTGGCGCGGGAAAAGGCGCGGCAGGCACGAGCCGCCAAGCCAATGGTGTGGTGCATGCCCTCGCCGACGACCATCACCAAGGCAAGGCCGCGGGCGACCGACAACTCATCTACTTCCAACTCGGTGCGAATCCGGCGCAGGACCCGCTCTTCGGCCGAGTGGTTGAAATACGACTCGCGCACGATCACCGACATGTTGTCAATGCCCGACGGCGTGTGCTCAAAGGAGATCCCCTCGTCCTCAAAAATGGCCAGCAAGCGGCGGCCAAAGCCCACTTCGCGGTTCATCAGGTACTTGCTGATGTACACGCTGCAAAACCCGTCGGTGGCGGCGATGCCGACGACCGGGTGGTCGCCGATCGCGCGTTGGGGGACGATGCGGGTGCCGGGTGCCTGGGGGTTGTTGGTGTTTTTGACGACGACCGGGATGCCAGCGTGGAACACGGGTTCGAGGGCCTCGTCGTGAAACACGGAAAATCCCGCGTAGGACAACTCGCGCATTTCGCGGTAGGTGATTTCAGTGACGGCGACGGGGTCTTCCACGAGCGCGGGATTGGCCACAAAGACCGAATCGACGTCCGTGAAATTTTCGTACACGGTCGCATCGACGGCCGCGGCGAGGATCGCGCCGGTTATGTCCGAGCCGCCGCGCGAGAAGGTGACGACGCGGCCGGTGGGCGAATAGCCAAAGAAACCGGGGAAAATGGTGATGCCCGGACGGTCCTTGAGCTGGCGCAGCTTGCCGTAGGACGCCTGCAACACGCGGGCGTTGCCCGGTTCTTCCGAGAGAATTAAGCCGCCCTCGCCTGGGTCGAGATAGTGGGCTTCGGCTCCGCTGTGGCGCAGGTACTCGGCGACTAGGCGGGCGCAGTTGTCCTCGCCGCCGGCCTTCATGGCGTCTGCGTAGAGCGCTTCGTCGCTCGTGCTCATGGCCAGCCGCCGCTCAAAGTCGGCGACAATGGGCGCGAGTGACGTGTCCGGCAAGCCGAGATCGCCGATGATGGCGGCGTAGCGGTCGATGACGCGCGCCAGCGCGGTGTGCCCGTCTTGGTTGGTCAGATGGGCGCGGACCACCTCGATGAGGAGGTCGGTGACCTTGGTGTCCTCTCGGTCGCGCTTGCCTGGGGCCGAGACTACGACGAGCCGGCGCTCTGGATCAGCGGTGACTATGGTGCAGATTTTCTCTATTTGCTCGGCTGACGCGAGGGACGTGCCGCCGAATTTAGCTACTTTCATGGCGTTCCTTTGCGAATTAGGTAAAAAATATAAAACAATGCACAGATAGCTTTTTAAACAACGGGCTACTGCCAGCCTGTCCTTTGGGACAGGTCGCATCCCGGTCCAATTGCGGACCTCTATACTGGCCCTCCGAGCGATTCGGCGGGCCTTTTTTTGTGCGAAATTGAGTAGCGAGCAGGACAAACTCATTTGCAAGGAGGCATAGCATGAACGAGCAGACCAGACAGACCGCTCTCATAACCGGCGCTTCGCAGGGCCTAGGACGGGCCTTGGCGCACGCCTTGGCGGATGCGGGTTGGAATCTAATCCTCGACGCGCGCGGTGCCCAAGCACTAGAGGGCGTCAAGGACGAATTGGCGGCCCGCACCCGGGTCGCGGCCATTGTCGGCGATGTAACCGATCCAGCGCATTGCCACACCCTAGCTCAAGCTGCAGCGGAATGCGGCGGAGTGGATGCGCTGATCAACAACGCCGGGGCCTTGGGGCCTAGTCCTCAGCCGCGGCTCCTCGACTATCCGCTCGACGTCTTGGAGCAAGTATATCGGACGAATGCGTTCGCACCTCTGAGGCTTATTCAGGCGTTGCGCCATCAACTAGGCCGGGGAGCGCGGATAATCAATATCACCAGCGATGCGGCCGTGCAGGGCTACGAGGGATGGGGCGGCTACGGGTCGAGCAAGGCGGCCTTGGAGCAACTTTCCCACGTCTTGGCCGCCGAGCACCCCGAATGGAAGGTTTATTGGGTTGACCCGGGGGATATGCGGACCGCGATGCACCAAGCGGCTTTTCCGGGCGAGGATATCAGTGATCGCCCGCTGCCCCAAGAAAGCGTCCCCGGTCTAATCGCCCTGCTAAAGGGCAAGTTGCCCAGCGGCCGTTACCAAGCACGCGAATTGCCAAGCTCGTAAAGGAGGTGTAGCGATGACGCCCCTACTAAATACCGCAGCAGAAAACCGCGTCGATCTAGAATTTGCGCTCGGGAGCAGTGATTTTGTGCTGCCCGCAGAGTTGGAGGCGAGCGAACCGCCCGAAGCCCGCGGACTGGCCAGAGACCAAGTGCGTCTGCTGGTCACAGCGGGTGCGGAAAAAGCCGAGCACGCAGTTTTCCGCCAGTTGCCCGATTTCTTGCAGGCAGGCGACCTGCTGGTGATCAACACCAGCGCGACCTTGCCGGCCGCGCTCACCGGCCAGCGGGAGGACGGCAGCGCAGTGGAGGTCCATCTTTCGACTCGGCTGCCGGCCGGGATGTGGAGTGCGGAATTGCGCCAGCCAGCAGTTAGGGCCAGCCGGGCTTTCTACGGCGGCCGCGCCGGCGAGGTGATCGGGCTGCCGGGCGGCGGGCAGCTCAAACTCTACGCGCCCTATAGCGAAGATCGGCGCGTTCCCAAGGGGGATCGGGTGCGGCTCTGGGTGGCGCGCTTGGCCGCGCCGCTGCCGTGGGCAGACTATCTGCACGCCCACGGCTTTCCCATCCGCTATGAGTACATGGAGCAGAGCTGGCCTCTGGCCTACTATCAGACCGCTTTCGCCGTCGAACCCGGTAGCGCCGAGATGCCTTCAGCCGGTCGGCCCTTTACCCCAGAGTTGATAACCCGGCTAGTGGCCAACGGCGTGCAGATCGCACCCTTGGTGCTGCACACCGGAGTAGCGAGCTTGGAGGAGGGTGAGCCACCCTACGCCGAGTACTACCGGGTGCCCGAGCCAACCGCGCAGCAGATCAACCACGTTCGCGCCACAGGAGGGCGGGTGGTGGCGGTCGGCACGACAGTAGTCCGGGCCGTAGAAAGCGTTGTCGATGATCGAGGAAGAATCCGTGGAGGTGAGGGGTGGACGCGGCTAGTAATAGGCGAGGGGCATCGGCCGCGAGCCATAGATGGCCTGCTGACAGGCTTTCACGAGCCGCGAGCCTCGCATCTGCAGATGCTGCAGGCGCTGGCCGGAAACGAACACCTAGGGCGGGCGTATGAGGAGGCGTTGGCGGCGGGATATCTCTGGCACGAATTCGGCGACATACACTTAATTCTGCCGTGAGCAGATCCGGTTTTTCGCTGCAAGCCGCCGTGGAGGTAGTGGGTCACTTTGCCATTTTTGCAAATTTGTCTTACAGGGGCTTTATGATTATCTTAGTAGGCTTATCACTTATCACCAAACGATAATATTCTGCCGAGCCAGCAGCCCCTATCCCACACAAAGGTCCATTGATGAAAGCAGTGCGTTTCCACCAGTGCGGAGGCCCTGAAGTCCTCACCTATGAAGACGTGCCCGAGCCCACACCCAGGCCGGGCGAGGCCGTAGTCGAAATCAAAGCCATAGGCTTGAATTATATCGACACCTATCACCGCGGCGGGCTGTACCCAGTCGAGCTGCCCTGCATCCCTGGCATGGAAGCCGCTGGGGTCGTCGCGCGCGTTGGCGAGGGGGTAGAGGGCGTGCAAGTGGGCGACCGCGTGGCCTATGCCGGGGTGATGGGGTCGTACGCCGCAGAAGCGGTCGTGTCCGCTGACCGGTTGGTTCCTCTGCCTGACTCAGCGTCCTATCAGGTGGGGGCCGCCGCTTTGCTACAAGGCATGACGGCGCACTACCTAGCGCATGGATCCTATCGGCTGGGCCGCGAAGACACGGCTTTGATTCACGCTGGGGCCGGCGGCGTGGGCTTGCTCCTGATTCAGATGGCTAAGCGGTGTGGAGCGCGGGTGTTTTGCACGGTCTCAACCGGGGAAAAGGAGCAGTTGGCTCGGGGTGCCGGGGCTGACGAAGTCATCCGCTATACTGAGAGAGACTTTGAACAGGACGTCATGGCACTCACCGATGGGCGCGGGGTCGATGTGGTGTACGATTCCGTAGGCCAGGCGACCTTTGACAAGAGCTTGAACGTGCTCAGGCCCTTGGGTTACTTGGTGTTGTTCGGTCAGTCGAGTGGCCCGGTCCCGCCCTTTGATCCCGGCATCCTCAGCACTAAGGGATCGCTCTTTTTGACTCGGCCGACCATGCTGCACTACATCCAGACCCGCGAGGAGCTATTGGAACGCGCTGGCGCGGTGTTGGAAGGGATTGGTAGCGGCGAGTTGGCGCTGCGTATTAGCGAGCAGTTCGCCTTGTCGGACGCGGCTGAAGCCCACCGCGCCCTGCAGGGGCGCAAGACGACCGGCAAGGTTGTCCTCATACCCGATTGAAGTACCCAAGGAGTTAGGCGATGACAGAGGCAGATTCCAAGGACGAACTAACCCCGGCTGCAGACCGCGCTGAACAGGGCGCGGACTTTGCCCAGATGCTCGACGCTGAAGGGGCACCACCGGCCCCGTCCACCAATGAGGTCGCAATTGGCGACGAGGTCAGCGGCGTGATCGTCAAGATCGAGGACGAAAACAGCTTTGTCGAGTACGGCAGTCGGGACGAGGCCATAATCCGCACTAGCGAGCTCAAAGACCCGGATGGGGAAATGCGCTACAAGGTTGGCGACCCGATCGCGGCATTTGTTGTGGCCGTTGGGGACGAGGTCCAACTCAGCCGCGGGTTGAGTCGCCAGGACGCCCAGGCCGACTTGCTCTACCAAGCGTTCAAGGCCGGGCTGCCCGTCGAAGGCCGGGTTGATGCGGTCAACAAGGGGGGGTTGGGCGTGAACATCGAAGGCGATGTGCGCGGTTTTTGCCCGATTTCGCACGTCGATACTCAGTACGTGGAAAACGCCGAAGAGTACCGCGGCCAGACCTTGACCTTTAAAATTATCGAGTTCCGCCATCAGGGCCGCGTTATCGTCCTGTCGCGCCGGGTTTTGCTCGAAGCTGAGCAGGACAAAGCCGCCGGCGCGGTGCGCAGCCAGCTAAAGAAAGGCGCGCAACTGGAGGGCAAGGTGACGCGGCTGGAGTCTTTTGGGGCGTTTGTCGAGTTGGGTTCCGGGGTAGAGGGCTTGGTGCACGTCTCGGAGATCAGCCATAAGCGCGTCGGCCATCCCCAAGAAGTCCTCGAGGTAGGGCAGCAGGTTCAAGTTGCGGTCTTGCGCACCAAAGACTTGGGACAGCGGCGCAAGGAGCGGATCTCGCTGTCGATCAAGGCGCTGGAAAAGGACCCTTGGCAAGAGATAAAAGACCAGTTCGCAGTCGGCACGGTCGCCACGGGCAAGGTCGATGGGCTGGAAGATTTTGGCGCGTTCGTCGAGCTGGCCGCAGGCGTACGCGGGCTGGTGCATGTCTCGGAGATCGCCGACCGCCGCATCGGCCACCCGCGCGAGGTAATCTCGCTCGGAGACGAGGTCAAAGTGGTGGTGCTCGAAGTGGATGTCCGCCGCCAGCGCTTGCGCCTGTCGATCAGCCAAGTCGATGCCCTCGAATCCGAGGCCCATCTCGCCGAGTTCCGCCAGCGGCAGCAGCAGGAGCAGGAAGCAGAGCAAGGCAGCAGCGCCATGCTCGAAGCGCTCAGGCGCGCCAATCTAACCGATTGAGATGGGGCTAACAGACGCCATTTTTAACCACCCGCGCTCTGGGTACTACGGCGAGTACGGTGGGGCTTTTATCCCCGAAATTCTGCGCACGACTCTCGACGAATTGACCCAAGTTTTTGAGGACGCGCGCCGCGACCCCTCCTTCTGGGCGGAGTTCGAGCAGGTAATGCGGACGTATTCCTGCCGGCCGACCCCAATTACCTTGCTCGAAAACCTCTCTCGCGAGGTCGGCGGGGCGCGGATCTTTCTCAAGCGCGAGGACCTCAATCACACGGGTGCCCACAAGGTCAACAACGTCATGGGCCAGGGCTTGTTGGTGCGCCGCATGGGCAAAAGCCGGGTCATTGCCGAGACGGGTGCTGGCCAGCACGGCGTGGCCACAGCGACGATGGCCGCTCGCTTAGGGCTGGAATGCACCATCTACATGGGGGCCGTCGATGTGGAGCGTCAGCGGCCCAATGTGTTCTGGATGGAGCAACTCGGTGCCGAGGTGGTGCCCGTGACCGATGGCTCGGCCACGCTCAAGGACGCCATCAACGAGAGCCTCCGCGATTGGGCCTATTCCATGGCCGACACGCACTACGTGCTCGGCACGGCTTGCGGCCCGCATCCCTTCCCGCAAATCGTCGCCTATTTCCAGCGGATCATCGGCGAGGAGAGCCGCCAGCAGTTGCTGGACTCAGTAGGGGGCCTGCCCGATAGGGTGTACGCCTGCGTCGGCGGCGGGTCCAATGCCACGGGCCTATTCTTGGGTTTCCTCGACGACGAGACCGTCGAATTGGTCGGGGTCGAGGCCGGGGGCCGGGGGTTGGAGACGGGTGAACATGCCTCTCGCTTGGCCGGCCTCGTCGGCACGCCCGGGGTCGCCCAAGGCTACAAGACCTTTTTCTTCCAAGATGCCGAAGGCCAAATGCGACACACGCACTCGGTGGCGGCGGGGCTGGACTACATCGGCGTCAGTCCGATTCTAGCCCACTTGGCCGAGGTGGGCCGGGTGCGCATTGAGGCCGCGACCGACCAAGAGGTGATCGAAGCCCTCAAGCAGATGATGCGCAGCGAGGGGATCATCGGCGCGCTCGAAAGTACCCACGCTTTGGCCGGTGCCCTGCGCGAAGTGGGCGCGATGAGGGCCGACCAAGTGGTGCTGATTGGCCTGTCGGGCCGCGGCGATAAGGACATTTTCACCATCGCCGACGCGCTCGAGGATGAAAACTGGCAGCGTTTCCTCGCCGACAAGGCCTCCCGGTCGTGAATCTGCAAGCCCATATCGAAGAGCGGCTCACCGAGCGCAAAGTTTTGCTGATGACGCATCTGATCGCCGGTTTTCCCTCGCTGGAGGCCAACTGGCGGATGCTGGAGATCATGGCCGAGGCCGAGGTCGATTTGGTCGAATTGCAGATGCCTTTTAGCGAGCCCATCGCCGACGGGCCGACCTTTGCGCGAGCCAACCAACAGGCTATAGAAAGCGGCCTTACCCTCGACCAGTACTTCGACCTTATGCAGCGCGCGACCGCGGCTTTTGCCTTTCCGCATTTGATGATGGGCTACTACAACACGGCGTTCCGCTTGGGGCACGG
>JAPPEF010000155.1 GCA_028875335.1 Gemmatimonadota bacterium
TCAAAGCCTTTGAACTGCGGGTCAACGACGGCGAAAACTTCAACGACATCAACCGGCCGCAATACGAGGTTTTGCGGCGGGTAGAAGTCAATCGCGAATCCACCGTAGATATTGAATTTGCTCCCTTGCAGGGCCGCTTCCTCCAGTTACTCGTGTTGTCGAAAACAGTGTTCAACATCGCAGAGTTTGAAATCTACGGGCAGGGCTTTGTGCCGGTCGCTAGCTACGAGTCGGCGCTGCACTCCTTTGGCGGTCCGGTCAACTACGGTCGCTTGCGCGTGCACACTACACAACTCGGAACGACCGGGGATGCGACTGCGGCCATCCAGATACGAACCGGAGCCGACGACGGTCCGCTGGCGTACTTTCGCCGCAATCGCGACACCGGTCGTCAGGAGGAAGTCAGCGAGGCCGAGTACAACACCAACCTACCGAGGCGCGCCCTGTTCCGCCAAGACCCCGACACCGGTGAGCTGTTAGAGGAACTGGATCGGGCCGACTATCTCAAGCTGCCGATCGAGGAGCAAGGACCGGTGCGCGATTTCGTCAAGGGCGACATTCGCGACGACGTGAACAACTGGAGCGCGTGGTCGCCGAGCACGCACATCACCGGCACCGGCACAATCGAAGTGCCCATAGGGCTGCCCAGCCCGAGGGAATTCATGCAGTTCCGCATCTTCTTCGACGGCGACGCTGAAAACGCCGTGCGCATCGACACCTTGCAGGTGGAGTTTTCGCCCGGACTAGTAAGTGAGGCCGTCGGCGAGGTGGCTCTCGCCACTGATCCCTTTCCCGCCAGCGGCCTGCTCGAAGTCGCAGGAGGTATCGACACGACCTTTACCTACGACATCCGCACCGAATTCGCAGAGGGTGTAGCCGGATATCATGGAATCCGCATTGAAGCGTTTCCGCCGCCGGTATTCGAGAGCCTGCAAATGGGCGATCCCCTTGTGGCTGCAGAAGACTTTGAATGGGCGGCAACCGAAAGCGGCTTCGACGTGTTCTTTGCGCCCGTTGCCGCAGACAACAACCAGCCCCTGCGGATCACCTTCCGCCTGCGGCCGCTGGTGTACAACACCCCGATCAATGCCTATCTCTTAGGCGCGGGGAGCGTTCCGCCGCATCCCATCGCCCCGGGCAATGCCAGCGAATTAGTCGGCACAAACGCGACCAACGCCTTTGTAACGCAGGCACAGCCAGAGTTACAAGTAGCGCTTTCAACGGCCATCATCTCGCCCAATGGGGACGGCCGCAACGATGCTGTCGCCATTGACCTCGCGTTGTCCCAATTCGCCGCGGATACCGCCGTGGCAGTAGAGATTTTCGATCTCAGCGGACGCCGAGTGCGCCAGCTAGTCTCCCAGCCGCGGCCGGCCGGCTTTTACTCCGAAACCTGGGACGGCCGCGACGAGCAGGGCGCTCTAGTGCCGCCGGGCTTGTACCTGTGCCGCGTCGGCGTGGATGCCGACTTCGCCATGTTTGCCGCAGTAGAGCCGATAGGAGTGGCCTATTGACTGCTCCGAGCAACATGCGGTGGCTGGTGCTGCTCCTCGCCATCAGCGGCCAAGCAGCGGCGCAGACGCCTTCGGCTTGGATCGTAGGAGGCACGAGCGGCGAGCCTTGGGCTGCAGCCGTGGAGCGCTGGATCGCCCTCGACGACTCTGTGCGCGCCGGGACGATTCAGCCGCGGGCCATTCCCCTGGGCCACACAGTTACTCGCCAGCTCGTGCGCACGGGCATTGCCACGACTCAGCGCAACCTCTTTGGCTATCGCTGGAGCTTGCACAAGGGGCCGCGCCAGATCGAGGCCGATACTTTAGAGGTTGGGTGGCACCCGCGCCTGTGGCTGGGGGGTGGCACCAACGCCATTGCCCCGGAGGTCATGCGTGGACTAGTCGATGGCGACGAACTAACCGCGAGCTTTGCCCACAGGGCGCGGGCCGATGGCCGCCCCAACAGCGTGCAGTTCATCACCCTCGACCTCGGCGTGCCCGTGCCCGTTGACAGCATCGTGTTCTTTCCACCGCAGACCGGGCTGACCAGCGACAACCAGCGCCAGCGCGAGTTGTTCGCCCGCGCCTATGAAGTCAGCCGGACGAACGTGCCGGTCGAATGGCTGATCTTTGAAGACGAAACCTCATCGACCGGATCGTCGGGGTACCACCCCCTCGACGAGATTCTCGCCAGCACCTTTGCCAACAACATTAGCGTCGTCTCCCTCGCAACAGACCTGCGCTTTACCCGCTTTCTCCGCTTCAAGTTCGGGGAGACCTCCACCACGACCTTGCTGGCCGAAATTGAGGTCTTTGGCCGCGGCTATCCCCAAGAGGCTCGCTACATTTCCGCGCCCCATTCTTTCGGCCAAGCCGTAAGCCTGGGACGGGTCGCGTGGAAATTCACCCGCTATCGCCTATTGCCTTCTGGCGCAATCACAGCCGATCCCACCGCACCGGTACAACTAAACTTGCAGACCCGCGCTGGCTTTGACGACAATCCCAAGACGTACTTCATCTTCGACGACCTCGGTCGGCTAGTGGAAGTAGATGAGAAGACCTATTTCGACTCGCCGCGCGTAGTAGAACGATTTTCCGAGGGAATTGCCGGCTTCCGGGCCAAGCGCGACGACGACGTAGAAAACTGGAACAACTGGTCGGTCAATTACCAAGCGTCGGGCGACGAAATCCGCTCCTCGGACGGAGCCGAGTTCCTCCAGTTTCGCTTTACCATCACCACAGAAGATCCGCTGGCCTTTGGCGTACTCGACAGCTTGGCTTTTGAAGTATCGCCGCTGTTGGCCGACCGCGCGCTAGCGGAAATTGCCGTCGACGGACGCGCTGGTGCGGACGGGGCCGTCGAGGTGCCACTCGGCGTCGCCCAGCGCTTTGCCTATCACATTCGCACGGAGGCTGGCACAACCGACCGCGCGGGGTTCGACGGCATAGAGCTGGAGGTTCCCCCGGGCACTCACTTCCTCGACCTGACCATCGACGACCTGCCGGCGACTGAGGGCGAGGATTTTTCTCTAGCTACCGACGACAGACGGTTGCGCTTGACCTTCCCCACGGCATTTCAAGAAGACAAGGCGTTTCGCGTGCGCTTTCAAAGCGCGGTCTTCCAACCATCGGTCTTTTTGGCCAGCCGCCTTTTTAACACCTCGGGGGCTAGCTTGCCGCAGTCCATTGAAGCCGGAGACGCCCACGCCGACGTGGCCAGCAACAGCATCCAAGTCGTCTCCAGCGACGAAGCCCTAGGCATTCTCGGGGCGATTGGACTGTCTTCTCCCGTGGTCACGCCCAACGGCGATGGGACCAATGAGCAAGTCGCCATTGGATTCGATTTATTCGGCGTCGCTGGGGGAGCGTTGCGGGTGGAGGCGCACGACCTGAGTGGCCGTCGCTACGCCGCGATCCTGGACGCGCAGGCCGCAGCCGGGCCGTACGCGCTGCAGTGGGATGCGCGAGACGAGC
>JAPPEF010000348.1 GCA_028875335.1 Gemmatimonadota bacterium
ACCTCGAAGACGCCTTTGCCAAGGCGTGGTTCAAGCTGCTCCACCGCGACATGGGGCCCCTTAGTCGGTATGTCGGGCCTTTGGTTCCCACAGAGCCGCAGTTGTGGCAAGATCCCGTCCCGGCCGTGGATCACGAGTTGGTCGGGGAGCAGGATGTCGCCGACCTCAAGGCGAAGATCCTCGCCTCGGGATTGTCCGTTTCCCAATTGGTCTCGACCGCTTGGGCGGCGGCGTCATCGTTCCGCGGCACCGACAAGCGCGGCGGCGCGAACGGCGCGCGCATCTGCCTCGCCCCGCAAAAGGACTGGGAAGTAAACGATCCGTCCGCGCTCAGCGGGGTGCTGCAGACGCTAGAGCAGATCCAGGCGGATTTCAACAGCTCGCAGGACGGTGGCAAGAGGGTCTCTCTCGCTGACCTGATCGTCTTGGCCGGGTGCGCAGGCGTCGAGCAGGCTGCCCAGGCTGCCGGTCACGACGTGCAGGTCCCCTTTGCACCGGGGCGCACGGACGCGTCGCAGGAATGGACCGACGAGGAGTCGTTTGCCGTGCTCGAACCCACCGCAGACGGCTTCCGCAACTACCTCCAAGCAGGGCAGGAAGGTAAGCCGGAAGACCTGCTGGTGGAGCGGGCCTGCATGCTGACGCTCACCGCTCCCGAGATGACGGCGCTCCTCGGCGGCCTGCGCGTCTTGAATGCGAACACCGGGCAGTCTGAGCACGGGGTGTTCACCGATCGGCCGGGGACGTTGACCAATGACTTCTTCGTGAATCTGCTCGACATGAACACCGAGTGGAACGCGACCTCCGCAGCACAGGACGTGTTCGAGGGTCGCGACAGCCAGACCGGTGAGCGCAAGTGGACCGGCACCCGGGTGGACCTCGTCTTCGGTTCAAACTCCGAGCTCCGAGCCTACGCGGAAGTTTACGGATGTGACGATGCGCAGGAGGTGTTCGTGCGCGCCTTCGTGGCCGCGTGGAACAAGGTGATGAATCTCGATCGCTTCGACTTGGAGTAATCTCAGGGGGTGCTCGTAACGGTGGTTGCTGGAACTGCCACCATACTTGCTCCTTGAGCTTTGGCAATACCGAGGTCGTCCGGTCCCTGACCAGCCGTCCTTTCCGATGGCTGGTCAGGTCTCGTCACAAGGCAGGTCCGACCACTGGGCTTGTATTAGAGTGCAAGCCGTTGGAGTTGCTCCACTGTTTGGGGGACTTGCCGTACAATCGCTTGAACTCCCGACTAAACTGGGAAGTACTGACATAGCCCACTGCAAAAGCAGCGTCGTTCACGTTCATGCCCCCGGCTATCATCATGGCCGCCTTATTCAGCCGTAGTGATTTCACAAATTGAATGGGAGACATAGTGGTGGCCTGTTTGAACTTGCGGTGGAATACGGCCCGGCTCATACCCACCTGCGTGGCCATGTCTTCGATTGTAACCGGTTCATGCAGGCGAGTTGACAAAAACTCGATGGCTTTTGCAATTTCGTTGCCCACACCAAATGCGCGTCTCGCGGAGTACCCGGCATCTCCATTCAGAATGGCGTAGTACACTTCGCGCAATCGCCCCTTGCCGAGCACCGCTGTATCCACGGTATTGCCACCTAGTTGCAGCAGGCGCAGCAGGGCACCAGTGAACGCTTCATCCCAACCAGCTAGGGCAAATCCTTGAGGCAGCGGCTCTCCTTTGGGTTGCCGAATGGGACCAGCGGTAGTCTCCATCTCAATTGCCAGTTCTGTCATTACCTGGGTATCGAGGGAAATGAATACCCCCAACAGGGGATTATCCGGCGAGGCCTTGGGAGTGCCCGCTTCCACCGGCATAGACATGGTGCAGCACATATAGTTGCTGCTGTCATAGACATATGTCTTTCCATCCAAAATGGCTTCCTTAAACCCGTTCACGATGGCCACCACCACCGGCTCGTACACGGCAGGAGAACACCGAATGGGTTCGGTCACCCTAAATAGACGCACCCCGTCTATTCCTGTTTCCGCAATCCCATCCGTGGGAATTCTCTTTTCGATGAGCTCTTTAATTTGATGTTTACTCATGTAACCATTATAGTATTCAAAATGCAAAAAAACAATATAAATGATATAAATAGGCATATTTTCGAGATCAAATGGCCTATTTTTTTCAAAATTTGAGAGTTATATTTGTTTGTAGTCGGGCAAGACACCTTTCAAAGAACTCAGGAGGCGAACAAAATGCAACGAAGAATTATCAACCTTTCAACAATCATCGGGGGTTGCTGGTTGCTGATGGTCCAAGCAGACACCAGAGCCCAAGATCCTCAAACAGCTACAGGAGCATCAATAATGAAAAACAAAGTCAATATCGCAGAACTGAAATCGGGAACAAACAACATTACCTTTATCAGTCAAGGGCACAGCTTGGCAGCCAATCTGTACCTGCCGGAAGACTTCGACGCATCCAAGAAGCATCCCACCGTCATCTTTTCGGGGCCCTTCAACCAAGTGAAGGAACAGACCGGTGCAGTTTATGGCCGAAAACTGGCCGACAAAGGATACGTTGCCTTGGTGTTTGACCATATCGGATACGGCGACAGCGAAGGAGAGATTCGCAACTTCGAAAACGGATTCGTAAAGATGGAAAGCATCCGAGACGGGATCAGCTTTCTTGGAACCCTGCCCTTCGTGGACCGCAACAGGTTGTTTGGCCTGGGCATCTGCGCCAGTGGCGGTTACATGTCTATTGTGGCAACCACAGACAAGCGCCTAAACGCCATTGCAACGGTGAGCGGTATGATGGACAACACCGCAAGCTATTTCGGTGCCATGACCAGGGAACAAATTCTACCCCTTTTCCAAATGGCTAATGCCGCCCGTCAGAAAGCATATGAAACCGGAGAAGTGGATTACTACGATGCCCTAGGGTTGGCATCGCTTGACCTAGAGCAGTTGGATAAAAATTCCGCCCAGTACGAGGGATACGACTTCTACATGACGGAGCGAGCTGGATCGCAGACCTATCGGAACTACAGCCACGAAGCGCCGAAGTTCTTGATGGAGTCTGCCCCGTTGACTAGCGCGGTTGCCTTGGCCCCGTATCTCTACACCCCATACCTCGGTATCTATGGAGAAGAAGCCTTGAAAGACACCGGCCCCCTGACCGTCGCTTACTACAACGCCGCCAGCGAACCCAAAGACCTGTACGAAGTGAGCGGTGCTTCTCACGTGAGCCTGTACGACATCGACAAAGATGTGGACCGGGCCGTGGGTAAAATGGACGAATTCTTCAAGCGGCACGGCAACTAGTGTTCGTGCGCGGCTTCGTGGCCGCGTGGGACAAGGTGATGAATCTCGATCGCTTCGACTTGGCGTAATCATAGGGGGTGCGGGACGGCAAGGCCCGCACCCCCATCCTCTATCCGCTGGTGGACGACGGGTGCTTATATTACTATTCATTTGAATCAAGTATAACATTACCAACATA
>JAPPEF010000234.1 GCA_028875335.1 Gemmatimonadota bacterium
AAGGCGTGGATGTGGATTTGATGCAGGGCGAATACCTGATCGAATTGTTCAGCCCCACATGCAGTCACTGCAAAAATGCAGTGCCCAAGATGAACATCCTCGCCCAAGACCCCCAATTGCCGAGGCTCATCGCCCTGACGAGCTTCGCGCAGGATGCACCGCAAATGATCGACTTCAAGAAGCAGTTGCAACCGCGCTTTGACATTGCCACCATATCGGTGACGGACTTTCGTCGCCTGACCTTTGGCCACGGCTATCCGCGCTTGGCCTATATCGCCGACGGGGTGGTGCAGCAGGTGTGGGAGAGCAACTACATGCCGACGCAAGCTCGGCTGCGCAAAGTTACGGGTTCTTAGCACGCGGAAGGAGCGGACTTAATATGGCGATGAGCAAGTTGGCCTTCTTAGGTGGGCCCAAGGCCGTCACTGCTGACGAAGGCGATATTTTTCGCTGGCCGATCATCACCGCCGAAGACGAGGCGGCCGTGCTGGACGTGCTGCGTCGCGGGGCGATGTCGGGTTGGGACCTAACCTTGGACTTTGAAGAGGATCTGAAGTCCTATTTCGGCTTGCAGCACGCCCTCTGTCACAACACGGGCACGTCGGCGATCCAAGCCGCGCTGTGGGCCTGCGGCGTCGGCGTTGGCGACGAGGTCATATCGCAGAGCATGACCTTTTGGGGCACGTCACTTCAGGTGTTCTCGCTGGGGGGCACGGTGGTGTTTTCCGAAATCGACCCCGACACCCTGACGATGGACCCCGACGACATCGAGCACCGCATTACCGAGCGGACGAAGGCCATTGTCCCCGTGCATTACTGCGCCTATCCAGCCGATATGGATCCGATCATGGAGATTGCCGAGCGGCATGGGCTGAAGGTGGTTGAAGATGTCTCGCACGCCCAAGGAGGACTCTACAAAGGGCGGCTGCTAGGCACAATCGGCCACATCGGGGCCATGTCGATTATGTCGGGCAAGTCGCTGGCCTGCGGCGAAGGTGGTTTTATGGTCACCGACGACCAAGCTCTGTACGAGCGCGCTGCGGCCTTCGGACACTATGAGCGTACCCGTTCCCTAGAAGATCCTACGCTAAAGCCTTTTGCCGGGATGCCGCTGGGCGGGTACAAGTACCGGATGCATCAGTTGTCTTCAGCCGTAGGTCGCACCCAGCTAAAGTACTACGACGAGCGGATGCAGGAGATCCAGCGGGCGATGAATTACTTCTGGGATCTGCTCGAAGGCGTCCCGGGGATCAAGGCGCATCGACCGCCGGCCGACAGTGGTTCGACGATGGGCGGCTGGTACGCGGCCAAAGGGTTGTACGTGCCCGAGGAATTAGGCGGCTTGCCGGTCGAGCGCTTCTGCACGGCGGTCACGGCCGAGACTGGGGCGTACAGGATCATGCCGGGTGCCAATGAGCTGATGCACCTGCACCCGGTGCTCAACGAGGCCGATATCTACGGACACGGCCAACCCACGCGCATCGCCCTCTCCAATCGCGATCTGCGGCAGGGGCCGGGCAGTCTGCCGGTGACTGAGCGCATGACCGAGCGCATCTATTCGATTCCGTGGTTTAAGCACCACGACGCCACAATTATCGAGCAATACGCCACGGCCTTCCGCAAGGTGGCCGAGTGCGCAGAGGAACTACTTTGATGGATACCTATAGCAATAGAATTATCCGCAGATGGACGCAGATAGCATTATTCAAGATAGCGATATAACGATGAGTGATCCGTTGAGAGCGCGGCTGTTTGGGTACGGGGTGCCTTATCGGGTGGAGGTGGATGCAGCGGGGTTGGTAGAGCCGAAGCCTACGGATGCAGCGAGCGAGGCCGAGCGCCTTTGTCGCGGCTTGCGTCAGTTGAGTGGAGAGGACAACGGCGCGACGGATGGCGACTGGGTGTATTCGTTGCCTTTTGGGCGCTGTGGGGTACAAGGGCGACCCCGCGAGCATATTATCGCCCATTTCTTCGCTGAGGCGTATTTGGACGTGCTCTCTATGGACGGGGTAAAAACACAGCCGCTCGCCGCCGGGGAGATCGCCGATATTGAGCCAGGAAGCGTCGTCCGGTTTCGCGCTCGGCCTTTGGAGCACCATTGTGTACTCGTGGCTTTCCAGACCGAGGACCGCACGCCGCTTTTGGGTCACGCCGCGCCCTTTACCCTCGATGGCGAGGTGCCGGACGACTGGCGCGAGCGCTTGGTGAAGTGCCACGCTGCCTTTGATGCGGCGTCCGACGGTGGGCATCGCCCGCTGCTGGAGCGCTTCTTCGGGACCATGGCGGAGAAACTGGCTGGCGACCCTGAAGTTGTCGCTGCACAAGAGCAGGCGCGGCGCGAGGGTTCGTACGCGGTCGCAGAGGAGCAAGCCCTTTTCGACCGCCAGCGCGCCTTGCTCGACGAGGCAGTCCTCGACCGCATCCGCGATCAAGACGAGGCAGTCTTTCGCTTTCCGGGGATGTTCGGTGGGGTCGCGCCGCTTTTTAACCTAGTGAATTGAAAGAAACGCAATGGCAAAAAGGAAAATTCGCGTCGGCCTGATCGGCTGTGGCGGCAACATGCGCGGTGCGCACATTCCCCGGCTAAAAGCCGATGGCCGTGTAGAGCTGGTGGCGGTCGCCGATCCCGAGGAGGCATCGGCACGGCGATTGCTGGAAGCGTGGGGGGCTGAGGCCGCATATTACGCCGACTACCGGCAGATGATTGGCGCAGATGCGCTCGACGGGGTGCTGATTTCTTCGCCGCATTCGACTCACTACGCGCAGGCGCGCTATGCGCTAGAGCGGGATCTGCACGTTTTGGTCGAAAAACCCCTGACGACGAAGGCGCGCCACGCCCAGGCGCTAATCGATCTGGCCGCTGAGCGCGAGCGCATTTTGGTCGTCAGCTATCAGCGCAATTTTTACCCGGCGTATGCCTATGCGCGGGAGCTGGTGCAGAAAGGGGCGCTCGGCGAGATCAAGGGAGTCGTCGCCTATGTGACGCAAAATTGGGGCGGCAGGGGATGGCGGACGGTGCCCGAGTTGGCAGGAGGCGGAATGTTTATGGACACCGGCAGTCACTTGGTAGCCGCGGTTCTGTGGATTACTGGTTTGACGCCGATAAAGGTCTCGGCCTTCATGGACAAGCGGGGCAAGCGGGTGGATATGGATGCCGTGGTCAATGCGCGGTTTCGCGGCGGCGCGCTGGGGTCGCTGAGCTTTGTCGGCAGCGCGAGCCGGCACGACGAGCGGCTATCCATCCACGGCGACAAGGGAACCTTGGTCTTTCACTTGCACCAATGGCAGGTGCGGGAGGTGTTGCTGAACGGGGAGCCGTTGGAGGTGCCCAAGCGGGTGAAGGAAGATACGCCGGACGCGGCCTTTTTGCGCTGGATTCGCAATGGCGGCAAGGGCTATGAGCGGCCGGATTTTGCCGTGGCAGTAGCTAAATTCACCGAGGCGGCGTATCGGTCGCTGAAGCAGAAGCGGCGGTGATTGCGTACGCGCCGC
This sequence comes from Gemmatimonadota bacterium, assembly GCA_028875335.1. The sequence continues at coordinate 3,493 of JAPPEF010000234.1, forward strand.
TCGTCGGCGAGCTAGACCAGCAGGTCAAGGGCGTGCTGACGCGCCAAGTGCTGGACGCGGAAAGCCCTCATCGCGGTGGCTTTATGGATGGCGACCGGCTGGTGGGTTCGCAAAGCATCAGCGCGGTCGCGTCGCTTGGCTACGCCTATCTATTGGCTGAGTCGCGCCACTACCGGAGCGAAGAGTTTTTACAGCGCATTCTCCTTGCCGCTGAATTTGCCCGTCGGCATCGAAAGCCGTCGGGTTGTTTCGACTTGCTGACCACCAACTTCGACTCAGCCCCGGACACAGGTTTTGTGGTGCAGGCCATCGCGCCGGTTGTGTTTGCGGCGCGGCAACAGGCTGCGGACGACGCGGGGGCCGCAGCAATCGCCGAAGCCCTAGGCGAGCTGATACAAACCGGAGCGCCGGGCATGGTCGCTGGCGGCTTCCACACGCCCAATCACCGTTGGGTGCTGGTCGCCGCATTGGCCCAAGCCCAAGCCCTCTATCCAGAACTTGAAGTGAGCACGACCGTGGATGCGTACCTCGGCGAAGGCATTGACATCAATGCCGACGGTGAGTATAGCGAGCGGAGCACAGGCGTGTATAATGCCGTAGTCAACCGCGCCTTAATCCGCGCGGCACAAGTGCTTGCACGGCCCGACCTGCTGGAGCCTGTGCGGCGCAACTTGGATTTGTCCTACCATCTCCTCCACGCCGACGCCACCGCGGTGACGAGCATTTCCACGCGCCAAGACCGCGACACGCGAGCCGTGCCGACTGGTTTGGCCGATGGCTACCACGCCTTGGCCCATTTAGACGACAATGGCTTGTACGCGGCGGTCGCCGACTGGTTGGTCGCTCGCGGCGGCAGTGGTTTGGTCTGTCTGCCGAACTACGTCCTGTATCCCGAGTGGCGAGCGACATGTATAGAGCGGACGCCTTTGCCCGAGCACTATAGCCGCGTCTATCCTGCGTCCGGCTTGTGGCGAGTGCGTCGAGGCGCGGTGAGTGCTACGGCCGCGGCTGGCCTGACCGCGCCCTTTAGCGTGGTCTGCGGGCAGGCCGAATTGGCGGCGGTGAAGATCTCATCGACCTACTTTGCCACCGGACAATTTATCGGTGAAGAGTTTGCTGAAGCGGACAAGGGGGTGCGGATGCAGCACAAGGGTCGCAACCGCATCTACCCGGAAAAGGATTACGTAGGGGGAATTTACTGGCTGCCGATTGCCGAGCAGGTCAATGCCCAAAACTGGCGAGAGGTGAGAGGGCGACGGGCGACGTATGAGTTGCCGCCGCTGGAAGTCGAGTTGCACGCCGAGGAGGTAGCCGGTGGTTTTGACCTCCACATCCGCAGCACAGGGGGCATGGATGGGGTGCCCTTTCAGATTGAAGGGGTCTTCGAGCCGGGCGGCACCTTGGAGATGGACAGCGCGCTCGTCGAGGGCCGCGCCGGGCACACGATCTTTCTCAAAGCGGGCTACGCGCTCTATCGGGTGGGCGACGACGCCATCCGCCTTGGCCCAGGGGCTATGGAGCACACCATGTGGCGGATGCGCAATAGCGAGATTGACGAAGGGCGTTTGCGGGTGCTCATCGCCCTGCGGACGCCGGTGGCGCGGACCTTGGAAATCCGCTGTGGGCAGTGGTCGGACGCGCAGGGTGGGTTTTTATAGGCTCCCTCCGGCCCACCGCACTCCTTGCGTCATCATCTGCTGCATGCCCAAGCGCGCAAATGTTCCCGGGCCGTGCCCCAAAGCCGTGTAAAACACCCGTCCTGCGCCATAGGGTTTGACCCACGCTAGGGGATGCTGCTTGCCGCTCCACTCGGCGGTGGCCAAGATGCGTATAGCTGGGTCCCACGCCGACATGTAGATCTCGTCTTCCACGTCAAAATCGGGCACGTCCTGCGTAACGGGGTGGTCGCCGTCGATGATAGAGACGGTGAAGGCCGATCCCGGCGGGTGCCAGTTGGCGTGACCGCCAAGCAGATCGACGGCTTTGCCGCCAATACACCACGCAGTGCCGTGGATGCCGACCAACCCTTTGCCACCGGCGACAAAGTCGAATACCCCTTCTTCTTGCGCGGGCGTCAGTTCGGGCACTTGCTGCACGGTGCCGTCTTCCTGCCGCTCGCCTCGCGTAAAGCCGGAGCCGTGGATCAGCACATCAAAGTCGCGCAGACCGTCTGACGCCAACACGTCCTTGTCGTCGTCAAGCGCGACGGACAGATCGTCGTGTGCACTCAAAAACTCGTGGATGACCGGGGCACTGGCCGCAAACCCATGGTTTGAGCCGGATAAAATTAGGACGTTCATGTGGCCTCCTGTGTTAGAGTAGTGGTTGTCGGCATGTTTCTACTTGGCTGAAGAGGTCAGTCGGCGGCTCCTCTCATACGGCATAGGACACCGAGCCGTCGGTGCGCAGCGGTGTGGAGGCGTTGTTGATGGGTTTATAGGGTGTTTGCTCGATTAATGCATCGTCTAGCTCCACGCCGAGGCCCGGGGCTTGGGGAATCGGGATGTACCCGCCCTCGCGCTTATACGCGCACCGATAGACCGCGTTGTGCGGGGCTTCGTCGCCTTTGGTGTATTCCTGGGTAATAAAGTTGGGAATCGAGGCGTCGAGGTGCAGGGAGGCGGCGGTGGTCAGCGGCCCCAAAAAGTTGTGGGTCACTACTGCGCAGTGGTAGGCTTCGCCAATGGCGGCAATTTTTTTGCAATGCGAGATGCCGCCGGCCAAGGCCACATCTGGTCGCAAATACTGGGGGCCGCCCTGCTCCAACAACTCGCGGAACTCCCATATAGACACAAAGCGCTCGCCATTGCCAAAGGGCACGGTGGATTTTTGCGCGATGTGGGCTTGGGCTGAGATGCTGTCGATTTGGATCGGGTCTTCGAGGAAGAAGACGTGGAAGGGCTTGAGGGCCTCGGCGAGGGCTAGGGAGACCATGGGCGTCAGCTTGCGGTGGAGTTCGATGATTAGGTCCAAATCTGGACCGCCGGCTTCGCGCGCGGCCGCGGTCAGTTCGACGGCGGTTTGGATCATCCGTGCCTGACCCTTGTCGTGGCAGTCCGTTTTGATGGGGTCGAACTTGATGGCGGTAAATCCCTCGGCGACAGCGGCTTGCGCGGCGTTGAAGTTGTCCTCTGGGGTGCTGCCCCCAGAGAGCAGGTGCAGGCGAATTTTGTCGCGGACATTGCCGCCCAACAGCTCCCACACCGGGACCTCGAAGTGCTTGCCCTTGATGTCCCACAGCGCGATATCCACGGCCGAGACGGCTCCCATGATGGCTGTGCCCCGGAAGGGGGCCATGCGGTAGAGGTGCTGCCAGTGGTGTTCAATGCGGAGGGGATTTTGGCCGATGAGGTATTCTTTGAAGACATCGACGATGCTCTGCACGGCGGTGGGGTAGCCCCAGCAGGCAGTTTGGCCGATGCCGGTCAGGCCGGTGTCGGTGGTGATGCGGACGACGTAGCCATTGCCGATGAGCAAGGATTCGATCTGTTCGATTTTCATTTTGTGTGCTCCATATATATCGTAAAGGGGCAGGGTTGGTTATTAGTGGCGCTAGACTGCTTATTTTTATAAAAACCGCGCGACCGCGCAAGCAAGGGGAGGGTAGTATGGCACATTTGCGATTTGCAGCACCTGTGGAGCAGCGGGTAGCCCTGATTACAGGGGGAGCGCGCGGTATCGGCGGTGCGACCGCACTGCGCTTGGCCGAGGCCGGGCGGCACATCGTCATTGTCGATGTGCTGGCGGAACCGGCACAAGAGCGGGTGAGGGAGATCGAGGCCATGGGGCAGCAGGCGCTCTTTATCGAGACGGACGTGACCGACGAGGGGCAGGTGCAAGAGGCAGTAGCCCAAGCGGTGGAGACCTTTGGGCGGCTGGATATCCTCGTATGCAGCGCTGGTATCTTGGGGTGGGAAAAGCCATTTTTCGAGCAGACGGCCGCGCAGTTTGCCAAGGTTATGCAGATCAATGTCCACGGGGTGTACTACGCGCATCAGGCGGCGGTCCCGCACATGCTGGAGCGGGGGTGGGGGCGCTGTGTGACGATTTCTTCGGGTGGGCGCCACGGCAGTCCCTATCAGGTGCCGTACTCGGTGTCTAAGGGGGCGGTGTGGTCGTTTATTCAGGCGCTGGGCGATGCTTGGCCACGGCAGGGGGTGTTCGTCAACGGCGTCGAGCCGGGCCGGGCGCTGACCGATATGGTGGTGCCGCGCTTTGACGAGGAGCACCTGCGCGATCCGGGCAACCCAATTGGGCGCTACTCAGACGCGGAGGAGGTGGCCGAGGTGATTGAGTTTTTGTGCTCGGAGCGGAATACGTACACTACGGGATCGGTGTGGAGTGTGAAGGGTGGGAAAGGGTGAGGTAATAGAAAGGGAGAGAAGAAGTTATGACCGTTATTGAAGCAACTATACCACTAGTGCAGTCCCCGGCTTGGGCCGTGCTGGAGCGGCAGTTAATCAAGACGATGGAGGACGCCGTCCATTCATTTCTGGAAAAGTACACCCATCCCGACGGCCGTTTGATCTGGCGCGACGGCTTGCGGCACTCCCGCGACGGGGCAGACGATTTCTACGAGAGCTTCTACAACTGGCCGTTGCTGTACTTGCTCGGCGGCGGCGACCATTTGCTCGCCCTCGGCCAGCGGCAGTGGGAGGCCACGACCGAACTGATGGTAGAGTACGGCCACGTGGACAAGGAATACGAGATCGGCTACGACCAGTTCCACCAGAGCGAGAGCTACATCTATTTCTACCTGCTGTGCATGGCCGATCCGACCCACGCCGAGAATGTGGCGCGGGCGCGGCGCTTTGCTGGTTTCTATCTCAACGAAGACGCAGAGGCCCTCAACTACGACCCAGAGCACAAGATCATCAAATGCGCCCACAACGGAAGCAAAGGGCCGCGCTGGCTGTACGAAGAGAACGAGGAGCCGTCGTATGGATACAGCCCGGGGATGGCGTGCTATGGTTTGCCCTACGAGGACTTAGAGGGGATTGACACGCCTGCCGACCTCAAGGACCCGGCCAAGGCGCGGCGCATGGGGCAAGCCATGAAGGAACGCATGTCCCGGGGCGATTGCGCCACCAATTTGCACGTCACCTCGTTGATCGCCAACGCCTGCTACCTGACCGGCGACGACAAATACCGCGCTTGGCTGCTCGAATACGTGGATGCGTGGATCGAACGGGCCGCGGCCAATGGGGGTCTGCTGCCCGACAATGTGGGGTTGAGCGGGCAGGTCGGCGAATACATGGAGGGACGCTGGTATGGAAGCATGTACGGCTGGACGTGGCCGCACGGGTTGTACAATATCGCTATGGCGGCCATTTTGGCCGGAACTCATTGCTATCTGCTGACCGGCGAGGAAAAGTATCTCGAACTGCCCCGCACTCAGCTCAGAAAGGTTATAGAGCAGGGGAAGATGGCCGACTTGGGCCAAATCGAGATGAGCCTGGGCGTGCACTGGATAGGCCAGCTAACCGCGCTCGGCGACGACAAGGTCAGCTTTGTGGTGCCCTATTGCTACGGGGCCAAGGGGTGGTCGGACTTCCAGCCGCTGGCAGCCATGTATCCGGCTGCGCTGTGGAATGTCTGTGGGGCGGCGGTCGATTGGGAGATGCTTGAAGCGCTGCGCGCCAAAGAGCGCTACGACTGGCGGATGGTGGTGCCGTTCCACAACAAAGAGGACGCGTACCACGAGCCGCCGTGGTTTTGCTATCTCAAGGGCGAAAATCCCGACTACCCGGTACAGATTCTCCAAGCGGCTCTCTCGCAAGTCTATCGGCGGATGGAGCTCATTCGCCGCGACGGAACCGACCCCCGTGACAACCATATCCACTGGTGGCAGCAGCTAAACCCGGTGACGACCGAGGCGCTCATCCAACTGACCTTGGGCGCGCCGCAGCTCCTGTACAACGGCGGCATCTTGATGGCCCCGCTGCGCTATTTTGACGCCGAGCGCAAACGCCCGGGCCTGCCAGCGGATGTGGCCGCACTCGTCGAGACTGTGGAGCGGGATCGCCTCGTGGTGCACTTGGTGAACCTGAGTGCGCTAGACGCCCGCAAGGTGCTACTGCAAGCCGGGACCTTGGCCGAGCATCGGTTTGGGGAGGTCGCGTACAATTCCTTGGAGAGTGCGTACCCGGGCACGGTGGGAAGCTATGCTGCGCCACCTGTGGAGCAGGCGACCAAACGCGTTGCCGTCCACGACGCGCACTTTGCGGTAGCCCTGCCGCCGGGGACTGAAATTCGCCTCGAAATCGGCTTGCAGCGGCACGCGAACGCGCCGACATACGACTTGCCATCGGCTTGGTAAGGACGCGAATACCTACAAGCCTATAATCGACGGATGTTTAGGTATGGGATGCTTCGGCTCCGCTCAGCATGACAGGGAAGAAACACGTCGACATACGACTTACCAACCAACATTAGATTAGGAGAGAATATGGATTACGTGCGATTGGGCCGGGCTGGGGTCAAGGTCTCGCGGCTGTGTTTGGGCACGGCCTTTCGGGGATACTGGCATGGGCACACGGACGAGGCGACCGCTGTGCGCACGGTCGAGACGGCCCTCGACTTGGGGTGCAATTTTCTCGATTGCGCCAACTTCTACTTTCAGGGCCGTTGCGAGGAGCTGTTGGGCAAGGCCATCAAGGGCAAGCGCGACGATTTGGTGATCACTACCAAAGTCTGGAGCCAGATAGGCGACGGCCCCAACGACCGCGGCTTGTCGCGCTTTGCCATCATGCGCGAGATCGAGCGGTCGTTAAAGCGCTTGAACACGGATTACGTGGATATATACTTGCTGCACAACTGGGATCCAGACACTGAACTCGACGAGACGCTGCGGGCGTTTGACGATTTGGTGCGACAGGGCAAGGTGCGCTACGTGGGGGCCTGCAATTTTACTGCTGCTCAAGTGGTGGAGGCGCTGTGGATGGCCGATCGCGGGAGGCTGGATCCACTATTTACCTTACAAAATCAGTATAATCTGTTGCACCGCTGGCAAATAGAGCCGGAACTGTTGCCTTTGTGTCGGCGGTACGGGCTCGGTATGATGACCTACAGTCCGCTGGCCGTCGGCTTGTTGAGTGGCCGCTTTAAGAGCGGGCAAAAGCCGCCGACGGATAGCGCTTGGCAGGACGACGAGCGCTTTGCCGAGGCCATGAACGACCGAGCCGAGCGGATTGTGCAAAAGCTGACCGAGATTGGCCGGGCACAGGACAAGACCCCGGCGCAAGTTGCCGTTGCTTGGATATTGGCCAACGAGGATGTTACCGCGCCGATCATCGGCCCAGATCGCCCGGAGCACGTGGAGGAGGTTTTTGGGGCGTTGGAGGTGGAGTTGGGGGATGAGGAATTAGCAGCCTTAGACGCCCTGTCTCAGTGGACGCCTTTGGCGCAGACGCATTAGCTGCTGCGACCGGCCCAGCGACCTAAAAACGCAAAAAGGGGTGCGGCGCAACGACCCGAAGCCGTCGCGCCGCACCCCTTCGACCAAAAGGCGGTGTTGTACAGCGCTACAGTTTGAGCAGGCGGATGGACCCGCCCGACGTGCGCAGGGTCATGAGGGGACCGCCGCCGTTTATCGCGGCCTTGAGGCTGTTTTTATCCAGCGTGCCCTGCATTACTACCGGGAAGTCGGTGGAGACGCGTCCACCCGACGTGCGGGCGTCCACCTGCAAACCGATATCCGCAGCGAGGGAGACCTCTACATTGCCGCCCGAAGTCTTGAGGTGGCAGGGACCGTGAGGCTGCTGCGAGAGTTGGGCGCGAATGGAGCCACCCGACGTCTGAGCCTCGATAGGCCCCAGCACTTCGTCCACTTTGATAGAACCGCCCGAGGTCTTGGCCTGCACCGCGCCTTGGGCCCGGCTAATGTGTATGGACCCGCCCGAGGTTTTAGCTCGCACCTCCCCGTCCACCTCGCCAATGCGGATGGAGCCCCCCGAAGTAGATACCGACGCCGTACCGGAGCAGCCTTTTAGAGAGATGGACCCACCCGAAGTTTTGCCCTCGATCGGTCCTTCGATGTGGCCAAAGCTCAGACTGCCGACCGAAGTCCGGGCCGAGACGCGGCCCAGAAGATCGTCTACCTCAATGCCACCGCCGGAGGTGTTCAGTTCCAAATCGTGCTGGTGCGGCACCGTGAGGCGGAATAGGGGCGCGCGTCCCTTCGCAAGGCCGAAGAAGTCGAACGGGCCGGCATCTTTTTTGCGGCCCCGGATGGTCGTGGTACCCGCCTCTTGGTCGTATGCTAGATCGAGTTTATCGGCCCGTTCCACGACCAACTCCACCTCGGGGCGATCCCAAGTATGGACCTCAATGGCACCCCATTCGGTGTCCACTATTAGGCGGTCGCCTAGCTCCACGTCAAAGGATTGGTGCGCTGTGTCGGCTTGGACGGCTCCTGTGGCGAAAAGCGCCACAGAAATGGCGGCAAGCGCCGACGATAAGAGCAGCTCTTTCATTGTGAGTCTCCTTATGGAAGAAAGGATGTTAGGGTATTAAATGGCTTCTCTCGCTCCGGTGCAAATTGCGTGCCAGCGATTTATTGCGGAGGCTGGAACCGCCCATAAACTCCCGATTGGGAACAAGACTGTCGTTGCTATATTTTAGATGAAATACCGCGCGGCAATTTCAACCCCATATCACCGGAAGGATTTTCATGTCCGCAGTGCAAGACATCCTAGTATTTTTTCAGACCACGCCCGCGCTCGACGCCCAAGTAGTAGCTTGGGCGCACTACGAAGCCTCCAAGGGCACGGGCCTAGGCGACTTGGTCGAGGAGAGCGATCCTCCCTACCACAACGCCATGGCGGCCATGCGCGACGGCTGGCAAGTCATCCAGATGTCGGAACTCAAACATCGCTCGCCCCAAGAGGGCTATGAACTGGGGCCGCTGCCCTACCAGATCGTATTGTCGAAATTTAACGAGCTGCAAAAAGAGGAAGGAGCCACATCGTGAAAGAGCATCTTTTGAACTCGAAGCAGATGGCGCAATTCGTCGCCTCGGGGTATTTGAAGTTCGAAGAAATGGTGCCCAAAGATCTGTGCCGAGCCTGCCTTGAGGAAATGCACCACAACCGGGGCTATCTCGCCGTGGGGACCCCCTTTGAGGAGACTTGGCCCAAAGGTACGGCTTTGGGCGATGCGTTCCGCCTGCCGCAGGTGCAGGGACTCATCCACTCCTTGGTCGGCCCCGATCCCCTGTACGACCACCACGCCGCGCACTTGACCAAGGCCGAACAAACCAAGGGTCCCAATATGCACCAAGACTCGGTCATCGACTTCCGCGACCATTACTTCGATATCCAGCTATCGCTGTTCCCTGCGGATACCACAGACGAGATGGGTGGTACTTTCTTGGTGCCGGGAACGCAATTCCGCAATGTGCGCACCGGGGAGATCTCCATTTACCACCACATGCGCGGCAAGATCTGGGCGACCTGCCCGGCGGGGACCATGTACGTGTGGAACACCCGCGTCTGGCACGGGGCGCGCAGCAACTACACGGATCGGGATCGCTTCATGTACAAGTTGCGGCTCAACCCGACGCGGCCGCAGGTGTGCAACTTTGACACCGCAGATCTGGACGACCCTGAGATCGGTAGCATCCTGTCGACCAACCACGGCTGGGAGGGCAACGAGCAGCGCTACGAACTGATGCAGCGCGTGCGCTTATGGCGCTTTGTCTCCGACCAGCCAAACTACGATGTGGGCGAGCGGTTTATGCGGCGCATTGAGTACCAGCCCGGCGAGGCGGCAGGCTAGCAACGACCTTAGCGCTCTCAGCGACCGGCGCGGCGTGGTTGGCGGTGCCAAGAGGATTCTTCCAGAGACATGGCTTTAGAAAGCCCAGTGCTGTTGTCGTCGTATGCCCGCTGCGGGCAGGAGCGCTCCTTCGCGTTTGTCGATCCGGTGGACGAGGTGGTGGCTACAGCGGCGGACGAGGTGCGTCCGGCCCTCAGCGCGGTGGAGCGGGCGGTGGGCCAAGGGCTGCACGCTGCGGGCTTTGTCTGCTACGAGGCTGCCGCCGGTTTAGACCCAGCCTTTACCACCCGTCCCGCTGGTGCGCTTCCCTTGGTTTACTTTGGCCTCTTTGCGGAGCGGACGCCGGTGGCCGCGCCTGGCGCTGGCTTGGGTTCCTACGAGCTGGACGAGTGGCGGCCGTCGGTGTCGCGGGAGGAGTACGAGGCTGCCATTGAGCGCATCCGCGCCTACATTGCGGCCGGCGACACGTACCAAGTCAACTACACCTTGCGCTTGCATAGCCGCTTCCGGGGCGATCCGCTGGCGCTGTACCGCGATATGGGGCAGGTGCAGGAATCGGCGTTGTGCGCGTACTTCGACTTGGGTCGGCACGTGCTGATCTCGGCGTCGCCCGAGCTGTTCTTCCGCCTGCAAGACGGGCGTTGCACGGTGCGGCCCATGAAGGGAACCCGGCCACGGGGCCGCTTTGCAGCCGAGGATCAGCAGCGGGCCGACGACCTGCAACATTCCGCTAAAGACCGCGCTGAGAACCTGATGGTTACCGATATGTTGCGCAACGACTTGGGGCGCATCTCGCAAGTTGGCAGCGTGGCGGTCCCGGCCCTGTGGTCGGTCGAGCGCTATCCCACGGTGTGGCAGCTAACTTCTACTGTGGAAAGCCAACTCAAAGCCGGCGTGAGCCTACCCGACATCTTTGCTGCGCTCTTCCCCTGCGGCTCGGTAACCGGCGCGCCCAAGGTGCGGACCATGGAAATCATCGCCGAACTGGAGCGCGCCCCACGCGGCATTTACACCGGCTGCATGGGCTATGTGTCGCCAGGGCCGGAGGCGTGCTTCAACGTGGCGATTCGCACGGCGCATCTGGACCGAGAGAGCGGACAGCTCGAATTTGGCGTGGGCGGCGGGATCGTCTGGGAATCGTCGGCCGCGGAAGAATACGCCGAATGCCTCATCAAGGCCGAGGTCTTGCGCGCCCGGTCGAATATGGGCTGTTGGCCGGCACCTTGCGCGCCGAGTTGTTAGCACAGGGCCAGCTTTGCGAACGCCCGTTGCCCTTCGGCGAATTGGCGCGGGCCGACGCCCTTTACCTTATTAATTCAGTTCGGCGCAGGGTCGAACTGGAACTCGTGTAAAGGAGTACATCATGTATCGCATTGGCCAAGCAGAAATCAAGCAACTACAGCAGCTATTCGACAGCGGCGCGATCTTCCGCTATGGATCGGGCGGGGAGTGCGATCGCTTTGAGCGGAACTGGGCGCGCTACGTGGGGGTAGAGCACTGTCGGATGACGCGCTCGGGGACCTCGGCACTATACGCGGCGCTGGTGGGATTGGGCGTGGGACCGGGGGATCAGGTGATTGTGCCCGCCTATACTTACATGGCGACCGCGTTGGCGGTGCTAGGGGCTGGGGCCATTCCGGTGATCGCCGATGTCGATGACTCCTTGACGCTGTGCCCCAAGGATTTAAAGCGGCGAATTACCAAACACACTAGGGCAATTATTCCGGTCCACATGGTCGGCCTGCCCTGCGATATGAAGCGCATTGCCAAGATCGCCCGCAAACGCGGCTTGCTCGTTCTCGAAGACGCCTGTCAGGCGGTGGGCGGAGGGTACGAGGGCCGGATGCTGGGCAGTTGGGGCCACGCCGGCGCGTTTAGTTTCAACTTCTTCAAGAACATGACCTGCGGCGAGGGGGGGGCTTTTGTAACCAATACGGAGGCGGTGCATCAGCGCGGCTCAGTGGCGGTGGACTGCTGCTCGTTTTACTGGAACCCCGAAGAAGAGCGCGAAGAGCTGCAATTTGCCGGTCCCAACTTCAGGGGCTCTGAAGTCGAGGGGGCGATACTCAACGTGCAACTGCGGCGAATCCGGGGGATGCTCAAGACCATGCGCGCCCACAAGCAGGAGTTACTACAGGTCGGGCTAGAGGCAGGGTTGGAGTCGATAAAGAATAACAGCTTGGATTACGAGTGCGGCACGCACCTGGGTTTTTTGTTTGCTACCGAGGACGAGGCGCGCTCTTTTCGCAACCGACTGGCCGACCAAGGCGTGTCCTCCTTTTTGCCCATGGATACCGGCCGCCACGTCTATACGCGCTGGGAGCCTATTTTGCGCTACCAAGGCGCGCACCATCCGGCGCTCGATCCCTTTAAACTGCCAGCCAATCGCAAGGCGCGGGTCAAGTACAAGCTGGATACGTGCCAAGACTCGCTCGACGTTTTGGCGCGCGCCGTCTTGGTGTCCATGCACCCGAACAACACTAAGACCAAGCTGCGGAAGATGGGTGAAGCGATTCGGGTGGCCGCGGGCTGAGATTGACGTGTCTGCACACGCCGTCTATACTAAAAATTATGAACGACAGAGAAATGACTGCGCAAGAGCACACTCAGACCGCCTTGGAATTTCTGGATGCTTCTGATCGGGAATTTGCCATCGGCGAGCGCTTACAGGCTTCGGAGAAGCTCTATGGTGCTGCCACGCATATCGTAACTGCCATTGCCCAACAGCGGGATTGGCAATACCGCAGCCACCGCGCGATGAAAAACGCCGTTTTCCGGCTGGAGCAAGAGTATAACGACCCTCTCATTCTCGCCGGATTCTTGGCGGCGGAAGACTTCCACAAGAATTTCTTCCACAATGATATGGAAGAATACGAGATTGAACAGGAACGCCCCGTAGTTCATCGCTTCGTCTCTCGGATGCTAGCCCTGATCAACGAGGCCTCCAGCACCGATCCCGACCACGCTGGAGGGGAAACGGTCCCGTAGACATTGTGGCGGCAAGAGGATCAGCGATAGACAGCCTAGATCACGGCGTGGAGACGAAGGAGAATACTCGACTCGGCCCGACTCGACTTACCCCTTCGCCCCAGTAACTTGCGCCAACAGCTCGAAGTACCCGCGCTTGCGATCCGTGTTGATGCCCCAGTTGACCGGGATGTTCTGATAGCCATCGCGGTAATCGCCGAAGGTTGACGAACCACCAGCCGCGTCCCCGGGATCGAAATAGCCCCACGAAGCATAGGCCGACAGCGCAGACAGGAAGTTGTTGTCTGGCTCGTCGAATGCGAAGTGATCGTCCTCGGTGAAGAGAATCGGTTTCGGAGTGTAACTGGGCAAGGCGCGGGTTTGTACAACCATCTCAGCGATGCGCGTCGGTTCTGCAACGCCGTTGCCGTGCAGCATGATGTAGTCCGACGCTGCCACCACATCGTCGTCCGGCACCCGGCCACCCCCATACGAAGTACCTACTAACAACCGTTGTCCATCCAGTTTGTGGGAACGCGCCCGGTCGATTAACTCAGCCACGCGATGCGGTTGCAGTATCTCGTGCTCATAACGAGGAACATTCGTCTCGTTATTGATTTCGATCAGCACATTGCCGTACCCCGATTGCAAAACCCACATCGTCGCCTCATCCACTGCGCGGCATACCACCGCCTCATCCGTTAAACGCTCGTCCTGCCCGAAGTAGAAATACCCGAGGATCACCACCATCCCCAATTCGTCGCAGGCTGATGCGATGCGCTCGGCTCGGCTCATATATGAAGGTTTCAGCGAACCATCGGGTGCAAAAGCCGAGTTGTGCCAAGGTTGCGAAGCCGCACTCGGCAGGCCAGCCCACATCACATCGTCGCTGGCATCCATGCGTCGAGCCGCCATAATTTCTCGGAAACCCGCCTCGCGGTAGTACCCCGTAGGGCTCCCACCCTGCAGATTGACCGTCACCGCCAACAACCCGTGCGCCCGATACGTTGGTAGCTGCGCGATGAACTCATCCGTGTTTCGTTCAGCATCCCATTCGCCCGTGTCTGGATACGCCCAAAGTTGCCGCGTCACGGGATTTTCGTCGTCGAACACCGCGTTTGTCATGCGGCTGTTCATCAATAACCCCTCGACATCCCAACCGCGGTACTGCCGCCCGCTATACGTGGTATGGCCGTTGATTAGCCAATGTTCGCCATGAGCGGTGATCTGAGTTTGGGCTGCTGTTGTCATATTAGCGATAGACGGCTTGGATCATGGCGCGGATGAAGCCGGTGGCGAAGGCGTGGCCCTGGCGTCCACCTGCGTCGTCGGGAATGGACGGGGTGTGATCCATCATAAACGGCCCATTAAAGCCCACCTCCTTGTAGGTCTGCATCGCCCGGTACATATCGACGTCGCCCTCGTCGACGAAGACCTCTCTAAAATCCTTTGGCGTACCGCGCACGTTGCGGAAGTGGACGTAGGCAATTTTGCCTTGGCGGCCCATGCGGCGGATGGCCTCGTACACGTCAATGCCCATTTCGGTGACGCAGCCTTGGCAGAACAGCATGGAGTTTTGGGGACTGGGGTTGAGGGCGAAGATGCGCTCGTATTGGTCCAAGGTGGAGACAATCCGCGCGGCGCCGCCCATTGGCTCGGGTAGCGGGGGATCGTCTGGGTGAAGGGCCAAGGTAACGCCGGCTTCCTCGGCGACGGGGACGATGCGCTGGTGGAAGTAAGCGATATTGGCCCACATCCCGTCCTCGTCGATGTGCTTTGCTGGATAGTCGTGGTTCTCTTTTTCGTATTCTGCATAGGTGAAGGTGCTGTAATGGGCACCTCCGCGGCCAGTGTCCGAGGGGGTGCGAAAGTTGCCCACGGGTTTGAAATTGTAGCCGAGGGTCGGAACTTCGACGGTGCCCATGGCCCGGATCCAGTTGCACCACTCTTCGATTTTGGCGTCGCGGTCTTGTTGCGCGAGGGTGATTTCGTCTGGGCCGGTCAAGGCGGCGTTGTACAAGCGGAGGCCGTTTTTTTCGGCGCGGGCGCGGACTTCTCGGAGGTACTCGACCATCTCGGGGTAGGTGTGCAGGTCGAGGGGGAGGGAGTTGATGGTCAGGTAATCGACGCCAATGGCTTTGTAGTAGCTCAGGTTGTCGTCGGTGACGCGGTCGTGGGGGAGTTGGTCTTGGATGTACATGGCGTCTCCTTTGGGTTAAGTGGCTACCTCACCAGATTTTGGCTATATACACTTAGTGAAAGAAAGGCATCGTCCTCGCGATGCGCCAATCGGCCTTCCACACGAAATATGGGATTGCCCAAAATGTCAAAAGAACTGTCCCTCGCCGGGGTTCAACAATCCGCCGAACAGATCGCCCAGTGGACCGAGCGGTTTCATCGCGATGGGTATCTGCTCGTTAAAAACGTTCTCCCGCCGGACTGGTGTGCGCAATTGCGGGCCGATTTGGACCGGGCGCTGGCGGACAATCCGAATGGACTGAACAACTACAGCGAGTACACGAAGCTCGCGCATCGGCTATTCGAGACGAGCGCAGCGAACCTGCGCCTGTTCGATCTCGAGCCGATTGTGAGCTTCGCCGAGGCGTTGGTAGCACCGAATTGCCACGTGATTCACAACAACTCGTTCCAGACGCTTCCGGGCGGAGGCCTCTCGACGTGGCATCAGGACGATGCTCCGCACTACGTCGTCACAGATGGCAAGCCGCCGCCGAACGTCCACCTCCCGGTGCTGTTCTTCACGGCCAACTACTATTTGACCGATGTGGATACGCCGGCGCACGGCGGGACGGAAGTGATTCCGAAAACGCACCTGCTCGGCAAATCGCCGGTCGAGATCGAGGGCTCCGAGTGGGAAGAGAAAATCGTCCACAACAGCGCGCCGGCGGGGAGCGTCGTCATGTTCAACAATCAGGTGTGGCATCGCGGGGGGCCGAACCGCAGCGACCGCACGCGGTACATCACTCAGGTGACGTATGCGCGCCGGATCATCGGGCACAAGTACTACCCGTTTATGAACTACCAAATGCCGCCGCATGTGTACGAAAATGCGAATCCCCGCTTGAAAAGGCTGCTCGGCTTCCTCGATCACGGCGCGTATGGCTAGCAGGGAGAAAGGGTTATGAGGAATACATACGGTAATTTCCTTATTGCCATGCTCTTGGCGTCGAGTGCTTGTCTAGCTGTCGAAAGCGCGCAGAGTCCTCCATCGGTTGCGATCATCACTGGCGAAATCCGGGATCCAACCGCGCGGGAAATCACATTTAGCTACGAATCGCCGTCGGCCTTGGAAAGCTCCAAGCAGCGCGTTGTCCTCGATAGCCTAGACCGCTTCGCCTTTGAGTTGCCTGTCGTTCGAGGAACTTCCGTCTGGGGGCATTACGAGAGAGGGCGATCAATCTTCTTCGTCGAACCCGGCGACAGTCTGCACATCGTCGTGGAGGAGGGCGTTTACTCGTTTAGCGGTCCCAACGCGGACAACAGCCGCTTCATAGCCGAGTTAGGGCCGCGCTTTCGCTCCTCCAGCCTCGGCGGCTACAAGGATGTGGAGGTGGAGGATTTTAAGCGCCAAGTGGAGCAGCGGCGACGGGAGCGGTTCGAGTTTCTAGCCGAGGGGCGCGAGCAATACACCCTGTCTCCAAGGTACATTGACTATGCGACGGCCAACTTCAATTACGAGTGGGCCGAACTCATGATGGCCTACCCGACGAATTATCGCGTTGTCAACGGCCGCGAAAACAGAGATATTACCCCGGAGTACTACGACTTCTTACAGGGAATCCCCTTGGTGAACGAAAAGGCCATAGGCTCAGACAGTTATCGTTGGTTTCTGGGACTTTTCTTAGACTGGGAAGACCGGAATCTGTCGGAGGCCATCCAGATCCAGGTTGACACTCCAGTAGGCCGGACGTGGAATTTGGCAAAGAGATACGATCTGGCCAAGCAAAAACTGGAGGGGAGAGTGCTCTACTGGTTTCTGGCTGGAGAGCTGATCGATGGGTTCGAGCGCGGCGGCAGCGAAGCTTTTGCGTTGACCTATCGCAAGTGGGAGGATTTCCAGCAGATCAATCCGCACCCGGAATACAATGAACCTGTCCAGGCCGCTCTGGATGAGGCGCTCAAGCTACAACCTGGGCAACCCGCGCCCGCTTTTACGCTCGACGACCTCGATGGCCAGCCCGTATCGCTGGGGCAGTTCAAGGGGCAGGTGGTTCTGCTCGACTTCTGGTCGAGTTGGTGCAAGCCGTGTATCAGCGACCTGCCCAATCTCCGCAAAATCAAAGAAAAAACGGTCGGCTGGCCGGTCGTCTTCCTCAACATATCGCTGGACGTGGATGAGGCTGCTTGGCGAGAAGCGATTGATAAACACGAGATCGAAGGCGTCCACGTGCGCACTGAGGGTTGGAGTACAGAGGTAACCAAAAGCTACCAAGTGAGTGTCCTTCCTGTGTATTACTTGGTGGACTCCCAAGGACTGATCTTAGATCGTCTGTCTGGAGTCAAGGATACAGACGAGATTGTCGCGATGATCGAGCAGGGCTTATGAGAACTCTGCGCTCTGTGCAGGCGTCCCTTGAGCAGACCTTAAATGGAGAACCCCATGACGAACACCTACGGTAGTCTTCTAATCGCCATACTCACGGCGTCGAGCGCTTGTTTGGCCAGCACCCAAAGCCAGTCGTCGGTTGCGATCATCACCGGCGAAATCCAGTCCCCAACTTCGCGGGAAATCACATTTGGCTACGAGTCGCCGTCGGCGCTGGAAGACTCCGAGGAACGCGTCGTTCTCGACAGTCTGAATCGCTTCTCCTTTGAACTACCTGTCGTCCGAGGGACCCTTGTCAGGGCCTATTATAATGAAGTGCGGTCGATGTTCTTCGTCGAACCTAGCGACAGTCTGCACGTGGTCGTGGAAGAGGGCTTTTCCGATTCCTCCTACTCGTTTAGCGGTACAGGAGCTGACAACAACCGCTTCGTGGTTGAATGGATGGCCGAATTTGGTCGTCCCCGTCTGGATTACGAGGGGCTGGAGGCCGAGGATTTCAAGCGTCAAGTAGATCAGCGGCGCCGAGACCAGTTCGAGTTTCTGGCCGCAAGGAGTAAAGAATACGCGCTGTCGTTAGGGTTTGTCGACTATGCGATAGCCCACTTCAATTACGAGTGGGCCAATCTCATGATTTCTTACCCGACGGAGTACCGCTTTGCCAACGGCGAGGATAACAGCGACCTCCCCCCGAAGTACTACGACTTCCTGCAGGAAATTCCTCTAGTCGATGAGAAGGCTATTGGCACGATGGACTATCACACGTTTCTGGTGCGGACCTTGGACTGGGAGCGGCGGGAACAGATAGAGCAAGCCTTTCTATTCAGAAGTGGATCTATTGGTCGGCCGCCCAGAGATCGCGGGGAATTAGATAAGATGTCCAACCCATTTAGACGGCCCAATCTGTCCGAGATGTACAATCTATCGGATCTGGAGTTGTCGGAGGAGACCGTGGCCCAACTTGACGCCCTGTACGAAAAGGAGGGCCGGGGGTTCAAGCTGTCGCAGATGGTCGATTTGTCGGCGGTTGGGTTATTGTCGGCTGCTCAGGTCCGGCTCGACTCAATGTACGAAAAGAAGAGACGTCCCAAGCTATCCCAGAGTTTTGACTTGTCGGTATTTGGTCTTTCAGAGACTGACCAAGCCCGAATCGACGCCTTATTTGAAAAGTCTAAGTCCTATAGCTTCTTCACTTCAAGTGAGGTAGAGGAGGCTAGCGTGGATACGACGGGTGGATCTGTGGCGTTCTACTTGCCGCTAGAAATAAAGCAGGATTCTCTAAAAAAAGAACCACCCAAACTATCCGAGAAACTCAATCTATCGTGGCTGTCAGAACCGGCCCGTGCCCAACTCGATTCGATGTACGAACACCCTCAGAGGCCCAAGCTGTCCGAGAGAATCGATCTATCGAGCCTTGATCTGTCGGGGGCGGTGCAGGCCCAACTTGATTCGATGACTACAACTACAGGGCCCGTTACTCTGAAGACGTGGAGTAGTTTTTCGGCAAGGTACGGTCAGGCCAAAGAAAAACTGGAGGGGCGAGTGCTCTACTGGTTTTTGGCCGGAGAGGTGATTCGCGGCTTCAAGCGCGGCAGCGACGCCTTTGAGTTGGCCCAGCACATGTGGGAAGAGTTCCAAGAGATCAACCCGTACCCGGAATACACCGAGGTCGTCCAAGCGGCGCTACATAAGGCCCTGAAACTCCAGCCCGGGCAACCCGCGCCCGAATTCACCCTCTACGACCTCGACGGTCAGCCCGTATCGCTGAGCCAGTTCAAGGGGCAGGTGGTTCTGCTCGACTTCTGGGCGAGTTGGTGCGTCCCGTGTATCGGCGACCTGCCCGATCTCCGCAGAATCAAGAAAAAGGCGGCCGATAAACCCTTGGTCTTCCTCAATCTGTCGCTAGACACGGACGAAGCCGCTTGGCGAGAGGCGATTGATAAACACGAGATCGAAGGCGTCCACGTGCGCGCTGACGGCTGGGGTGCGGACGTGGCCAAGTCCTACCAAGTGAACTCCTTGCCCTCGTATTACTTGGTGGACTCGCAAGGGCTGATCGTAGAGCGCCTTAGGATACTACGCAATACAGACGAGATTGTGGCGACGATTGAGAAGAGTTTGTGAGTAGGCTGAGCAGGCGTCTCTTGTAAGCTCTGACAAATTCCTCACGGCCCTTCCCGGCCTAGGCTCTTGGTACCATATATCTTTTGCAATTATGGGTCAGCATTAAAACGCTGGCCCATTTTTTTGCCTGATGGATAAAAAAGTACTTGCCTGAGCATACAGGATGTTTTATTATGTCACTGTATCGTTATACCGATACACCGATACTGTAGGAAATTTCTCGATGAGGAGGCACTATGAAACGCGACAGTCGGCGCACAATTACCACTAGACAGGGGCAGGACAGCTAAGGAGAGTCGCCATTGCGCATAGATCCGTCCAGTGGGGTTCCCATCTACCTGCAGATCATTGAGCAGGTGAAGTACCAGATCGCCACCAAAGTGCTCAAGCCGCACGACGAACTGCCCTCGGTGCGGGCTCTGTCTGGGCAGTACTTGATTAATCCCAATACTGTGGTGCGGGCCTATTTGGAATTGGAGCGCGACGGGGTGATCTACAAAAAGCGAGGCATGGGCACTTATGTGGCCGAAAAGGAGGTGACCATGAGTCAGGAGGAAAAATTCGAGATCGTGCGGCAAATGCTCGACAAAGCTCTAGTCCAGGCGACTGAGCTAGGGCTGAGTCCGGCGGAGATGCAGCAGCTCTTTCAGAAACGTCTGAACCAGTTCGGCAAAGAGGAAAGCGAATCGACATGACTGATACAGCGATCGCCGTCGCCGGTTTAACCCACCGCTTTGGCCAGCGCACGGCTGTGGACGATCTCCAGATAGAGGTGCACGCTGGCGCGGTCTGCGGCTTTTTGGGGCGCAATGGAGCCGGTAAGACCACGACCATCAAAATACTGATGAATCTGCTTACACCTACGGCCGGGCAGGTGGAGGTGCTGGGGCTAGATCCGGGACGGGACTCGCTGACGCTGTGGCGGCAGGTGGGGTACGTAGCGGAGAATCCGATCCTGTACGGGTGGATGAAGGTGCGGGAGTTGGTCTGGTTCACTGGCCAGTTCTACGAGACTTGGAATCAAAGCAAAGTCGAAGGCTTCATTGACCGTTTTGGTTTGGACCCGGAACAGAAAGTCAAGCACCTCTCCCGCGGCATGAACGCCCAACTGGCCCTGGCCTTGGCCCTGGGGCACGAGCCGCGGCTGCTGATCCTCGACGAGCCGGCCTCGGGGCTGGACGTGGTGGTGCGGCGCGACTTTCTCGAGAGCATCATCGGGCTAATCCAAGAGGAGGGACGCACGGTCTTTCTGTCGTCGCATCTGGTGCATGAGGTGGAGCGGGTGGCCGATCGGGTGGCCATTATCGAGGCTGGTCGGCTACAAGTGGAAGGGACGGTGGATGAGGTGAAACAGTCGGCTAAGCGGGTGGTGGTGCGCTTGGCGGAAGATGCGGGCGAGTTGGCTGGTATCTCCGGCTTGCGGGAGGTGCGAGGAGAGGGATCACAGCGGCTGTTGACGGTGATGGGATACGGCGCAGAACAAGCCGCCCAGATAGAAGCGCAGGGCGGCCGGATCGCGGACGTGATGGATCTGAGCTTAGAGGATGCTTTCGTCGCCTACGTCCACGACGCGGAAGGAGGCAAATCGTGAATCCGCTACGAGCGCTGATTTGGAAAGAAGGGCGCGAGGCGATCTACAAAATCGCCGTTGGTGCCTGCTTGGGGCTGTTCGTCGGGCTGCTGGCCCACGTCTCTCTTGAGATAGTAGCCTATCTGGTAGGTCTGTTCGGCGCTGTGCTGATGGGCATGGACGCGGTGGCTGATGAGCGGAGCCGGGGGACGTTGTCCTTCCTGTTTATCCGCCCGTTGAATCGCGGCTGGTTGCTGGGGGTGAAGTTTGTGGTGGGGGCCTCCGGGCTACTGGTTGTACTAGCTGCGTACTGGGCAGGAGTGTACCTTGGGCTGCCGGAATGGGGAAATCCCCACTTCCTGTGGGGCTTTTCTTGGGAGCCGGTTACTTCCTTTCCTCCTCTGTATCTGGAGGCGATCTTGGCGGATGTCGGGTACGTCCGCATTGTCCTGCTGTGGTTTTTTCTCTTTCTGATCCTGTACACTGCGGTGTTCCTCGCCTCGGCTTTTTCCGACCGTTCCACCCAAGCAGTGATAATCGGCCTGATGACAGCTTGGGTTGGGCT
The DNA here is from genome assembly GCA_028875335.1 of Gemmatimonadota bacterium. Next base: position 25,057 of record JAPPEF010000234.1, read on the forward strand.
ATTCTGCTTCATCTTACTGTCTTTCGAGCCCGTCTCGTATTATCTCATGCTGGTCTTCCACACGGTGTTGGAGCGCGATGCCAAGATTCTACGCCAAGCGTCCGAGCCATCGCTGCTACTAGCTAGGGTTGCGGGTTCTGTCCTATTAGCAGGCGGTGTGTTGCTGTGGGTCTGCCGGGTGTTTAGAGCGCAGGCAAGCAGACGTTTCCAATGGACTGTAGGCGCACTGGCCCTGATTGCTGGGGGTATTGTGATGTGGTTGGATGCCACGCAGTCTCAGCGTATAGAAGAGCCGGTCAAGCCGATGGGCCGCCTCTGGTATCAGCAGGAGTCCGTCGTAGATTTGGCGCTGAAAGATCGGTTGGCGGTGGTGCTGTTGGAGCAGAGAGTGAGCGTGGTGGATGTGGCGGATTGGCGGGAACCGAGAGAAATCGGCCGGGCGAAAATAAAGGGCTGGCAGCTCTGGCGGCTGGCCCTGTCCGGCTCGACTGCTTATGTCTGGGGATCGTCCGTGGCGCAAGATAGTGTGGGGGTGGCCGTATTCGATCTCAGTCAGCCCGAGCGCCCCCAACTGCGGGCACAGCGATTTCTCTATCCCATTGGGGCGAGGGACTTCTTCTTACTGAAGCAGACTCCTAGGCTGGTGGGGTGGGCCGCATGGGAGGGATATCTGTACGCTGGTCTGCTTGGGAACAAGTCGCTTGAACTGCACAGTTTCGATGTGCGGGAAGGCGGCCTGCCCCAACCAGTCCACGTGCTGCCAATCGCAGAGCGGGTTAAACACGTCTTCAACAACAACTGGGAGATGCGCTTGGCTGGCCCACACGCCTTCCTGACCTTGGGCCACGATTTTGTCGTTCTCGATCTAACCGATCCTCGTCGGCCTGAAGAGCTGAGCCGGACGCCCTTGCGCCGTTTTGGTCCCTCCAAGCGGTATGAGGAATCCATCGAAAAACTCCATCACCAGCTCTCTGTCTCGTTCCAGGTGAGGCTGAAAAAGGCTAGCTGGGGGCTGGAGGCACTGGAGATGCGCCAGCATGGACCCGACGGCGAGCACTTCTACCGGATCGCTGTGCCGCCGGGCTTGGGACCCATCTCGCTGAGCGGTGACAAAGCGTATGTCCAGCGATACTGGCCCCGAGAGCTAGCCGTGCTGGACATAGGCGATCTACGGAGGCCAGTGGAGGTCGATTATGTTCCTAACGAGTTTTTTCCTAGTGGACTGACCATGGACGGGGATTTTGCCTACGCCCTCAGACCGAACGGGATCGGTGCCTACGCCGTGGCCGAGTACGGTGCTTTGTGGAGGCGGAAGACGCTGGGCTTTGCAGAGGAGAAAGGGGGGTGGAGCATTTACAGTTCCTCCGAGATGAAACCTTACTTGGCTCCCATCCTAACGGGCGATCATATATGCGCGATTATGAGAAACAACCTCGTCGTCTTTGAGACTCTGCAGGACGACTGATGGGCATTTCCAACGCTCGTTTGGAGGATAAGATGAACTCATCGGAGAACCTTGCTGCTGACTCCCTGCGTGTTGCAGGATCAGACCGGCGTGATTAGCTTGCGGAAGTGGTACATCCCAAGGAGAAAAGGCCATGAAAGCGCTCGTCGTGCTCGTCGCGTTGGTATGGACGGGGGCGTCTTGTTCCGGTCCGACCACGAGTACGGATATGGTATTCGACTCTGCCGCCGAAGGGCCGGCGACCTTTGCGCAGGTGCAAGAGACAATATTCGATGTTTCCTGCGCTTTGAGCGGCTGCCACAGCGATAGCGCCTGGCCCAACCTGTCCGCGGGGCAAGCATACGACAACATCGTCGATGTGGAGAGCAGCCGTGGCATAGCGCTGGTCGAGCCGGGCGATCCCGACAACAGCTACCTGTATCTCAAGCTTTTGGCAGACGCCGATATCGATGGAGCCCGCATGCCCCCCGGAGGGCCGTACCTGACGCCGGACGCGCTCGAAACGGTGCGCGCTTGGATAGAAAATGGGGCTCCCAACGACTAATTCGCCTCTAAACTGCAAGCTCCGTCTCATGCGCTGGTTCATTTGCTTGCTGATCTGCTCGCCCTTGGCCGTCCACGGCGGCGAATGGCACGTCGATAAAAAGGCCGAGGGCAACCAAGTCGAGTTCACTTCCAAAGTGGTGGCTCTCACTTTTACCGGCACGACTGATAAAATCGACGGCTTCATCTATTGGGAAGGCGAGCCGATTTTTGCGGCAAAGGACCAACTGCATTTTGAAGTGGACTTAGCCAGCTTTGATACGGGCATTGGCAAGCGGGACCGCGATATGCGCCAAGTGCTGGACACGGACCAGTGGCCGAAAGCTGTGTACAAAGGGAAGATCGCCGAACACGCCGCCGTCGATTCCACGGTGGTCGCCTATCGCGTCAAAACCAAGGGAATCTTGTCGCTACACGGGGTAGATCGCGCCATTGAAGTGCCCGGTACCGTAGTAGTGGAAGAGGGGCGCTCCAAGGTCGAGGCGGCTTTCACCATCAAGCTGGCCGACTACAACATCGAGGCACCCTCCATAGTGGCCTTTGTCAAGGTGAGCCAGGAAATTGCCGTCGAGGTCTCGTTCTACTTAAAACACGTTCAATAGGGCAGGAGGGACTGACCGTGAACATTCGCGTCTTGTGCTTGGGAGCGCTGTTGCCGGCTTTGGCTGGTGCTCAGCCGTCGTGGCAGGCGAGTGTGCCGACCGAGACTCGGCTGGAGTTATTCAGCGCGATCAGGACGGCCAATTACCCCACCGCTGAAACGCTGTCCCAAGGCGATTTCCACTACGAGATTTCGCACCGCTTCCTTCCGGCTATTGACGAGGGGTACAAGGCCAATTTCGGTTTTGATGGGCCAGCCAATATCCGCACCTCGCTCAGTTACGGCCTCAGTGACCGGCTGATGGCGACCTTGGGGCGGAGTAATATGCTGGACAATTTGGATCTGCAGTTGCAGTACCATTGGCTGCAATTTTCCCACGAGCGCTTGCCAGCGGTCTTGGCCCTAAACATCGGCGTGGCTTGGAATACGGATATGCCGGCTATTGTCGATCGCAAGGCGGCTGCGGCTGACAATTTTCAGTACTATGGGCAATTGATTTTCAATGCACTGCTGGACGAAAAGTTGGGCATCGGGTTGGTGCCTTCGTATTTGTACAACAGCGCCGTTTTCAGCGTCGAGACGCAATACACCTTTACGCTGGGAACGTATGTCCAGTATTACTTCGACGATATGTGGGGCGTGTGGTTGGAGTACAGTCCGACCCTGACCGGGTACCAGGGCATTTTATTGCCAGGCGAAGTGGGCCGCTCGCACAATTCGCTGGCTTGGGGCCTGTCCATAGATACGGGAGGACATACTTTTTACATCTTCGCCACCAATAATACGCGCCTTAGTCCAGCCCAGTACTTGGTGGGGGCACCCGACGACGCGGGCCCTGACAACTGGCGCTTGGGCTTTGGGATTACGCGCTTTTTGTGAGTCTCTATCGCATCGTGCTCGACGACCGCTTCATCCGCCCTCGCTATAACGGCCACTGTTTTGCCGACCTGCCGGCCACCATCAAATGGGTCCTGACCGGCCAAGGATCGCCTAGCCTCGACCCGGCGCTGCTGACGGCTGTGGGGCCTTGCGACACGGTGGTGCTCTTTTTTGTTGACTCCTTTGGCTGGCGCTTTTTCGAGCGCTACCAAGATCGCTATCCCTTCCTCAGCGATATTGGCCGCGAAGGATCGGTGAATCGTCTTACCGCGCAATTTCCTTCTACCACCGCTGCCCACATCACCTGTATTCACACGGGGCTGTCGCCTGGACGCAGCGGCGTGTTTGAATGGCAGTACTACGAGCCGAGCCTCGACGCTATTATCACCCCGTTGCCCTTTGCCCGAGCCGATAGCAAACAGCCCAATTCGCTGCCTCGGGAAGCGGCTCAAACCGTCTTTCCCCAAGGCACATTGTACCAAGAGTTGGGGCGGTTAGGAGTCGAAAGTTTCGTTTTTCAAAGCCGGGCTTTTACTCCCTCAACCTGTTCTGACGCGTACTTGCAAGGTGCGCAAGCCCATCCCTGCTACACCTTTTCCGAGGCCCTGACCAATCTGGCTATGCTGCTGCAAAAGCCGCGTTCGGGGCCGGCTTATTTCCTGTTTTACTTCGACCAGATCGACCTTATAGGCCACTGCTACGGACCGGACTCGCCGCAGTTTCAAGTCGAAATCGACACCTTTCTGACCTCGGTTGAGCGGCTCTTTTGGCGTCCGCTGGCTGGCCGTTTACAGCGCACGTTGTTCGCCCTCATTGCCGACCATGGTCAGGCTTCGGTCAACCCGGAAACCACCGTGTACATAAACGACGAGTCCCGTTTTCCCGGTTTGATTCCCATGCTGCGCACTGACCGCGCTGGCCGTCCCTTGGTGCCGGCCGGCGCGTGCCGCGATTTCTTTCTCTACGTCGAGGACGACCGGCTCGACGAAGCCCACGCTCTGTTGGCTCGTCAACTTGAAGGCCGCGCCCAAGTCTGCCGCACCGCGGATCTGATCGAAGATGGCCTCTTTGGGCCATTGCCCCCATCCTCCCGCTTTCTCGACCGAGTGGGCAACTTGGTCGTTCTACCCTTTGCTGGCGAGTCGGTCTGGTGGTATGAAAAAGACAAATTCGAGATGAACAAGCACGGTGCCCACGGAGGGCTGACCCCGGACGAGGTAGAAATCCCGCTGCTGCTATTCTATTTTTGAACCTTGGCCAGAAAAACCATGGACCCGACCGCTCCGTGAATTTCATCCGCCAGTTCTATCGCCTCGTCCGTCCCCAACGCACCCTCCTAGCCCTGACCATTGGCTGCGGATTCCTCTTTGTCGCTGCCAACCTACTACCGCCCTTAGTTATCCGCCGCCTCATCCAATGGCTCACCGAAGGGGGCGGCTCCTCGGCTGGTCTGCTGAAGCTATCTCTCTTGTTGCTAGGCTCTTACCTGATCCGGGGCTTGGTGCGCTATGGGTACGGCCTGTACTCGCACGTGGCTGCCTATCAGGTCATGCACCGGCTCATGAATCGGGTGTACCGCCATTTGCAACGGATGCCGCACCGCTTCTTCCACCAGCGCCGCACCGGCGAACTCATGTCCCGCTCCATCAACGACGTGGAGACCGTGGAGGACTTTATCGCCCACGGCATTCCTGAGACTTTCATCGCCATAGTCATTCCCGGTGCCATGTTGACTGTGCTGTTTGTCCTCGACGCCCGCCTCGCCCTCATCGCGCTGCTGCCCATCCCGCTGACTGCCTTCCTCGTCTTCCGCTACGTCTCGCGAGTGCGGAGTATGTGGGCTGGAGTGCGGGGCGGCTTGGGCGATTTAGTGGCTCAAGTGCAGGACTACCTCTCCGGTGTCTCCGTCATCAAATCGTTCGTCCAAGAAGAGCGCTGCGCCCGCAGCATTGAGGCCCGCAGCCAGACCTTCCGCGACCGCATGATCTCTGCCAACAAGATCTCCATTATCCCTTCCGGCCTAATCGAGGGAGCCGGTGGGGTAGGGGTGGTGTTGGTGATCTGGGCGGGGGGTACTGATGCGCTGCAAGGCGGCATTTCCGTGGCTGATTTGTTTGTCTTCGTCGCCTATATGGCGCATATCTACGAGCCTTTTCTGCGCTTGGCTTCCATCAACGATGTGCTGCAGAAAGCGGCCTCCAGCACCGAACGGATCTTCGCTCTGCTGGCGCTAAAGCCCACTATCGTTGACGCGCCCAACGCGGTGGCTCCAGCCCACCTGGACTGGTCTGTGCGCTTTGACCGTCTCACTTTTGGCTACGAGCCAGATCAGCCCGTGCTGCACGATATTGATTTCGAGGTAGAAGCCGGACAGGTGGTGGCCTTAGTCGGCCCCACGGGTGCTGGTAAGAGCACTATTGCCGCCTTGGTGCCGCGCTACTACGACCCGCAAAAGGGCCAAGTCCAACTCGGGGGCCACGATGTGCGGAGTCTGCCTCTGGACTATCTGCGCGGCCATATCGCCTCCGTCCCCCAAGACGTCTTTCTCTTCCACGGCACCGTGCGCGACAACATCCTCTTTGGCCGTCCCGAAGCCAGCCAAGCCGACATGGAGGAAGCGGCCCGAGCGGCCAACGCCGAGGAATTCATCTGCGATCTGCCCGAAGGCTACAACACCTTGATCGGCGAGCGCGGCGTGCGCCTGTCGGGTGGGCAAAAGCAGCGTCTGTCCATTGCCCGCGCCTTGCTCAAAAACGCCCCGGTGCTGCTCCTCGACGAAGCCACTTCCTCGGTGGACACGGCAACTGAGGTCCTTATCCAAGAAGCTGTCCAGCGGCTCATATACAATCGCACGACCTTGGTCATTGCCCACCGCCTGTCCACTGTGCGCCGGGCCGACCTGATCTTGGTGCTGGACCAAGGCCGCATTGTCGAGCGCGGCACCCACCAAGATTTGCTGGCCCGAGATGGTTGCTACGCCCGCATGGTCCAGGCCCAGGAGCTAGCCGACGCGCTGGTTTAAATCGGCTGCCTTAGTACACGATAGTACCGTTATACATGGCCATCGAGGTCTAAGATGCTTCGACTCCGCTTCGCTCCGCTCAGCATGACAAGTGGATGCTCTGCTTCACCGTGTCATGCTGAGCGGAGCGAAGCATCTCAAACCACCTCTACTGTCGTGTAAGTAGATCGGCTGCTCAGACTTCACACGACGATACAGAGAAGACTAGGTGGTCCTACTGCAATGTTTTAGGCGGTGTAGTCGCTTTCGCCTTCGACGAGAATGCTAGCCAGAGCCTACTTCACCATGATCGTCGCGATGCCTAAAACAAAGCCAAAAAATCGCCGCGCCAGAGGCTGTTAAGCAACCTGCCATAAGAAATAGGGCGCGATATCCCAGCGCTTCAATCACATAACCCCCACCTAGCGATACGCCAGCATAACCGAAGCCGGTCATTGTCGCCGCCGCTCCGGCCATTGCTGTCCGCCAGCGCAGTGGCATCATTTCCTGTTGGAAAACGGTGAAGGCCGGTCGGCGGACCCCCGCCAGACACATCGTGCCCATAAGGCATAAACCAGCAATGGCCCAATGGGGAATTAAAGCGAGGGGGACCAAGATCAGAGCCGAGCACAAAACCGCTCCATTGAACGTGCGGGTGCGACCAAAACGCTGCACTAGAAAGGGCATCATGAGGGCGGCGGGAATGGCGAGTAATTGTCCTGAAGCAGCCAGCGTACCAATTAGGGCGGTACTCGCATTTAAGGCGTCATCTAGATAGACATTTAAAAAAGTGCGGACTGCCCCTTCACTGGCGGTGTAAAGAAACGCAATACAAGAGAGTAGCAGGATGAGCTTCAGCGGCAAGGGGGGGGCATCCGTTGGAGTGTCTTCATGGGGTTCGTGGGTTTCTTGACTCGTCGCCACAAGGGCAAATACGCCTGGGGTGAGTAGCAGGGAGGCGCAGAGCAATGTATGCCGATAAGGGGCGGGATGGTCGAGGGAAAGTTGCAAGAGGCTGGCAAAGCCGCCCGGCAGGAAGCCCCCGACCAAACTGCCAGCGAAACCCGCAAGGGGGAAGAGGGCGGCTTGGAGCGAAAATACGTGGTGGCGCTGTGCGGCGCTGGAGACCTTCATCAAGTAGGGGTAGCCGTTGACGATGTACAGCGAGATGCCGAGTAAGCCGAGGGAGTTCATGCTGAGAATGAAGTTTTGCTGGTGGATATTAGGGACGAACTCAGCTTGGGAAAGCAGCGCATGGCCGACGACGGCCAAGCCAAGGCCGAGGATCATTGTACGGCGATTGCCCCAACGGCCGCCGAGAAAACTGCTCGGTAGGCTGGATAGGGCAAAGGCTAGGCCGCCGACGGCGTTGACTTGGCCGACGAATGCAGGACCGTAGCCTAGCCGCAGCAAATATAAATTGAACAATAGCGAGTAAATGCCGCTGAATAGGCAAAATCCAACTAGCCCAGAAGCGAATAGATACAGGTGTATGTCGCGGTTGAAATGGCGAATTGTGCGCAGATATTGGTCTGGCATACTACGGGCTATGGATCGGGGGCGATAGGACGAGCTAGACTTTCTTGGCGTTTTTTTCGGCGCGGTAGCGCAGGCTGTGTTGCAGTTCCCTCTTGCGCACGCGCAGGGCCTTGGGCGTCACTTCCAAGAGCTCGTCGTTGTCCAGAT
>JAPPEF010000204.1 GCA_028875335.1 Gemmatimonadota bacterium
CATACGCTGCCTGCGTAGATCAATTGGACGAGATCATAGGGGACTTTTTAGCGGTTCTGGAGCGCGACGGGCTGCTCGACAACACCGTCATTGTCTACACCTCGGATCACGGCGAACTGGCTGGGGAGCACGGCCTGTGGTGGAAACAGACCTGGCACGAAGCTTCTGTGCGGGTGCCGCTGATCATCTCTCTGCCGGAGCACCGCAGGGGTCAGCTCTCGCCGGCTGAAATCGCCGCGCCGGTGAGCCTGGCTGATATCTTTCCCACGCTCTGTGGCCTGACCGACGCGCCCCTGCTCGACGATCTGGACGGCATTGACTTGACGCCGGCGGTGCGGGGCGATGCCTGTCCGGCTCTGGCAGCGCGCCCCGGCGTCATCGTCGGGCACTTGGGCAAAGGATACCGCATGATCCGCTCGCCGCGCTACAAGTACATCGCCTTCCACACCTACGAGGACCTGGCCTTCGATCTGATCGACGATCCAGACGAGCAGCGCAATCTGGCAGGCTGCGCCGCAGGGGAGACGGCCGCCGAACTGGAGCAACTCAAGTCCGCGCTCTGCGATGGCTTTGATTTTGCGGAAGCCATCGAGTCGACTAGGCGGGAAAGTGCGCAATATCGCAAGCAGTATCCGAGCCGGATAAAGCCCCGAACGTCTAACCAGATCATGCGTGGAGACGGGATGCTGGTCGAAGCGGACCAGCCGCTCTATTATCCAGATGTGGTCAGCCAGGACCCACGCCGGGACTTCAGCGACTGTCCGCAGCAGCGCAGAGCTTCCCGTCGCCGTCGATGAATCTGGCGGTCGGAAAACAGAGGAACCTCTTGGGGGAATGGGAATAGGAGATGGAACACTGCCAGCGGTTCTGGGCTATTTTATTGCAAGACCAGCATCTTGCGCACTTGGGTGACTGCCCCGGCCTGAAGCCGGTACAAGTAAACCCCACTGGCGACGCGTACGCCGCTATGGTCGCGGCCGTCCCAAGGAACTTGGTACGCGCCGGCAGCTTGGACTCCGTCCACCAGCGTGCGCATCGGTTGGCCGAGGACGTTGTAGATCACCAGCCGCACCGGGCCAGAGACACTCACGCGGTAGGGGATCTGGGTGGAGCTGTTGAAGGGGTTGGGGTAGTTGGACTCTAGACTGCTGGCGACCGGCAAGGTAGCCTTGGCAGCTTCCCAATCGGCTGGATCGGTCGAGAAGATTCGATACAATCCCGTCTGGTCGGCAACCCACATGTCGGCTCCCTCCGGCCCGATGGCGATGCGCTGCGGATTAGTAAAGCCGACCGCAAAGGCTTCAATGTGACCTTTGGGGCTTGCGATCCAAATGTTGTCTGTTACGGCGTCTGCTACATAGAGAGCGCTGCCAAGCGGCCCAGCGTTAGAGAACGCGATGCCTTGGAATTGACGCTCACTGACAGGTACCGGCGGCACCAACGTGTGCCATTCTCCTTTGGCGTGAAGTTGGTACAAGCCTGAAAGTTCGTCGTGGTTGAGATCGGTATCCGAGAGCGTCAGCAGACCGCCGTATTTTCCGGTTGGATCGGCCTTCAGGTCCATTGGATCGATATCGCTTCTGTCGGCAGGTAGGGTATGGGAAGCGATTAGGTGGAGATAGAAGTACGTATTCAGCCGGTAGAAAGACTGGCCTTGCCCGCTGTCTGCATCGTAGATATAGGCCCCGGCTGGATAGCCCGCTGGGCTACTGAATTCAATGAACGCTTGGGTCGAATTTTTATCGTAGATGTTTCTTGCGTCGCGGAACTCGCCGTTCGGCTCTACGATTACGACGCGAGTTTTACGACGTCCAGCCGGGCCAGCGTTGATAGTCACAAAGAGCTTGTTGTCAAACACTCCAGTTTGATCGAAGCGGACTGTCGGCACTGCGTTTACCAACTCGGCAGGGATGCGGGCGACGAAGTCCTCTCTTCCTGCTGAGTACCTCCAGAGTAATACTGCTCCATTGTCGGACGCGGCGTTGAGGATTGTAGCACCCATGATCCCCGTGCCATACTCGCGATTCGCGATAAGATCCATGGCGACCGGTTCCAACCACGACCACTGCTCGACAGCAAAACCGAGTGGAACGGATATATCGACAGGTGGATCTGGGATGTTCAACAGGTCCCACAGCAGAATCGTGCCGTCGTTACTGCCACTGGCCAGAATGGTCCCATCTGGCGAAAATGCCACGGAAGAGACGCGATCTGCATGTCCTTTGAGGGAGGCTTTGAGTTGTCCGCTGTCCGTATCCCACAACCGGAGCGTATCGTCCCAACTGCCACCGGCGAGGGTGGCTCCATCCGGAGAGAAAGCTATCGAAGTGATATGATTCCCTTCGAGGGAGGCTTTGAATTGTCCGCTGTCCACGTCCCACAACTGGAGCGCGCCGTCAGAACCGCTACCGACGAGGGTGGCCCCATCCGGAGAGAAAGCTACTGAAGTAATCCAATTATCCGTGTCATCTGCATGTCCTTCGAGGGAGGCTTTGAGTTGTCCGCTGTCCACGTCCCACAGCCGTACCTTACCGTCCCTATGGCCACTAGCTAGGGTGGATCCATCTGGCGAAAAGGTCACGGAAAAGACAGCTCCCGTATCTCCTTGGGGGAAAATGAATTCTGCCTGATCGCTGTCCGCGTCCCATAGCCGTACCTTGCCGTCTCCATGGCCACTAGCTAGGATGGAGCCATCCGGCGAAAAAACTACCGAACCTGTCCAGATACCTCTGTGCAAAATGTTCTGCATTTGTCCACTATCCACATCCCACAACCGGATCGTCAGACTACTACTGGCTAAGGCAGATCCATCGGGCGAAAATGATACTGAATAGACAGAACCCGTATGCCCTTTGAGATCCTTGAACTGGCCGCTGTCCACATCCCACAGCCGTACTTTGTCCCCATGGGCACTAGCCAAGGTGGACCCATCTGGCGAGAAAGCTACCGAACTGACCCAAATCGTATGCCCCGACAAAATGCCCTGCATTTGTCCGCTGTCCGTATCCCACAACTGGAGCGCGCCGTAACCACTGGCAACGATCAGAGAGGCCCCGTCCGGCGTATATAACACGGAATAAATAAGCGCCCGCAGCCCCTGAGTGTTCTGTATTTGTCCGCTGTCCACATCCCACAACCGGATCGTATTGTCCCAACTGCCACTGGCGAGAGTAGTCCCATCGGGTGAAAAGGACATGGAACTGATCTGGGCCTTATGTCCTTTAAGGATGGCCTTGAGTTGTCCGCTGTCCGCATCCCACAACCGGATCGTATTGTCCCAACTGCCACTGGCGAGAGTAGCCCCATCGGGTGAAAAGGACACGGAACTGATCTGGGCCTTATGTCCTTTGAGGATGGCCTTGAGTTGTCCGCTGTCCGCATCCCACAACCGGATCGTAGTGTCGTTGCTGCCACTGGCGAGAGTAGCCCCATCGGGTGAAAAGGACACGGAGTTGATCCGCTCCATATGCCCTTTGAGGATGGCCTTGAGTTGTTCGCTATCCACGTCCCACAACCGGATCGTAGTGTCCCAACTGCCACTAGCGAGGGTGGCTCCATCCGGTGAGAAAGCTACCGAAGTTATCTGATTCCCTTCGAGGGTGGCTTTGAGTTGTCCGCTGTCCACGTCCCATAGCTCGATCGCGTTGTCGAACCCCCCACTGATACTGGCCAAGGTGGAGCCATCCGAGGAGAGAGCCATTACTTCGGCGTCTCTTTCTGGAATCAGAACAACTTCGGCACCAGCGTAGGTATCGTAGAGCCAGATGCCGATATTGGTGTTCACCGCCAACCGCGTACCATCAGCCGAATAGACCGCCGCTGTTGCTTGTCCTGTTTTCGCGCGTCCTTTGCCCAGCCGGGCGAGGGCCCCTTCGGGCAGATTCCAGCGCGTATAGTCTTGAGCGCGGCTGGCCGGCGCGAATAGGACACTGACCGACACTAGGGCGACGTTGAACAACGAGGCTTTTTTCATTGTTAGCCGTTCATGTTCACACCAGTGACAATCTCTCATTAACCACTACCAGAACGGAGTCCGTGTGTCAATAGAAACTTTGTCGTTGTGCGGGAAGAGCTCTATTAGATTCCCACGCGAGTGATTGGCACTAGCGTTCTGTTGCAGGAGATCGCGCTGGCCGCAGCCCGAAAAAAGCCGCCATAATCAAGCCGCTCGCAATCCGCGACGCGCAGGCCAAGCCAAAGACAGCCCCGTAGCCATAGTCGAGGATGAGCGTGCCGCCGATGAGACTGCCGAGAAAACTCAAAAGCTGGAAGCCGCAGACGCGGAGGCCCTGGATCCGCGCCCAGAAGCGCCGGGGCAGTACTTGGGTGGAAAAGTGCTGGTCGGACGGGTTGTCGATAACTTCGCCGATGCGCACGAGTAGGAACATGGGCACGGCCAACGGCAGGCTGATAAAGGCCCCCATGATCCCGAGAGCACTGCCGCCCATAATGCGGGATGGAAGGATGGTCAGCGTCGGTCCGAAGCGGCGCACTAGCGTTGGCGCGGCAAAGGTCGCTGGTAGGCCGGCGAGTTGGCTGAGGAAGAAGATTGCGCCGATCGCAGCCGGGCCAACACCTAGTTCGGCTTCGAAAAATACGTTGAAGAATGGGTACGTCAGTCCCATAGAGAAGCCGCGCGTGCCACTCAATGCAGTAATAGCGGCAAAGACGCGCCACGGCGAGGCCATTGGCTCGGTCTCGTCCGGCGACTTTCGAGCTTCGGCGTGCTCAGGGCGACGCCGGGTTGGCGCGGGTGCTCTTTCGCGGCGGGTTTGACCGGATGCGTACAACATCGGCACGACGGCGATGAGCGAACACGCCGCGCCGAAGAACAGCGCGTAGCGGAAGGGCTCTGGAACTTCGGTGGAAAGGCCGAGGAAGTAGCCCATGACCCCGGGCATGAAGCCACCGACTAGGCTCAAGAGCATGCGGACGACTATTTGCAGGGCCGACCAAATGGCGAGGGCTTCGGCGCGCCGCGCTGGATGGGCGTTGTCCGAGAGGAAGGGCACGTGGTTGACCCAGACGAAGGCCATGGCCACGCCGCCGACAAATGAGAATGCCAGCAGGGCGCCCGGCGACGTGGTCAAGCACAGGCCCAACTGGGAGATGGCCAGCAGCAGGCCCGAGGCGATGAGGAAGGGGCGGCGACCGAGGCGGTCGCTCAGGATGCCGGTGGGTAGTGCTAATAGGCCAGTCGCCAGCGGTGCCATGCTGGCAACTTGGCCGATGAAGTCCTCTTGGTAGCTGAGACGCAGTAGATAGAGGTTGTACAGCAGGGAAAAAAGCGCCATGCCGGCGTTGATCGAGGTGCCAAAAGCGAAGAACAGCCGAACATTGCGGTTGAATTCCCGCAGCCGAAAGCGGCTTAGGGCGTGGCCGATGGGCATTCGGCGTGGCGCTCTGCAAACACCTCTACGGCCTTTTGCACGACGATCTTTGCGGTGTGGACCCGCTCGGCAAAGGGCAGTTCCATGCCGGTCTCAATGGTGAAGGCCAAGCCGTAAGTGTGCGCGGCAAAGTCGGCGAGGTTGAGGCCCTCGCCGCGCTGCTGGGGATTGAGCCAGAAGACGCTGTGCGGCCCTGTTGTGAAAAAGGATCCGGGCAAGTACTCGCTCGGGGCGAGGGGCGCGCCGGAAGCCGCAACTGCGGCGATCATCTCGCTGGCCATGGTCTCCTCCCATTGCTGGTTGCTGGGGGTGCGCTGGTGCCGCGCTGAAAACCAGAAGAAATCGCCCCCGTGCTCGTGGAGGTCCAGCGTCAAACCGGGCTGTATGGCGGCCATTAGGTCGCGGGTACAGCGCGGCTCGACGGGTGCCCAAGGGGTGTCGTGGAAGCGGTTGAGGTGGAGGACTTCGCCGACGGGATCAATTACCAGTGTGTATGCGCGCTCGACGCCGGGATTGCTAGCGGGGAAGTAAAGCCGACGGCCCTTGAGCACTTCGATCCAGTCGCCTACTGGATGGTTGTACAGATTGCTCGTCGCGTAGCCGTACTCGCCGATGAGGGCAACCACAGTGTCGCCTTCTTCATAGAGGACTTCGCCGCGCTTTTTGAGCAAGGGGGCGACGTCGTCGAGGCTGCCGAGGTTTGGGGCTTCGTCTAGGCTCAGGCCGAGCGCGTAGGCGAGGCCGTTCATGCCGATGGGGTCGCGGCTGGGAATGGTGTAGAGCTGGTGCTCGGTCTCGATCTCGTCGATGAGGGCGCAGGCCGCGCTGACGCCGGCTTGTTCGGTGGCGTGGCTACCGGCGCTGATGAAAATGGCCGGTGTTTTGTCGCCGCCGCTTTTGATCGCGACAATGGGCTGGCCGTCGGGTGCGCGGCCGAGGATTTGTGGAGTGTGGCCGTTATCTTGGATACAGGAGAGCAGGTCGGCGTAGCTGTCGAATGGTTGCATGGCGTTTAGGCACATAGGGGATGCGCCATTTCCATTTGCTCGCGGCGGAAGGGGACGTCGATCTGGCCGTCTTGGTTGATGGTCGCCATTTTGGCCCGCGCCTCTAGCCACAGTCGGTTCCACTCGGCGGGATCGCGTAGCTCGCTGTCGGGATCGCGGCGGCTGCGGGCGACAAACCCTGGGAAGGCGATGCGCCCGGTGGGCTGGTCGGTGGGATTGTAGCGCAGGTCAAAGCTCCAGCGGACCTCGTCACTGACGTTGGGATAGGAGCCGTGGACGGTCTGCTTGTGGACGCAGATGACATCGCCACGCTCGACCGGCACGGGAATGGCCCGATCGGCGGCGAAGAGTTTTTCTGGCACTTGGGTCGCACCGGCGAATTGGGGTGCGTTGTCCATGTAGTTGGAGCAGTGCGGCAGCAGCCCGTTTTTGTGCGAGCCGGGCGCGACCATCAGTGGCCCCTTCTCGATGGGTGTGTCTTGGAGCGAGAACCATATGGTCAGCATCTGCGTGTCGTCTGCTTCTTCGGTGACGACGCCGTGGTCTTGGTGCCATTGGGTCGCGCCGAGGACGGCGTTGCCGAACTGGTTCTTGGGCAGATGGTGCTCGGGCGGCTTGATGCGCACATGCTGGACTGGATTAGAGTAAATTTCCGGGCCAATCAGCGACTCGACGACGTCGAGCAGGTTCGGGTCGGTGAAGGCGCGGAAGACGGCCGGTCCGGCCCAGAAGGGGGTGTCGGATTGGACGTTTTGAAAGGGCAGAGAGAAGTCGAAGTACTGGCTGTGGATGCGGCCGGTTTCAACGCAGATCTGGATGTAGCGGTCGCCAAACTCGAGCTCTTCGTAGCGCGAGGTAATTTCGCCTTGAGCATAGAGCGCGTCGGCCAAGCTGTCGAGGACCGTGGCGTATTCGTCGATGACTGGGTCAAGGGTGGTGACCGGATCGAGGACGCCTTTGACGACGACGTAGCCTTCGCTGGCGAAGTGGTCGAGTTGGCTGGGGGTGAGCGCGGGCATGGTTTTTCCTCCAATGGGTGCGCGATTGGTGGGCGACGTGTGCGTTGTCTCTACAATAACAAGGGCCATGTATAAGAGGCAAGCGCGGATTGGAAGGAGAAGTGCGATTCGATATACTATGGCTTCGCGTCGCTTGCGGTGGGAAACGCCAGCCGCGGCGACCGATGCCATAGGAGACACCATGGGTTGCAAAATATTCCTCCACGCCGTCGCTGTGCTATGGCTAGCCGGTTCACTCGCCGCCGAGCAACTCCGCTTTGACGCGGCTGATGAGTGGCGAACTTGGCGCTTGCCGCTGGGGATTGTTGCGCTCGACGACGTTGGGGTGATCCGCCCGGTTGAAATCCGCAAAAACGTCGATCCAGTGCGCGATGCCGCGGCCTTTAGCGGTGGGATTCGTGCGGCTGGCTCCAATGCGCTGACTGCGGCGCGGGCCATTGACGGGGATCGGCTGACTGGTTGGAGTCCCGACTTGGCCGACGATACAGACGATTGGTGGATCGAGATCGACTTGGGACGAGCCGTGGCTGCGCGTCGGGTTGCGCTGACCTTTTTGGAGAGTGCGCCGCCGTGCGCGCTGTTCGACGTGTTGCTTTCCACTGGGGAGCCAGCCATCGATGTGGTCGGCAACCCCATTGAAGGCAGCCTCGTGTATCGCGTGAAAGAGCGCTTCAAGGAAAATCAACGGCAGCGGGTTGCGCTGGAACTGGACCCAGTGCGCGACCCTTTTGTGCAATTTATTCGCGTCGAAATGCTCGACTGTGGAGCCGGAGCCGCGCTGGCCGAAGTGGAGGTCGAAGCCATTGGCGACAATCTCTCCTTGGATCTGGCGGCCAAAGGCGGAGACTTGGAAATCATCGTCGATATCGACGGCTTTGGCGATGCTGCGTCGTTTGCCAACTCGTTGCCGCTGGCCGACGGCCGTTTTTCCCTGTGGACGGAAAACCGCCGCATCAACCGCCCGGTTGATGTGATCTCGCGCATGACCTTGGACTTGGGCGCGGTTTATTGGGTGGATTTGGTACGCATCGTGGGGAACTTTTTGTCGCGGCCTGGGCAATTCCGATTCAACTTTGACCGCTATGAGGTGCTGACCGCGGATGGGTCGCTGGCGCCGAATGGCACGCGCATCTGGCACCGGCAGTTCGCGGGTAGAGCTACGATGGCCAATCGACAGCTCGGGATCGCCAACCACCACTTTGCGCCGATCAGGACGCGCTACGTGCGGGTCGAGTGGGTGTTTTGGGACGCGGCCTGCGCGGCCGCTTGCGTGGGCTGTGGCATTGTGCCGCCCTGTCAGTTTTGGGGAGGCACGCGCGAGTTGCAGGTTTTTGGCGAGGGCTATCCGCAGCGGGTGATGTTGCTCTCGCCTCTGATTGACCTCGGCGGCGATAAGCAGGTACACGCGATTCGCTGGCGAGCTGACGTGCCCGCTGGGACGAGGGTGGAGGTGCGCAGCCGCACGGGCAATGACCTGCAAATGGACATCACCTATCACGACAAGAATGGCCGGGTCGTCACCGAGCGGAAATACAACAAGCTCATTCCGTCCTTTAAGGGCCGGATCGACACTGCGCTGTCGCCGGGGGCCAATTGGAGTCCGTGGAGCAAGCTATACTTGCAGCCGGGTGAGCCGTTCGCATCGCCCTCGCCGCGGCAATACGCCGAACTGGATATCGCCTTAGTGTCCGAGCGGCCGGATGCGGGGGCGGCCTTAGATTGGTTAGAGATTGAGTTCGGCGATCCGGTGGCGCAAGAAGTGGTGGGGGAGATTTTCCCAGTCGAAGTGCAGCCTGGGGAGCGGACCGAGTTTGCCTATTACATTCGTCCGCAGCAGGTGGCGGGTCGCGGCTTTGACCACTTGGAGGTGGAGAGCTCCGCGCCGATTGAGTTTGTCGAGGTGTTGGTGGCGGGTGAGGTGGTGAAGGCGACGCCCACGCCGACGGAAGGGGGTATGGCCATCGCCTTAGCCGCGCCGGTCAAGAGCCGTCAGCTAGTAGAATTGCGCTTTGCCGGAACCGTGTTTGTCGATGCCACGCGCTTTGACGCCTTTATTGCTCAAGGCCCTGCCGACGCGCTGTTGCGGCAGCGGGTGGATGTGGGCGACGCGTACGCGGAAGTCGCCAGCAGCACAAATGCCGTGCGCTTGCCCGTGGGAGCGCGGCTGTTGGCCAACGTGGCGATGGGGCCTCTGGCGTTGACGCCCAATGGCGACGGGGTCAACGACGCGCTGATGGTGGAATTCGACTTGGTCAATGTCTTGGCCGCGCGGTGGATCGGCCTGCGGATTTTCGATCTTGCGGGGCGGTTGGTTTGGGTGCGGGAAGAAGAGGGCGAGGCTGGTGGTCGGGTTTGGGTATGGGATGGTCGGGGGAGTTGGGGTGCGCAGGTAACGCCGGGGCTGTACGTGGCGGAATTGCGCGTCGAAGGCGATGAGGAAAGCTACAGCAGGCGGCGCGTGGTTGCAGTGGCGTACTAGCGCTTGGGTGGTGCTGCGGTTGAAAACGCCATAGAGGGTTGAACCTTACCACTGTGTCCCGGCGTGCGGCAATCACCTAGGGCGAAGGCTCTTTTAAGCTACCCCACGAAATGGGCGCGACATTCGTCTGTCCTGCCAGATAAATGCCGGAGCCGATGACGGCCTTCTGCTCCGAGTTGGCCACCGAGAAGCCCACCGCGTAACCGAGCTTCGGCGAACCGGTGTCCTCGTCTCCCTCGATGGTTGGGTCGTCGTAGTAATACTCCAAGAACTTCCGACCCTCGCGCCGCGCACCTTGGATCAGTTCCTCGGCGAACCGCACCCCGTTGATGTCCGTCCTCGTCAGGTCTGTTTCCTTGCCTTCGCGGAACGGCTCGGTTGCGTGAAACAGGATGATGCCCGCGCCACTGACGACCCACAAGTAGATGGAGCCTGATTTCCAATCCCCTCCTTCCACCCGGAAGGCGTTTCTGATCCCGGTGAGGGCGCTGTAGCCTTCGGACTCGACGGCTTCGCGGTACACCTTGGCCGCTTCCTCGACGAAGGTGATGAGTGTCTCGCGGTCCACGACCTGCGACGCGGTGACGGCGGGCTTAGGCAGATGATCTGCGACCTGGATTGGGACATGGGAGACGTCCTGCGAGTAGCCGCCGACTAGCACGAATTGTCTTGCAGTGATCCCGGAGGTGTATTCGACCGCGTATGCCGTCTTCAGCCCCCCGTCGTAGTATTCGACGAAACCTCCGCCTCGGGCCGCGGCCGCGAGGAGTTCCTCGACGACCTTGGTTCCGCGTTCGTCCTCGACGCCGATCAGATTCTTGCTCTCCGCCGTGCGATCATTCCCGTGAATGAACGGTTCCCCGCTCTTGAGAAAGATGATGAGGAACATCGATCCAGACTTCCAGGCACCCTCTGTCCTCAGCCTATCCCTGAGCTTTGCTCCTTCGTTTATGTCCGTGATCGCCTCGATTTCCGCCTTCGCCCCTTCGACGAAGGCCTTGAGGGTTTCATTGTCCACGACTTGGTCGGCAGTCGTCTGGGCCTTGGCAGCCCCGCTCGCCAACATGACCAATGCCAGGACGGCAAGGGCTGGCGCTACCTTGAGGTTAAGTGGCATCGCATTCTCCTTCATGGTGTAGCCAATATGAATTTTAGATTCATAAAATCGTACCAGTCTATCACGGGACGCGCAAGTCTTCCGCGTATGGGACTGATCTTAGGCTCGCCCCGTTCTTGGCGCTATATTATGGCATTACTACGCAAAACCACACCTCGATTAGCGTCGTTCAGGCGCGGGAGAAAGGAATATGAAACTGATTCTCGTAGGTTGCGAATACGCTGGCAAGACGACTTTGGCCAATGCCATCGTCGGTTGGATAGAGCGCACCTTTGGCTCGTCGCGCACTTTCCACGATCACTTCAGCCTGCCGTGCAATGAGTTCCCCGTAGAGGAGCAGGAGCAACTGCTGGGCCTCAGCCCGCGGCTGAAGGAGATGTTCCAGCGCTACATGATGAACTACCACTTTCATTCTGCTTTCTACAGCGACCCGGACCACAACTTGGTGGGATTCCACATTGAAGAGGCCGTGTACGCGCCCCTGTACTACGGCTATGGGGGCCGGGGCGAGTACGGCGACCGCGCCGCACTGGCTCGTTCCTTCGACGAGGAGGTCATGCAGCACGCGCCTGACACGGTACTCGTGTTGCTGAGGGCGCGGCCCGAAGTCATCGCCCAGCGCATGCGCGAGCAGCCGCACGAGCGGCCGGTGGTGCAGGAAAAGGACATCGAGCACGTGTTGCAGCGCTTTGAGGAGGAATACCGCGATTCACTCATCCGCAAGAAATTCGCCCTCGACACGTCCGACGCCACAGTGGAGCAGACCTTGGCGGAGTTCGCAGGAGAAATCAAGCAGCACCTGAGCGAAACCGACCGCTTGCGCCTTTTGGCCCACCAGAACTGGCCGGCCTAGGTATGCTACAGCCCTTTCTCGATTGGTATGGCGTTTGGGCCGGCCAAGCTGGTATCGAAGGCGGCCAAGCTTGGGTGCAAGACCCGCCGGTCGGCGTGCGCTTGGCCGTGCAGGAGGCGAGTAAATCCCCGGTCTTTATCAAGCCAGAGCACCCTTGGGAGGAGGGTGGCCTGACGCCGCAAGCTGTGCTTTGCGATGGCGGTGTGCTGAAGGTGTGGTACATCGCTCGCGGTGTTGGCGACGACCAACCTCCCTTCATTGCATACGCCGAGAGCGCGGACGGTTTTTGTTGGGAGCGACCGGCCCTGTATTTGCAAGAGTACGACGGCAGCACGGCCAACAACCTGCTCTTCCGCTTTGGCGACTTTGGGCTGCAATCCGTGTTTGTGGATCCCGTGGCTCCGCCGGAGGCTCGCTACAAAGCGATGGCGCGCGATTCGATTACCTATCACGATGGCGCGCCGGTGCCCGCGATGACGCGGGAGCGCAAGTGGGCCATTCGCCGCGCCATGCAAGAGGCCGGCTACACGCCAGAGCAGCGGGCCGCAGCCTTGTATTTCGTCGGCTTGCTAAAAGGCGCGGTGTCGCCCGATGGCAAGCAGTGGACCTTCTTGGAGGAGCCGCTTTTGAACGTGGGCCGCACTGGACTTGATAGTCACAACATTGCAGCGTACGACGCGGAAGCGGGTCAGTACGTGGCCTATTTGCGCGGCCATCAAGATCGCCGCCGCATCGTGCGCCGCACCGAGGGCGCGGAGTTTGGGAATTGGTCGCCGCCGCGTCCGGTATTTGGTGCGGACCCGCAAGACCCCATAGACGACGACGTGTACGCGGCGGGCTATTGCCGCTATCCCCACGGCGGCTTCCACCTGATGTTCCCAGCCATGTACCACCGCTGGACGGCCACGGTAGATGTGCAATTGGCGACTAGCCGCGATGGCTTGCTGTGGAGCCGACCCGAGCGCAAGCCCATCATCTCCTGCGAGCCGGAAGGGTACGGCATGGTGTTTGCCTTCCCGGAAGTGGTCTCGCTCGATTCGGAGACGTGGGGCGTGATGTTCATTGGGCAGTACGACTTGCACGACTGGGGAGAGCGGTACGACCTAGGCCGCCCTGCGGAATGGCGTTGGGCCACTTGGAAGCGGGATCGGCTGGTAGCTCTCGAAGCGCCGGTGGAGGGGCGGGTAACGCTGGTTGAACGCGAGTGCGAGGGCCGCGAGCTAACGCTCAATTTTCAGACGCAAAAGGAAGGCGGTTGGATCAAGGCCGAGTTGGTCGAGCCGCCCTCTTCGCCGGCCGCGCCGGTCCGAGCTATAGAGGGCTTTGGGTTGGAGGAGGCGGACCTGTTGGCCGGAGACGAGTTGGCTGGGGTGGCGACGTGGCGGGGAAGCAGCGATTTGTCGGCATTGCGCGGCAGGCAGGTGGCCATTCGCCTGCACATGGGCCGGGCGAAGGTGTTTGCGGTGGGGATGTGAGGAGAGGGACGCCGACCGGAAAATCATTATCATCGCCGGACCGCACAATTGTGCAACACACCGTTGCACAAATTCCTTGGCAGGGGACCCTGCATCCCTCGCCGAACTCAGGCGGGAGATTTGCGCCTTTACCATTTTTGTATATCCTTATTGTATATCCAATTCAAATTGAAGCGAGGTCATAGTATGGCGACGGCCCACACGAAAGTTTTTATGAGCAACAAGAGCCAAGCGGTGCGGCTGCCCAAGGCTGTTGAACTGCCGGAATCAGTGCGCGAGGTCGATATCGTCGCGATAGGGTCAAAGCGCGTTATCACACCGGCTGGCGAGAGTTGGGATGAGTGGTTCAACGGCCCCGGTGTTTCAGATGATTTCATGTTGGTAAGGGAACAGCCGACCGATGCACAGCGGGAAAAACTGTGATGCTCAGGTATCTGCTAGATACCAATGTGGTGATTTATGCCATCAAGAACCGCCCCCAGTCGCTGCGGCAAAAATTCAATCGGTCGCAAGGTCAGATGGCGATTTCCTCCGTAACTTGGGGCGAACTTATCTATGGCGTTGAACGCTCCGCCCAGCCCGAGCGCAATCTGGCGGATATTGAATCGATGGGCACTAGGCTTGAGATCGTGCCGTTTGACCAAGTTGCAGCCAGCCATTTTGGGCGAATCCGTGCGGAACTGTATCGCATTGGTGCTCCGATTGGCCCCTACGATATGATGATCGCGGGTCAGGCGCGTGCGTCCGGGCTGGTTTTGGTGAGCAATAATGTAAAAGAGTTTGAAAAAGTTCCGGGGCTCATGCTGGAAAACTGGGTCCACTGATTGGAAGCGGTCTAGCCGCCTCGTCCAGCAGACCACCGCTTGCTGAGGAATAAGTATGTCGCAACTCGAACACATTGAAGCTATTGAAAGACGGCTCTGGAGCGCGGCCGATACGCTACGCGCCAACTCCAATCACGCCAGCAACGAGTACTTTTTGCCGGTGATGGGACTGGTCTTCCTACGCCACGCCTACAGCCGCTATTTGGCAGTCAAGGACGACATAGAAGCCAACTTACCTACTCGCGGCGGCGTGAAACGGGCGTTGACCAAGGAGGATTTCTCGCAAAAGAGCGCGATTTTCCTCCGGCCCGAGGCCCAGTTCGACTACCTCGTCGCGCTACCCGACGGCGAGGACCGGGCCGGAGCGATCAGCGCGGCTATGGAGTCTATTGAGAAAGACTACGACAGCTTGCGCGGTGTCCTGCCCAAGAACGAATACCGAGAATTGGGCAGTGCCGTCCTCGGCCAGCTCCTGCGCACCCTCAACCCGGACGAATTGAAGCAGGTTTCCGGCGATGTCTTCGGTCGCATCTACGAGTACTTCCTGACGCAGTTCGCCGATCAGAAGGCCCACGACGGCGGGGAGTTCTTTACGCCCGTGTCGCTGGTGTCGCTGATTGCCCACGTGCTCAATCCGCAGCGCGGCACTGTGCTGGATCCGGCGTGCGGCTCTGGTGGTATGTTCGTGCAGAGCGCTCGTACTGTGGAGGAGCACGGTCAAAGCCCCACCGAGCGGCTTACTTTTCGCGGATTGGAGAAAAACGCCATCACTATTCATCTCGCTAAGATGAACCTCGCCGTCCACGGCCTTGAAGGCGACATCCAGAAGGCCATCACGTATTACGAGGACCCGCACGAACTGGTGGGGCAGGCCGACTACGTCATGGCCAATCCCCCCTTTAATGTGGATGAGATTGACGCCGACAAGGTGAAAGTTGATCCGCGCTTGCCGTTTGGCCTGCCTGGTGTCAACAGGCATGGCAAAGTCAGCAACGGCAATTACGTCTGGATTAGCTATTTCTACAGCTATCTGAACGAGCGGGGGCGGGCAGGCTTTGTGATGTCGTCGCAGGCGTCTAGTGCTGGTGGTGGCGAGGCGCAGGTGCGGCGGAAGTTGGTGGAGAGCGGCGATGTGGACGCGATGATCGCCATTCGCAGTAACTTTTTCTACACCCGCACTGTGCCGTGCGAGCTGTGGTTTTTTAACCGCGCCAAGCCCGATACGCACCGCGACAAGGTGCTGATGATCGACGCGCGCAATGTGTATCGCCAAGTGACGCGCAAGATCTGCGACTTTAGCCCCGAACAGCAGCAGAATTTGCTGGCTATCGTCTGGCTCTATCGAGGCGAGAGCGAGCGTTTTGTCGAGCTGGTGTCGCGCTACTGCGACCGCGTCTTCGACGAGGGGAAGGGGTGTTTCAGCACCGAGGATGAACGGGGGCTGCCGAATTTTCTAGCCAAACTTAACAGCCTGCGGGAAGTGCTGGTTCCTTTTCTCAATACGCTGGGTGCAGAAGGTTCCCATGCTGAGGCGTCCGAGGAATTGGTGAAAACCTTGCGTGACTTTGAGGCTGATGGGGAGGCTTTTCAAAAGGCAGTCGTTGCGCGACGGGAGGCTTGGGCTGGGCAGGAGATTGACAGCGGCACGATGAAAACAAGGGTTGACGACCTCGCTCTGCTGGCCGAGAGCAGCCGCGAGCTTGCCGGCCAAGCTGATCAACTGTACAAGCTGGCTACCCGACTCATCGAGATTTGCGAGGAAGAGTGCGAGGCTAAGGCCAGCGTCTTTTATGATGCTCGTGGCGTCACCCGCGCTCGTCGGCTCGCTGACGAGGCCCGCCAGCGAGCCGTTGAGCAACTCAAGCAGGTGCGCTACTTCTATCAGCAGGCTCACTGGCTAACCGAGCGCTTTCCGGACGCTGAGCTACGCGATGTGGAGGGGTTGGTTAAGCTGGTGGATCGTGCCGAGATTGAGGGCAAGGACTGGAGCTTGACTCCGGGCCGCTATGTGGGGGTCGCGCCCGAGGAGGAGGACGAGGATTTCGACTTCAGGGAGGCTCTGCACGAGATTCACGAGGAACTGGACGAGCTTAACGCAGAGGCGGTGACGTTGGCGGCGACGATTAAGGAGAACTTTGAGGAGTTGGGTATATGACGAAGAACCGATCAGGTGCCGAGAATTCTGGCCGGGAGTCCATTGGCCGACAGCGAAAAGGGGCGTCGTTTCCCGCGCCCGCAGGAAAGGGCGAGTTGCCCGCCGACTATACTGTCCTGCTCGGGCAGATCAAGGAACGCATCTGCTCGGAGCGGTTGCGCGTAGTATCGGCTGCCAACGAGGCGATGGTGTTGCTGTACTGGGATGTCGGCAAGGCGATTCTCGGTCGCCAAGAGCAGGAAGGCTGGGGGGCTAAAACTATTGACCGGCTTTCGCACGACCTGCGGGAGGCGTTTCCGGACCTGCGGGGTTTCTCTCCGCGCAACCTCAAGTACATGCGTGCCTTTGCCGCCGTTTGGCCCGACCGCGAAATTGTGCAACAGGTTGTTGCACAAATTCCGTGGGGGCAGAATGTCGTCCTCATGGACAAGATCGCCGACAGCCACGCCCGTCTATGGTACGCCGAAAAAACCCGGCAGGAGGGATGGAGTAGAAACATACTCCTGACACAGATCGAGGCGCGGCTACACGAGCGCGAGGGCAGGGCTGTCACCAACTTCCCCCGGACGCTGCCACCGGCCGATTCCGACATGGCGACCCAAGTGTTCAAGGACCCGTATTTGTTCGATTTTCTCGGCACGGCGGCACCGAGGGCGGAACGGGAGTTGGAACAGGCTCTCGTGGATCATATACAGCATTTCTTGCTGGAGATGGGGTCGGGATTCGCCTTCGTTGGGCGGCAGGTGCTCTTGGAAGTTGGCGACCGGGATTTCTACGCGGACTTGCTGTTCTATCACCTCAAGCTCCGTCGCTTTGTCGTCGTGGAACTCAAGGCCGTGCCGTTCGATCCGGCCTTTGTCGGTCAGATGAACTTGTATTTGTCTGCCGTGGATGATCTCATGCGCCACCCGGACGACGCGCCGACCATTGGGCTGCTGCTGTGCAAGGGCAAGGATCGGATGGTGGTCGAATATGCCCTGCGCGGTTTTGAGAAGCCGATGGGTGTCGCGCAGTGGGAGACCATGCTGGTTGATTCGTTGCCGGATGACCTCAAGGGTAGTTTGCCTACTGTTGAAGAGATAGAGGCTGAGTTGTCGGAGTGGGAAAATGGGGAATGAACGCCGACTGGAAAATTATTATCATCGCCGGACCCAATGGCGCGGGAAAAACAACGTTCGCACTGGAGTATTTGCCGCACGAGGCTCAATGTCCACCCTTTGTCAACGCCGACCTGATCGCAGCGGGCCTGTCTCCCTTTCAACCGGAAACCGCCCTTTTTCGCGCTGGCCGGTTGATGTTAGAGGAAATCAAAAATCACGTGCAGCAGCGAAGAAGTTTTGCCTTTGAAACTACCTTGTCCGGTCTCAGCTATGCCAGAATGATCCCGCGCTGGCGCAGCGACGGTTACACGGTCAAGCTGATATTTCTGGCGCTGGCGACGCCGGAAGAAGCGATCAAGCGGGTTGAATTGCGCGTAAAGCACGGCGGCCACCATGTTCCACCGGATGTCATTCGTCGCCGCTTTGCGAGCGGTTTACAGAATTTTCAGAATAAGTACTGTCACATCGTTGATTATTGGCAGTGGTTTGATAACAGCGGTACTACTCCTATACTGGTAGATGAAGGAGAGAACCCATGAAAGAGCCGAAGCAACCAATCCCCATCTCTAAACTTGACGATCCCGATATGCAGGCTGTCCCCGGTGCATTATACCGAGCAGCTAGACGTGCGCACAAGATCGCGCATCAGCACAAGACCGGGGTAGTGGTTATGGAAAAAGGCAAGGTTATTGAGATTGAGCCGGATCCCAAAATGTACGAGAATAACGCTTCTTCGGATTATCAGCAATATGGAGAAGTTTGAGTATGAGTCCCAGTAAAGTCATCGTCTCTGATCTCGGTCGTATAGTGACAGGCAAGACTCCAAGCACAAAGAATATGCAGTTTTTTGGCGGCGATTACCAGTTTGTAACACCGTCAGATTTGGATTGGAAGACGTACTATTGTCGGTCAACCGAAAGAACCGTGACAGACGATGCGAGAAAAGCACACCACAGGCAGTTTATTCCCGCCAATGCTGTCATGATAACCTGTATCGGTAACACGATAGGAAAGTGTGGCATATCGTCCGGCGATTGTCTTACCAATCAACAAATTAACAGCATCATCCCACATGATGAAATTGATCCAAGGTTTGTCTACTATCTCCTCCTTCAGAACACGGCGTTGATCCGCAGTATTGGGATTGGTGGCGGTTCCGCTGCCCCAATTCTTAACAAGTCCTCCTTCTCCAAAATTCAGCTTCTTGTCCCTCCAGTGCGGCAATGGAATGCTATCGCCGACATCCTCTCTGCCTACGACGACCTGATTGAGAACAATCGGCGGCGGATTCAATTGCTGGAACAGGCGGCGCGGCTGCTCTACAAGGAGTGGTTTGTTCACCTCCGCTTCCCCGGCCATGAGCACGTCAAGATCAGGGACGGCGTACCGGAGGGATGGGAACGAAAAAAGATAGTCGACGTGTGTGAGACTGTCGGAGGTGGTACCCCATCCACCAAGGTGTCAGATTATTGGGAAGGCGACATCACTTGGGTCGTTCCAACAGACGTTACGAGAAACGACTGCTTGGTCCTGCTCGACTCGGAACGCAAGATTACCGAGAAGGGGCTTCGTGAATCGTCCTCGCAATTAGTTCCGGCTAACACTATTCTGATGACAAGCCGTGCATCCGTGGGGTTTTTCGCGCTTATGGATGCTGAAGTCTGTACTAATCAGGGATTTATCAATATCATTCCTCACGATGAGGAGATGAGGATGTATCTGCTTTTTAACCTGATGAGCCGGGCCTCCGAGATCCGAAGCAACGCGAAGGGTACGACGTATCCTGAGATAAGCAAAGGACGTTTTCGCCAGATGGATGTTATGATTCCAGCGAGGACTCTCGTTGTTGATTTTGCCCAAATCGCCTCCGGCATTATACAACAGGTACGCTCCCTGAAGCATTCAACGCTCAAACTCACTCAAGCCCGGGACCTGTTCCTGCCACGGTTGATGAACGGAGAGGTGATCGTGAATTATGCCTGACTCTTATTTCATCGTTGAAGTGAAACCAGAGTATTTCGTTTACATGGAATGCTCTTACCAAAAACGTGGCTCGATACAAAAGCTACTTACCTGTGAATGGCAAGTGATAGGACATAGACGTTGATGGCTCGCATACACGAAAATTTTGATGAATATCGCCACGGCAAGCTCGTCGTGAAGGAGTGTCAACCGAATTGCGTCGAGGTTTTCTACATCCCGTCTAAGGAGAAGCTCAAGCAATCGGGGTTGACCTCAAACAAGGAGGCCGAACACTGCGTAAAACTGTTGATTATCAACGGACAGGAACAGACCCTCACAATCTTTCCTACCAATACGCTTGGCGGTCACGATAATTTCCTGAAACCGAAATACGATCAAGTCGAACGCATCACACTTGCGGATGGGGGTATAGCATATGCCCACGTCAACAATACTGATCCTTCAAATATAGACGAAGTCTTCATGTATCCCTACTTTGGACCTACCGAGCCTTTAACGCCAGATGAGGTCGAGGCATTACCCGACATAGACGATATAGATAGCACTATACCTTCAACAACGGAAGAAGTTATGATGGTGTTGGAGGACCTGCCTTTGGCCTTCACCAAGGACTACGATTACGGCTTGGGATTGGCCAAAAGCTACCGCTTCATCATTGACGCGGTGGAAGCACTATCAGACTGTACCGAGATCGTCATATCAAGAACATGTGGGACCAGAATCGATCAGAGGAATAAGATTTTCTACATTGCCACAGATGACTTCGAGACAGCACGAAAGAATCTGAACAGTATCACCAGACTTGGTCGAAGTGCTATGCGGTCTGTCAAGGATGCAACAACTTATAACCTCTTGGCTCAAAAAATCGGGCAACCAGAAATCCCTGTGGAGATTGGCAGGAATCCGCTCCGAAAAATATTTACAGCGGCGGTACAAAACAAAGCGGCGCTAACCGAAAATCAACAAGAAGAGATGATCAGTGTCGTCACGAAGAGTGCTAGAACCATCGCCGAGACTAACCCTGAAAAGCTTGCAAAGCTCCAAAGTGACATCGAACTCGTCACTCTGGAGCGCTTAATTCTGCGTTATGAGGAGATGATCGGCCAAAGGCTCAGGGAGCAAGATTGGCAGGTTTTCTTCACTGAAAACCCCTTCATCTTGAGCTTGGCGTTTGGCTATCCGGTCATCAAGGTTCAAGATCAAGCCTCAGTTGGAGGTCGCAAGTTATCTGGTTTAGGAGATAAAATCGCGGATTTCTTGGTCAAAAACAGTATGACCAACAACACCGCGATTTTCGAAATCAAAACACCTCAGGCAGGCCTCCTAAAGAAGACTCCTTTCCGTAATGGAATCTACACACCATCATCCGAGCTTGCCGGTGCGATCAACCAAGCGCTGGATCAGAAATATCAGTTCCAGACTCATATCGCATCGGTCAAGCACAATAGTCGGATCTACGACATGGAGTCTTATTCCGTTCACTGCTGTTTGATTATAGGAGCCACGCCGTCCGAGGAAGATCAGCAGAAATCGTTCGAACTTTTCCGTGGCAATTCTAAAGATGTCGAAATCGTCACATTCGACGAACTCTTGGAAAAGCTCAAGCAACTCCGAGATTTTCTTGAAGGTTAAGGTGGATTCTGAATTGACTGACAAGGGAATAAATGACGGTGTGAACGAAAAGACTCTCTTCAGCCTCATCGCCCTCGGCGAAGGCTTCACCACCGAGTTCAAGCGGGCCATGCCTTCCGACCTCGGACGGGAGATGTGCGCCTTCGCCAATGCTACCGGCGGAGTGATCATGCTTGGGGTCTCGGATGCCGGGGAGATCGTTGGTGTAGCCGACCACAATCAGCTAAAGTCGAGGGTGCAAAGCACTGCACGGTCGGCGGATCCGCCGATCTCGGTGGAAGTCGAGAGCGTCGGTGAGGTCTTGTGCGTGGTCGTGCCGCCGCAGGAACGCAAGCCCTACTCGTTTGGCGGACGATTCTTCATACGCGACGGGGCGAATAGTCAGCAAATGTCGAATGAGGAAGTGGAAAACCTGTTCTACGCGGTTGGGCGTCTTCATTTTGACAAAAAGCCCTGTGAGATTTTCTCCATGGAAAGCGACCTTGATGACGAGACTTGGGCGCAGTTTAGTGAACGCGCCAAAATTCCAGCGGCCATGGAGCGGCTCGTGGCCCTCCGAAACCTCGGCCTAGTCGATGTACAAGACCGCATGACCTACGCCGGAGCATGGCTTCTGGCGCGAGACATTCGGAGGTTCACGACCACTGCCCACGTGTCTTGTGCCCTGTTCATGGGGATCGAGAAGGTGAGGATTCTCGATCGGCGGGACTTCCACAGCGACATTCCGACGATGATAGACGAAGTAGTCGCTTGGATTCTCACCAAAATCAATGTCGAGTACATCATCAAGCACGTGAGGCGGCAGGAACGGCCGGAGTTGCCCGAAGAGGCCCTGCGGGAAGCGGTGGCGAATGCCGTTGCCCACCGCGACTACCGCTCGACCGCGAACGTCCAGATTTACGTCTTCAAGGACCGGATCGAAATCGTCAGCCCAGGCGGGTTGCCCGCAGGGATGGAGGAAGCAGATCTGGGCACCAAGAGCGTCCCGCGCAATCCGCTGCTGTTCAGCATGTTGTACCGCATGGACGTGGTGGAGAATATCGGCTCGGGCATCCGGCGCATTCGGGAGCTTTGCCAAGAGCACGGGGTGCCGGAGCCGGTGATCGACGTGTCCGAGCACTGGGTGACGACGACCTTTCTCAGGCCGACCGCAGAAGTCGGAGATCCTATCGAGACTAAGGAGGGGGTGAGGCAGTATCAGCCAGAGTCGCGGCCAGAGTCGCGGCCAGAGTCGCGGCCAGAGTCGTTGGAACAGCGTGTGCTTACTCAGTTGCAAAAAGGCCCCATGACGAAATCGAATATAGTCAAGGGCTTAGAGCAAAAAGCTGTTTCCGGCCAGCTCAACAAGGTTATCCGCGCCTTGCTAAGCGACGGAGCTATCGAATACACGATTCCAGAAAAGCCGAATAGTCGCCTTCAACAGTATCGGCTGACGGACAAGGGCCAAGCGTTGCGAGATCGCTTGACGCACACCCCATGACCCCCGCGCCATACACCGAAGACACCCTCGTCCAGCAGACCACTGCCGATTACTTAGAGCAACAACTCGGCTGGGAATCTATCTACGCCCACAACGCCGAAGACTTCGGCCCGAACAGCCTGCTAGGCCGCGCCTCCGATCGCGAAGTAGTGCTGACGCGCTATCTGTCCGCCGCGCTGCGTTCGCTAAATCCGGGCCTGCCGGACGCCGCTTATGACGACGCCGTGCAGCAGATTACCGCCACCGCCGCTTCGCAGACTCTCGTCGCCGCCAACCGCGAGCAGTACGACCTGCTGCGCGACGGTGTGCAGGCTACCTTCCACAACGACAAGGGCGAGCGGGTGCGGCAGCGATTGAAGGTCTTTGACTTCGAGAAACCGGAGAACAACCACTTCCTCTGCGTGCGCGAACTGTGGGTGCGCGGCGACCTCTACCGTCGGCGAGCCGACATCATAGGCTTCGTCAACGGCCTGCCCTTGCTGTTCATCGAGTGCAAGAACATCCATCGCAATCTCAAAGCCGCTTTCGAGCAAAACTTCTCGGATTACAAGACCACCATCCCACACCTCTTCCACCACAACGCAATAGTGATGTTCGGCAACGGCGAGCAGGCGAAAATCGGCTCCATCACCAGCCAATGGGAGCATTTCCACGAGTGGAAGCGGCTGGCGGAAGAGGAGCCGGGCGTCGTGGATATGGAGACGCTGCTCAAGGGTGTTTGCGACAAGCGCCACTTCATGGATCTCGTGGAGAACTTCATCCTCTTCGACGAGTCGTTCGGCGAGACGAGGAAAATCCTCGCCCGCAATCACCAGTTTTTGGGTGTGAACCGCGCCGTCGAGGCCGTGCGCGAGCGCAAAATGCGGGCTGGCAAACTCGGCGTCTTCTGGCACACGCAGGGCGCGGGCAAGAGCTACTCCATGGTGATGTTTACCCGCAAGGTGCGCCGCAAGTTAGGCGGCAATTTTACTTTTCTAGTGCTGACCGACCGCGACGACCTCGACAGCCAAATCTACAAGACCTTCGCCGGCTGCGGCGTAGTGAATCACGACCGCGACCCCTGCCGGGCGTCCGACGGACGACACCTGAGCCGACTCTTGGCCGAGCACAAGGCATACGTCTTTTCGCTGATCCAGAAATTCAACGTGAACCCCACTGCGGCGTACACTCAGCGCGATGACATCATCGTCATTTCCGACGAAGCGCACCGCTCACAGTACGGCACGCTAGCGAGCAACATGCGTAACGCTTTGCCCAATGCCAGCTATATCGGCTTCACCGGTACACCGCTGTTCAAGGACAACGAACTCACGCGGCGAGTTTTTGGTGAGTACGTTTCTACCTACGACTTCCAGCGCGCAGTAGAAGACGAGGCCACGGTGCCGCTTTACTACGACGCTCGCGGAGACAAACTGAACGTGGCCGTCGGCGACCTGAACGAGCGCATTGCCGCGAAGTTAGAGGAATTTGAAATCGACGATATCGATGTGCAGCAGCGCTTGGAGCGGGCACTGGCTCAAGACTACCACGTCATCACCGCTGACCAGCGGCTCGATCAGATCGCGCGGGATTTTGTACGGCATTATTCAACCGCTTGGGAGACCGGCAAGGCCATGCTGGTCTGCATCGACAAGATCACCTGCGTGCGGATGCACCGGCTGATTGAGTTCTACTGGAACGAGTACGCCAATGAGCTAGAAGCAGAACTTGCGCGGACGCAGGACGAGCAGACCGAAAAGCAGGTCGCGTGGATGCGCGAGACGCGCATGGCCGTTGTGGTGAGCGAGGAACAGGGCGAGGTGGAGAAGTTCGACAAGTGGGACTTGGATATTATACCGCACCGTCGGCTCATCAAGGAGGGCATAGAACTACCCGCGTCCATGCGCGACAAGCCATCGTTTCGCAACAGGCAGCGGATGGACTTGGACGATGCCTTCAAGGAGCCAGAGCACCCGTTCCGCATCGCCATTGTCTGCGCCATGTGGCTGACCGGCTTTGACGTGCCCTGCCTCTCCACGCTCTACCTCGACAAGCCGCTCAAGGCGCACACGCTGATGCAGGCCATCGCCCGCGCCAACCGAGTGAACGAGGGCAAGAACAACGGGCTGATCGTGGATTACTGCGGCATCCTCAAGCACCTGCGCCAAGCACTGGCGACATTTGCCGGCGCGGAACTAGGTGGTGAAGGCCAAGCAATCGATCCCGCTAAACCAGAAGAGTACCTACTCGCCGACTTGGCCGAGGCGATTGCGTTGGTGCGCGATTTTCTCGCTAAGGGCGGTGCGTCGCTCGACGACATCATCGGCAAAACCGGATTTGAGCGCAACGCCGCCATTGTCTCTTGCAAGGAGGTCGCCAACGAGAACGACGAGACCCGCCAGCGCTTTGAGGTGATGTGCCGCGAGGTGTTCAGGAAGTTTAAGGCGTGCATCAATGCACCCGGTGTCAACGACCACCGCACGGACCGGGACGCCATTGACATCATTTACAAAAGTCTCCAGCGGGACCGGGAGCAGGCCGACATCAGCGACATCCTCCGCACGCTAAGCAAGGTGGTGAGTGAAGTGGTCGAGGTGCAGCCGGATACGACGGTTGCTCAGCCTCTCTACGACATCAGCCGCATTGACTTCGAACGGCTCAAGCAGGAGTTCAAGCGCAGGACCGTTCGTCAGCGCACCGACGTGCAGCGGCTCAAGAGTTCCGTGGAGGAGAAGCTCCAACGC
The DNA here is from genome assembly GCA_028875335.1 of Gemmatimonadota bacterium. Next base: position 25,238 of record JAPPEF010000204.1, read on the forward strand.
ATGTTGGAGAGGAACCCGTTGCGCACGGATTTCCAGCGGCGCTACGAGGACATCGTTGCGGCGTACAACCGCGAGAAGGACCGGCCTACCATTGAACAGACCTTTGAGGAGTTGCTCGACTTGGTTCAGGGACTGGATCAGGAGGAAAGCCGGGCAGCCCGCGAGGGTTTGGACGAAGAATCGCTGGCAATCTTCGACCTGTTGCAGAAACCGAACCTGAGAGCGTCAGAGCGCGAGCGGATCAAGCAAGTGGCGGTCGAACTGCTGAAAACGCTGAAGGCCGGGAAGCTCCGCGTGAATCAGTGGTGCGACAAGGAGGCGACCCGAGATGCCGTCCGTGTTGCGATTCGCAATTTCCTCTGGAGCGACGAGACCGGCTTGCCGTCAGACGATTACTCGGAAGCCGAAGTTGGAACCAAGACGGACGACGTATTCCGACACGTGTTCCGCGTCTATCCAACAGTGCCATCGCCGTATTACGAAAGCGCGGCGTGAATTAGCTCTTCTGACTTTTCAAAAATCAGTCCAACGCCACAAGATAACGGCACAGCGCCTTCCCTCGTTCTGAAAGGCCGTCGTACAGGGCGCGGGGCATTTCCCCATCTCCTTGGGGCCGACGAAACCAAGGCGCGTAATAGCCGACGCTCGTCATAATGCGCACGTCCTCAGAGGTGTTGGGTGTGCCGCCGTGCCAGCAGCGCACGTCCCGAATGAGGGCCGAGCGGGCTGGCGCACAGGCGATAGAGTGCTGCATATAGGCGGGTTCGTCTTCGAGGCTGGGGGTGGGGTGGCGCGAGCGGTGGGTGCCGCGGATGAAGCGCGTGGCTCCGTTTTCCGCGCTAAAATCGATCATGGGAAAGTTGACCACGATAAAGGGCGTGGGCAGGTCCATGATGGTGACGCGCTGTTCGGGATCGTTGATCACGTCGGACATGTCGCGGTGTAGAGGCTGGATTTTTGCGCCGGGCAGGGAATAATCGCCGCCGCCGCCGCTGCATGTAAACTGGTCGCTGGCAAAAATGGCTTCGACGATGGGCAAAATGGTCGGCAAATCCACGAGCATGGCCCATTCGGGATGGTGGATCTGCGAGCCAAAGGAATAGCGCGCAAAGCCCCGGTTGGCGTCCTCCAGCGGAATGGCGGCGGTCTGCTCGGCAACGACGCGGTGTGCGCCTTCTGTGAGATAGGCAAATTGTTCGTCAGTCAGGGCGTCGGTGACCACGGCAAAACCATCGCGGTGAAAAAGGGCGGCAGCGCGGTCGATGGCGTCTGGGGAAACAGGTTCGAGGGCGAGCATGGCATCTCCGGTGTTGTGGGGCGGGGATAAATATGCTATTTAGCTCTGTGTGTTGCGAACCGCTGTTATTCTACCAAGGGAGGAATCAATGGGAAATCGTCCGCAAGTACTCATCGCCTGTAGCGAGCGGGTGCGCCATGGCTACCTGCCGCCAGAGGAGTTGACGCGCCTAGAGCAGGTTGCCGACTGGGCGTGGTTTGCCTGCGAGGGCGGCAATATTTACCAGGCCAGCGAAGACGCCGAGGCCATTGCGCAGTTGGCAAAGGAATTGGCTGGAGTAGATGCGCTGGTCGTCTGCCACGGCGCACCGAGGGTTAATGCGGAGGTCTTGGAAGCCGCTCCCCAACTGCGCTTCATCGGCGAACTGGAAGGCGACCGCTTTGCCACGCGGATCGACTTGGACGAGGCGTGGGCGCGGGGTATCCGCACGGTCGATACGACTAACGGCTCGTCCTATCCGGTGGCCGAGTGGGCCTTGGCGCTGACGCTGATTGCCATGCGCAATGCCGGTGCGCTCTTCCGCCGCATCCTCGATAGGAATACTCAGGAACGGTCCACCATGCAGCCGATGGCTGGAATGCTCACGGGCAAGCGGGTGGGGTTGATCGGCGGCGGCCACATGGGGCGGCGGCTGATGAAACTGTTGCGGCCCTTTGAGGTCGAGCTGTGGGTGCACGATCCGTACTTGTCGCAGGAACTGTCCGAGGCGTTGGGCTTTTTGCTAACGTCGCTGGACAACGTGATGTCGCAATGCGATGCGATTATCTGCGTCGCGCCGCTGACGCCGCAGACCGAAGGCATGATTGGCCAGCGCGAGTTGGAGCTCATTCCGTCGGGAGCGGTTTTGGTAAATGTGTCGCGCGGGCCGATCTTCGACTCTGCGGCCCTGATCGAGCGCCTCAAGCGCGGCGACATTGCTGGGGGCTTTGATGTCTTCGACCCGGAGCCGATTCCGGATGACAGCGAGATTATCGACATGCCCAACGTGTTTTTGACCCCGCACTTTTCTGGGCGCGTGGGTGACGAATACCCGCATTTCTTTCGCCTCATGGTCGATGAATTAGAGCGCTTTTTCGCGGGCCATCAGACCTATTTTGACCTGACGCCGCGCGCGCAGGCGAATCGGCGCGGGGATCAGCCGGACTAGGGGGTTTTATGGGACATCCCAACGTACTCTACATCTTCACCGATCAGCAGCGCGTGGACACGTTGCGCTGCTACGGCAACGAGCAAATAGAGACTCCGGCTCTCGACGGGTTGGCTGCCGACGGCTTTGTCTTTGAAAACGCCTACGTGAGTCAGCCGGTGTGCAGTCCGGCGAGAGCCACCATGCTGACTGGGCTATGGCCGCACACTGCTGGCGTGCCCGCGTGCAATGTGCCGCTCCGCGCCGAGGTGCCGACGTTTGCTGAGATGCTGCCGCCGGAATACCAGACGGCCTTTATGGGCAAATGGCACTTGGGGGATGAGATTTTTCCCCAGCACGGGTTTGCGACGTGGGTCGGCAGCGAAGACTCGTACCGGCGTGGCTATTCCGCGCCGGAGCGCTTGGACGTGCTCAGCCCGTATCACCACTTCTTGATCGAGCAGGGGTTTGCGCCCGATGCGGAAAACCTTGACCAGCGCGTGTTCTCGCGCCACGCCGAGGCGTCCATGCCGGAGGAATACACCAAGGCGGCGTTTTTGGGCGATCAGGCTGCGGAGTACATTCGCCAGAGCGGCGACGCGCCGTTCGCGCTGTGCGTCAGCTATCTGGAGCCGCATCCGCCGCACACCGGGCCGCTCAACGAGTATTATGACCCGGAAATTCTGCCGACCGGGCCGAGCTTTCGGCAACCTCCGCCGGACGACGCGCCCCTGATCGTGCGGCTGATGGCGGCCTTTTACTCGGCCTCGGAAAACTACGGATTGGACTTGCAGACCGAGGCTGGCTGGCGCAAGCTGATGGCTCGCTATTGGGGCAATGTGACGCTGGTGGCTCGCTCGGTGGCCAAGATCCTCCAGGCTTTGGACGAGAGCGGCAAGGCCGACGACACCATTGTGATTTTCACGTCGGATCACGGCGAGCTTATGGGCGACCACGGGATTTTGGGCAAGACCCTGATGTACGAGGAGTCGATTAAGGTGCCGTTGCTGTTGCGCGCGCCTATGCTGGATGCGCAGCCAAGGAGAATCGGTGGTCAGTTCAGCCACATCGACTTGGTGCCCACGCTGCTGGATTTGCTGGGGTTGGAATTACCGGACCATTTGCAGGGGCAGAGCCGGGTGCCGGTGTTGTGCGGTCGCGACGATTTGGCGGCCAACGATGTGTTTGTCGAGTGGAGCGGTGCCGACGGCCACCCGCCGGCCTCGATCGGCGAAGCCGAGCCGAACCGCAGCTTAGTGCATCCCCTCCGCACCATTGTCGCGGCCGATGGTTGGAAGCTCAACCTGTATGGCAAGGGTCAAGGCGAGCTATACGATTTGAATGCGGATCCGCACGAGTTGGAGAATCTATACCACCGGCCCGAGCAGCGAGCGCGGGTCGGCGAACTGAGCAAGCGGATTCGCGCTTGGCAGGAGCAGACCGGCGACGAGGTGGCGTTGCCCTGATTATTCAACCGCCGCGCATGAGACCATACCTAACGAGGTACATGATCTCAAAGGACTGGCAACTCAGCGCTTGCGGGTTTGGATAGCACCTCGTAGCCGCGATCAGTGACGAGCACGTCTTCTTCGAGCATACAGAAAGCGTCAGCGGTGAAGAGTCCGGGTTCGATGGTGAAGACCATCCCCTCTGCTAAAATCACCTCGTTTTCAAAGGCGATAAAAGGCGGTTCGATAATCTCCAGCCCCATCGCATGGCCGATGCCCTTGACCTTTGCGGCATAGTCGGCATGGCCCGAGGCGCTCATCGTCGCCTTCGCGGCGTGGACCAGATCGGCGATGGGGACACCGGGCCGGGTGGCCTCTATCGCCGCCTGCAAACAATCGTAGACGACGCGATAGGCGTCTTGGTGTGCAGCACTAGCCCGCCCCAGCGCAAACATCCGCGTATAGTCTGACCAGTAGCCCCGATAGACGCCGCCGGCGTCTTGGGTGATCATTTCGCCCGTGGTCAGCACGCGATCAATAGGTCGTCGCAGGGTGCTATTGGCGACCCGGATGTCGTCGGGTATATATGGAGCGAGGGTGATCGATCCCGGCATTTCGGCACCACGCCTGAGGTGTTCGACCGCGAGCAGGCGACAGAGCTCCCGCTCGCTCATCCCCGGTTTGACCTCCTCGAAGAGGACCTGATACGCTGCATCAGTGATGGCCACTGCCTCGCGGATGCGCTCCACTTCGGCGCTCGATTTCCGGGCGCGCAACTTCCAACATAGGGCGGACGCATCGACAAAATCAACATGGGGCAGGTTCTGCTGCAACTGGTCGAAATCTTCGCAAGGCATCCTGAGCGCGACTATCCCGCCGAGTTCGGTGCCAATGCGGCCTTCTTCCAGCCCGAGTTCGCGCACGGCGTCGGTAATGGCATCGACACCTTGGAGAATATGTTCTAATGGGAAGGTGCGGATGCTTGTCATCCAGGAATCTTCCTCGCACATACAGGCTTCTTGCGGGGGCACAATAAGCAGTGGTTCGCCCTCCAGCGGCAGCAGGGCAAACATGGCCGTGTACTGGTGCATCCAGCGGTGGGTCACATGGCCCGTAAAGTAGCGGTGATTGGCCTCGGTGGTGACCAGCACAGCGTCGATACCGCGCTCCGCCATTAACACCCTGAGCTTGCTCAGCCGCTGTTGGTATTCTTTGGGGCTGAAATCGGCATGATCATTCACTGATGATTCTACTCCTCGATTGAGGAAAATGGATTTGGGGCTAACTACAGCCGGCGTGCAAACTCTTCAACACGTCTTTGAACGCTTCCATTTCGCCGTGGAATCTTTCCCAGACATCCTCCATCTCCGTGGCCAATCCGCGGCATAGCTCCCAGCGCAATTGGGTGCCGTATATATTCCTGAAGAGATGGCGGAAGCGCAGATAGGGTCGCAGTGCGTCTGCGAGGTCTGAGCCAAGGACGGCGGGGCGTACCGATTCGATTTCGCTCGTCATCCGGCCCAAGAGTTGCACATGCCAATCGGCACCGACTGGTATCTCGCCATCGAGTTCACTGGCGATGTGCTCTAGGAGTTGTTCTATGCCGGTGTAGAAGTCGTATAGGATGCTGCCAATGCCGCGCAGTTCCAGCGTGGTAGGCGATCCGTCGAGTTTTTCCAAGGTCTCCCGACCTTCCGCTACCACAGCGGCGATCTGCGCTAGCGTGCGGTCAATGTCCGCCCGCAGCAGCAGGAATTTCTGTGCGCTCATGCAGCAGCACTCCCTCGTTGGCAACGCATTCGAGCAGGGCTGGCGTCGCCGACTCAAGTAGAATCAAGTCGACCTCGCGGCCCGCCCGCTCGGCGACGTCTGCTAGCACCGCAAAGTAGTGTTCTGGTGCTATACCTGCGACGACCAAGTCGATATCGGAACGCGGGTGGAAGCCGCTACCTCTGGCCAGTGAGCCGATCAGATACACGCGCTCGGCCCCGTATTCCTCGACTAGAGCTTTGGCGCAGACCTGCGCCTGCTCTCGCGCTTGTTGTGCGGCTTGGTCGAGGGCTTCCCGCTCTTGGCGCAGGCGCTTTTGCCAAGCCGCGATGTACGACCTGTAGGAGTCCATAAGATGGAAGTATAACGGAAGAGATAACTAGAAGCCACCGCACACACGGCGACGAGGTGGCATTGCCCTAAGAAGATCGAGGGAAAAGCTCTCCTTCCAGCGCCTCTGCGTAAGTTTGCGAACGTCCGGAATGGTCGCCGCCGAGCCAGCGATAGGCCCTAGGGTAGAGCGCGAGCGAGCGGTCGGCGAGCGGTAGGTCGAGTGGCACATTGCCCCACAGCGCCGAGTACTTGGCGGCTATGGCCGCTTCGAGCGATTGGCGCAGGTCGTGGCCGGAGATGTACAGCTCGCCGCCGTTTTCTAATACATCTAAAAACGACAGCACCGAAGTGCCCATGTAGGAGAAGCGGGGGTATTCGAGTGGGGTATAGGGGCGGTCGATTTTTATGCGGGCACCCTGTGCGTCGCAGCCTTGGAAAATTTCGGGCGATCCCCAATCCCAGCGCACGAGCGCGTCGTCAGTCCACACGTCCACGCCGCGGCTGGGCGTTGGTTGGCCAAAGACCGGGCAGACGAGGCCGTTGCTGAGCAAGAATTGCCCATTGATGATCAACCCCTCGTCGTCGTCGCGCGCGAGGGCCTCGGGCGGCGAGCCCCAGGCGATGACTTGGGTAATCTCGGCTTGGGTGAAGAGCCGCAGCACGGCAATGTGCTGGCAACCCCCGCCGGAAATCTCACCTCCCCAGCCGTGGACGCTGGCCCCGCGCAAGGGGCCGTACTCGCCAGCGCGCAGCCAGCCGGCCGCTTCTTGCACCTCGCTCATGGCCCGTTGCAGATTGCCGCCGGCAAAAACCACGCCGCGCGCTTCGCATTCCTCGACCATGGCATCGACATCCGACAGGCGGGCCTCAATGGGTTTGTCGGTGGAGACACCCTTGACGCCAGCTTGAGCCGCGGCGATGACGGCCTCCTTGATGAACTTACCGGGCAGCACGACTACGGCAATGTCGGGGACGACGTGCCGGAAGAGGTCTTGCGCGTCTTGGTAGAGTGCGCGGATGCCGAAGCGCTCGCCGACGGCTTGGCGGCGCTCGGGGTTGTATTCGGCGATGGCGACTAGCTCGGTGTTGGGCAGGGTTTGATAGACTTCGGCGTAGTGCTGGCCGAGGCGGCCGCAGCCGATGATGGCGACCGTGTATTTTTTGTCCATGAAGGAACTCCTTTAGGTTGGTGTACCTGAGCGGTAGGTTGCTGCGATCCAAGCGGCGCTTTGGGCGACGGGGGCTAGATACACTTCGGCGATGGTGCCTTGGAAGCTGGCGCTGCCTCCGGCGATATGGCCGATGGTTACGGGAATGGATGTCTGTTGCAAGGGACGGCCACAAGCGGAACGCGAGGCCGCGAGCACGCCGTTGATGTAGAGTTGGATGCACGCGCCATCGTACACTCCGGCGAGGTGATGGACGCCGGGCGCGAGGGTTTGGTGAGTGGCAATGCTGACTGCGCCGCCGGTGGTGTTGACGATAAAGCTGGGGCCGGGCACGGCCGCGCAGAGTCCGCCGTTGTGGCCCACGTCGCCGTAGCGCAGGGAGAACGCGCCGTCTGTCCCGAGGGTGTCGTAGCGTTGTACGCGGCCGTGGGCGTGGCTGCCGTCGCGGTCGCCGCGCCAGGGAGCAGTGTAGAAATAGCGGCCGTCGAATGCGCCAGCGTTGTACGCGGTGGTGTGTAGGCCGTCGGTATAGCTGGCGTCGTGCGTGTCCCAAGCGGCTGGGTCGTCAAACGGTGCGGCCGTGTCGTAGCGCAGCCAAGAGCCGTGGAAGACGCTCTCGCCGGGTGCGG
>JAPPEF010000001.1 GCA_028875335.1 Gemmatimonadota bacterium
TGGGGATTATATACCCACGTTGACATAGCGGCCCCTTCCGCCTAGCCTGCCGCCTCCATTCTGGGAGGCGATCATGGGCAGCAAGCAGGCGACAGGCGACAGGCGACAGGCGACAGGCTGAGTATAACGCCCCCAACTGGCAGAACCGCACGCTGTTCCACGGCGACAATCTGACGTTCCTTCGGGCTATGAACTCGGCCTCGGTAGACCTGATCGCAACCGATCCGCCGTTCAACAAGGGCCGCGACTTTCACGCAACGCCGGACAGCCTAGCCGCCGGTGCGAAGTTTCAGGATCGGTGGTCGTGGGAACGCGACGTACACGAGGAATGGACCGATCAAATCACGGACGATCACCCGCGCCTGATGGAGGCCATCGAGTCGGCGCGGTATGCCCACAGTGACGGAATGGGCGCGTACATGTGCTTCATGGCTGTACGGTTGCTGGAACTGCATCGGGTTCTCAAGCCCACCGGCAGCATCTATCTGCACTGTGACCCGACCGCCTCGCACTACCTGAAGGCGGTGCTCGACGCGATTTTCGGATGGAAGCAGTTTCGCAACGAGATTGTGTGGACTTATCGAACGGGGGGCGCAGGCCGCAGGACGTTCGGGCGCAAGCACGATTTGATCCTGTGGTTCAGCAAGGGAAGCGGATGGACCTTCAACGTGCAGAAAGAGCGGTCGTATCTGACGGGCCAAATGGGCCACCGCAAGAGCGACAAGACATTCACCGATGAGCATGGCACGTATCAGGAGATCGTGTTCTCGAAGACCGAGATCAAACTCTACAAGGACGAACGCGGCTACTACACGATGGTCAACTGTCGCGACTACTGGCCTATCGATGCTGTTGGCCGGAGCAGCGCCGAACGATCTGGCTACCCGACACAAAAGCCACTTGCATTACTCGACAGGATCATCCGGGCGTCCAGCAATGAAGGCGATATCGTGTGCGACCCGTTTGCCGGGTGTGCAACAACCCTTGTTTCCGCCGAGCAGCTGGGTCGCCAGTGGGTCGGCATGGACATCTGGGACGGCGCGCACCGGCTGGTCGTTGATCGGCTGAAAGACACGACCGGACTCTTTGGCAACGTGACGTATGAAATGAAGCCGCCGAAGCGCACCGACGATGGCGAAACGTCCGCCCCATTCCTGCGGGTCAAGCAACGCGTAAAGGAACCTGATGGCCCCAGATGGACCCGCTCCGCCATGTATGAGCATTTGTTGGAACAGCACGGCCCCAGGTGCCAGGGATGCGACCGCGTGTTCGACGATCCGCGCTACCTGGAACTGGATCACAACATCCCGCGTTCGGACGGCGGGATCAATCATGTGACGAACCGCATTCTTCTGTGCGGCCCCTGCAACAAGCTGAAAAGCAACATCTACACGCTTAGCGGCTTGCGCCGCGAGAACAACCGAAGGGGATACATGCGATGACGAATGAAGCAACGATCGAACAGTCGGAGCGAATCGCCGTGCTCGAGGTCATGGTTGAAATGCTGACGGCACAAAGCATGGATACGGAGGCAGCCCCCGAACAGGCAATGGACGATTACCGGGACGTTGCCGCCATGATCCTCGCGGGGCGCGTGTCAGACGCCCACGCGGAGGGTGTCGCGGCAATCCTGCATGAACGGGTTACAAGGGTTCGGGAGCACCTTCAGGCGATCAGGCGTGCACGGAACCAGCGGGTTCACTGACAAACGGGGCTACATGCGATGACAGGGCGTGATCTTGAAGCGGAAGTAAGCGCCTTGAATGCGCTGGTCGGATCAATCCTGCTCACGCTCTACAAGCGTGATCCTGATCTCGTTCGGGAGATCATTAACAATCTTGACGTGATCCCCCGGGAGGATGGAAATGTGACATTGATCGACCCGTTTCTTAGATCTCTCCAAGTCGCGCTCGATAATCTTACGAACGAATTCCGAACCCGTTCTGGGGATACCTAGTTCATTCACGCCCGCGCCCCGGCTACCCGTACTTCCGGTTCAAGTAGTCAACGTCTGCTTGTGTCAGGCTCAGAGACTGTGTGGAATGAACTACATCAAAGGCATGGGAATCCATGAGATCGATAACCGCTGCAAGCCGCTTCATGTACCGCATACCGCCGGGCGAAACTGTGCCAGTCATGCGAACATGTATGCCGCATCCTCGCAAATATTCGGCGAAGCGGTCCAGCGCCTCTTGTTCGGAAAGCGGCGGTTCTGGAGGATTGATCGCGTTGTAAAACGCTTTGTATTGATCCCGCGTCAGATTTCCCGTCCGAATCTGTTCAAGGACTAGATTGTGAATTGGCGCATCACGTTCCACCTTTTCCTGCAATTCGGGATCGGTCAGGCGTCTTGCTTCCGCCATCATGCCCGCGCCCCGGACGCCAAGCCATTGTCAGCGATCAATGCTGCGTAGGTGAGCCGCTTGCCAGCCATCCCGGAAGCGATGCTTGCCATTTGGCCCATCGTTCCGTGTTCGCGGACGTTGTGCCGTCCGGCGAAGTCAGTCACGTATCGCTGCAGGTGCTTCTCGCTCATCTTGTGATACGTGCCGACGTACGCCCGCTTGAGCATCGACCAGAACGACTCGATCCCGTTGGTGTGGGCCATGTCCCGCACGTACTCACCGACCGAGTGCTTCACCGTTTCGTGATCGTACCATGCATCGAGAATGTCGTATACCGCCGCATCATCGGTGTAGACAGTCGTTCCGAGCCGGGCGTTCAGGGCGACGAAACCGGCCACGTTCTGCATGTCGGTAGCGGGAACGTGCTGGACGCGTACTTGGTTGGTTTCTCGGTCTTTCACGCCGACCACGGCCGCCTTGTCGGAACCGCCGCGACCGGTTCCGGCCAGTTCCTTGCGCTTGCTGTTCGACATGTTCTTCCGCTTGCCACCAACGAATGTCTCATCCGCTTCGCTCGGGCCAGCGAACGGCGGCTCATCGTCGTTGTCGAACGCTTCGCGGATACGCTGCAACATGAACCATGCCGTCTTCTGCGTAACGCCAATGTCCCGGTGCAGCTTCATCGAAGAGACACCCTTCAATGAAGTCATGTGCAGGTAGATCGCGTACACCCACTTGCGCAGCGGCAGCGGGGACTTCTCCATGACACTGCCAGTCTTGACCGAGAAGTAGCTGCGGCAGTCGGTGCACCAATAGGGCATGTGCCTGTGCTTGGCCTCGCTGGTACGCGTGGAGCCGCACCGGGGGCAATGGCGACCGTTCGGCCAGATCTTCGCTTCGAACCATTTACGGGCCTCTTCATCGGTCGGGAAGATGTCCGCCAACTGCATGATGGTGACGCCTTCACGGTGCGATTTACCGGGGGCCTTAGCTGTCATTTCCTTCTCCCTGTCGTTACAGGGAATATAGTGATTCAGTCAGCCGTTGTCAACGTGGGTATATAATCCCC
>JAPPEF010000369.1 GCA_028875335.1 Gemmatimonadota bacterium
CCCTAAAAATCGAGCAATCGCTCCAATTAGAGGCTGCTTAACCCGAACTCACGTTAATAACGCTTGTTCGGTCCTTCTGCTGTGATTTCTTCTCTGAGTTCTCGAAAGTTTGTATTAATGACCAACTGCAAGCCCTGCTCCGGCTTGTGCAGAAACAGGTTGAACTTGGCGGTGCGCCCCTTGGCGGCTACAAACCACTTGGTGGTTCCGCAATCGGCAAATTGCTTGCCATCTTTGTCTGTCAAGCCTAACCAGTCCGATACGATGATGCCGGAGTCTTTTTCCATAGTCGTAATGGTCCAGTTTTTCTCAGCAAAAAGGCCGACAATAGCACTCCATGCCGCATCTTGGTCAACATCGGGCAAAAGAAAATCCTTTTTGAAATCGTACTGCTGAGGTGGTGAGGCGCAGCCAGCGAAAAGAATAAAAAATAGTCCGATCAAGGGCTTCATGGGCATCCTCTATTTCTGTAAGTAACGTGGGTTCGGGTTACGGTGAGAGACTCCCAACCAAAAAACCGACCCTAAAGATGAAGATAATGTTTCCTCTGTGTGAAGGGTGAATCGGCCCCTATAAAGCGAGACTGGCTATGTCCACCTCACGCAGAGTATGCAGGGTATTCCTGTATCTATTCGCCAAGCGAAGAGAAGAGGAGCGACCCCTCCACTAACATTATGGCTATGTACAACAAGGGAATCGACATGCGAGTCCCTACGCAAGGTGGAGAAGAAAAAAATATATAATTTTTGCAAAAAGTAAATAGTTCCGTCCCATCACCAAGTCGATTTCCCAATCGCCGATGCGCCTTTTCTCTTCGACGATGGCCGGTCGTTGGTCAATGCTGACTCGGTCTTTAATCTGTCCTCGCCCATCGGCTTTGCCATAGCGTTTCTTGCGCTTCTTCTGACTGTGACGCAGATGGCGATACAACGTACCGCCCGCCTGGCGATCGGCCTGGATGTGCTGGTAGATGCGCTGCGGACTCAACCGAAGACCACCGCCAGCCGCCAGCCGACCCGCAATTTGCTCGGGACTCCACTGCTGACGCAGCGCCGCTTCGATGCACTCGATGACCACCGGCGTCATCTTGGTCGCCTTCGCCTTGGAGCGACGACGCGCCAGGGCTTTGTGGTGGGCTTGGCCGGGCCGGTAGCCGCGCCGGCCTCGATTGCGCCGCAACGCCCGACTAATCGTCGAGGGCGACACCGCCAGCGTCGCGGCCATGCTTTGCTGAGTATGGCCGGCTTCCTTCAGCGCGTACATTTGGTATCTTTGATACTCGGTCAACTGGTGATACGTTCCCATAAGCGCCTCCGTCGGGAGCTGCGTTTGAAATGGCCACGGGAAATATACCAGTTGGCCGTTTCTATGCCAGCTACCCAACAGATTGCACTTACAAGTTGAATGCAAGAAGTTTATATGGAAAATTACGACGCCCAAGCACACATGATAACCCATCAGGTGCATGGGCGCATCTTTCACGCCACCGTACCCTCAGCTCAACTGGCCTCTGAACTGATGGCCAGCGGCGCACCCGCGGACATCGCCGAAGCCTCCGCCATCTTTCGCGCCGTGATCGCCTGCCAAGAAGTGCGGGACACCCAACCGCACCGCGGCAATTTTCGCTGGGAGCTAGAAGACGAAGTCGTCGAAGACCTCAATGCCGTGCAGTTCGTGCTCTTTTACTGCATTCCCGTGCTGTGCAAAACATCAGACGCCCTGCCCCCGGACTTGGTCGCGGCTATGCGACGCGCCGTCGCGCTGGGATTGGAGGAAATCGCGCGTATCGACGTGGCCTTGGCCTATACCAACATCGTCCTCAAGGACATCACCAACTCCTGCCTCGGCGGCCAGTTGTTGGGCGATGATAACATCGGCCAGCGCGGTCGGGAAAAATTGGTGCGCTGGATGGCGCACATGGACACCTACGGCCTGCCGGCCGAGTACAATAGCCCCAACTATGCCTCTGTCGCCGTGCGCGTGCTGGGCCGCCTAGCCGAACTGACCGAGGACGAACACACCCGCATCCGCGCCCGTACCATGCTCGCTCGCCTCGGCCTTTCCGCGGCGTTACACGTACACCCCGGCATCGGCTGCTGGGCCGGCCCCTTCAGCCGCGCCTATAGCCATGCCGTCTTTAACACCAACGCCTTTAACGCCGATGCCATGCGCACTTGGTTAGATGACGGACAGCTACCCCCCTGGATCGGCGACCTGTTGCAGCGCCCCAACGTGCCGCAGCAAATAGACGAAACAGCCCACGGCGAAGAGCCTGTGTCACTGAGCACCTATCACAGTCCCTCTTTCTGCCTAGGCGTGGCCTCCTGCGAACTGAAGACCCAGGAAGTCATCTTTATCGCCCTGCAGTCCAGCGTATTTTACGCCCAGTACCGGCACCCGGATAGCGCGCGCTGCGGCGTGCTCTTTTCGCGTTATATACTCGACGACCAGTGGCTCAGCTTCCAGACGACGCCGTCGCGCGCGCCCGGCCACGTCGTTCCCGAAGAGGGCCACTTCTACGGCGTGCACGAGCGGGGCCGCGCCATCGGCCTCTACGCCCCGCGCGGCTTGGACGCCTGGACGCGGCGCACCAGCGCCAAAGCCGTGCTCGTGTGGACCGAGATCGAGCAGGTTGACGAGATCTGGATCGGCCAGCACAAAGTAGATTCTCTACCGGCGGCAGTGCCCCAGGGCGAGGTGGTCGTCGTCGGCAGCGGTGCCCTGTGGACGGCCGTCTTGCCGCTCGAGCTGACCGATCTGGGCGGCGGTGCCCCCATCCGCTTAGTCGAACTGGACGGTCATCTGGCCCTGGAGATGTACAACTATACGGGACCGGCTAAGACTTTCTGGGAAATGGCCAAACCCGGCTCCTTTTACCAGGGCCAGCCCCGCTGCGGTTTCTACGCCGAACTGGCCGAGCGCACCGACTACGCCAGCGGTGCCGATTTTGCCGCCGAGATAGCGTCCGGCGCGCTCATCGACGAGGCGGCCCCGCCCGCCACCTATACCGCAGGTAGCGAGCGCCCGCTCCGCGTGGAGTACGCGCGCGACGACCGCATACTCGGCATCGAAGTCGATCTGTATGAGTGGTCGCTAAAGCGGCGTTGGACCCAAGACGGCTCCTTAGACTGGCCCATGCACGAGTCGCCCTACGCCCGCCAGAGTGCTTCTGGACAGGTCTCCGTCGGCGGTGCTACGCTCACCTGCGACAAGGGTCCGGTATGGCTCTGCGCCTGCCCGGGGGGCAAAAGATATGCTGCCGCCTACAGCGGAAGCGAGATGACCTCGTTGAGAATGGAGGTGCCCGGCGATGTAGTCGAACTAGCTGAGATGGGCACGGGCACAGTGATTTGGGACGAGGGCGAAGTAACAATAGAAGCCATATTGCCCTGATTCAGTG
>JAPPEF010000048.1 GCA_028875335.1 Gemmatimonadota bacterium
TACGACCGGCAGCTTGGATACGAGGGGGCAGTTAGAGGATAGTGCCGGCGCGGTGCTGGCCCGCGACGACGATGGCGGCGACGGCTATAATTTCCGCCTTGCCCACACGGTGAGTGCCGGCACGTACTACATCAAGGTCGAAGGCTATAACGCCTCCACCACCGGCGGCTATACCATTCACGCCAGTGGCCCCGGCGGCGACGATGGCGACGATGGCGGCTTGGGGGCCCCGAACGGTATCGCGTTGGACGTGGCGGCCGGCAAGATGTACTGGACGGCCACTGCCGCGGACAGGATTCAGCGCGCCAACCTCGGTGGCTCTCAAGTCGAAACCCTCGTCTCTACCGGCTTGGAGAACCCGTTCGGTATCGCGTTGGACGTGGCGACCGGCAAGATGTACTGGACGGACAACGTTGCGGGTAGGCTCCAGCGCGCCAACCTTGATGGCTCTCAAGTCGAAACCCTCGTTTCTACCGGATTGGAGGTCCCAGTCGGTATCGCGTTGGACGTGGCGGCCGGCAAGATGTACTGGACGGACACTGTCGCGGCTAGGATTCAGCGCGCCAACCTTGACGGCTCCCAAGTCGAAACCCTCGTCGATGGATTGGATTCGCCAGATGGTATCGCGTTGGACGTGGCGGCCGGCAAGATGTACTGGACGGAATGGGGCACGGTCAGGATTCAGCGCGCCAACCTTGATGGCTCTCAAGTCGAAACCCTCGTTTCTACCGGGTTGGAGTTCCCAGTCGGTATCGCGTTGGACGTGACGACCGGCAAGATGTACTGGACGGACATTGCTGCGGATAGGCTCCAGCGCGCCAACCTTGATGGCTCTCAAGTCGAAACCCTCGTTTCTACCGGATTGGAGGTCCCAGTCGGTATCGCGTTGGACGTGGCGGCCGGCAAGATGTACTGGACGGACACTGTCGCGGCCAGGATTCAGCGCGCCAACCTTGACGGCTCCCAAGTCGAAACCCTCGTCGCCAAAGATCCAAGCGACGGTGGCGGCGATGGCGACGCGATCTCTGTGTCGATTTCAGGGAGCTTGTACCCGGCATCAAACCTGCTCAACCGAAAACGACCTGTCGAGTAACTGCAAGGCGGAGAGTGAGTTAAAATTCCTCACGGTAAACTGCCAACCACCATGACACCGGCTCGCCTTCGTCGCCAACCGCACGAAGGCGAGCCGCTCATAAACATCAAGGATGATTTCCTTGGGGAGGTTGAGTAATGATACATCACACGAAATTGTTAGTGCGACGTTTGGCTTACACGCCTTGGTTGCTGGTGGCCGGTTTGGTATTGGGATGGGCCGGGGAGGCGGTGGCGCAGCTAACAGTGTCGGTTTCGTCTACGGCTGCGCGAGAAGGTGAAACGATGACATTTGAGGTGATCCTGAGTTCGGCAGTCTCTGGGGATGATGTGGTGACGGTGGATTACTCTTTCTCCGCCACCACTACGGACGAGACTTATCCTGCTGATTTGAGTAACGACTTGACGGACGCGGTTAGGGGGACGCTGACTTTCTCCGCGGAGGGGGTTGCGGTGGTGCATAGGGTGGATGTGGCAACCACACAGGACGACACTGATGAGTATGACGAGACCTTCAGGATACAGTTGGCAAATCCGCAGGGCGCAACGCTGGGAGCGTCCACAATACCGGAAGGTACTGACAATCCCGCTGGATCAGGGAGGGGCACGATCTACGATGAGGACCTACCACCGGAGTTATCAGTGAGCGACGCGGAGGCGTACGAGGGTAGTACCGTGAACTTCACGGTGACGCTGTCGGCGGGGAGCGAGAAAGTGGTGACGGTGAATTACACGACCGGTTCCGATAGCGACGATAAAACTCCTGATGCTGATGGTAGTGCCGACTACACGGAAGTGTCTACTGCTCTGACGGTGACTTTCTCTCCGGCTTCGGGTCAGGTGCTGACGCAGGTGGTGTCTGTGCCGACCTCTAACGACGCAGACGATGAGGAGGATGCAGAGTACTTCACGATAACGCTGGCAGACCCGAACAACGCAACGCTGGGAACTAAGAAAACAGGGATAGGCAAGGTACTAGACAATGACCCTTCTCCGTCGTTGAGCATTAACGTTAGTATTACCTCTGCTGGTATTGATGATGCTAATGATTCTTCTGTGCCAGAGACGACTGGGGATGTGATATTCACGGTGACGAAGACGGGGGCTACCGCTAGAGAGGTGACGGTGGATTACACTGTGGGGGAGGATCCCGACGACTCGGCAGGACCAAGCGACTTCAGGTCGGCCGGGTCAAAGACGCTGACTTTCGCAGCGGACGAGACTGAGCAGACTCTGACTGTGGCGATCGTCAACGACAGTGAAGGCGAGGATGCCGAGACCTTCACGGTGAGGCTGACAAACCCGAAGAACGCAGTGCTGGGTGCTGAGGCCAAGACGATCACGATTGAGCAGGACGACGACCCGGCGTTGTTGAGCGTGGCCGACGCGAGCGCTGAAGAGGGTGAAGGGAAGGTGGTATTCACGGTGGAGATGTCGGCGGCGAGAGCTTATCCGGTGTCAGTGGCGTACGCGACCGCACCTGGCGAGGGGGATGACGGGGCGACCAGTTCTGATGATGGCGTTGGTGCCGACTTCACGAAGACGGAGGGTACGCTGACTATTGCGGCGGGTGACGACAAGGGGACGGTGGATGTGCCGATCACGGACGACAGCATTGATGAGGGGACGAAGGAGGATCCCGAGACCTTCACGCTGAGGTTGTCAAACCCGCAGGGGATCACGCCAGATCCAAATCCTGATAGTATTACACCGCAAACGCCAACGCTCGCGAACAGGAGCGCGACAGGCGAGATCCTCGACGACGACGACCCGCCGTCGTTCAGTGTGGCCGACATGAGCGCTGAAGAGGGTGAGGATGTGGTATTCACGGTGACGGCGTCGTCGGGGGCCCTCGCGGCGATGACGGTGGATTATGAACTCGAGGTAGGCCCAGTGGACGAAGGTCGCTACACGGCGGCTTCCCCCAACGACTTTGAAGACTTTGAGAGTGTGATGTCGGGTACGCTGACTTTCGCTGCGAATGCAACGGGTGATGATCTGATGCAGACGGTGCCTGTGGCGACCCGGGACGACGGAGACGATGAGAACAATGAAAACTTCACGCTGACGCTGTCGAACCCAACGATCGCGGACGACAACATAGAGACCCCAACGATAAAGAAGGCGACCGCGACAGGCACGATCATCGACAACGACGGCCCGCCGTCGTTGAGCGTGGCCGGCGGGGACGCGCCCGAGGGTAGTAACGTGGACTTCACGGTGACGCTGACGCTAGCTAGCGAGATGGCCCGCACCGAGCCAGTGACGGTGGCTTTTACAACTGCGCCTGGCGAGGGGGATGACGGAGCGACCAGTTCTGACGATGGCGTTGGTACCGACTTCACGGCGAAGTCGGGTACGCTGACTTTCGAGCCGGATGCAACGGGTGAGGATCTGACGCAGACGGTGTCTGTGGCGACCACGCAAGACGAGATCAGTGAGAATAACGAGACCTTCACGTTGACGCTGTCGAGCGTGTCGCCGAACGCAGAGATTGGTACTGGGACCGCGATAGGTACAATTAACGACGACGATGGTACGCCGATGTTGAGCGTTAAGGACGCGAAAGCCCCGGAGGGTGACGAGGGTGTTTCACGGATGGAATTCACGGTGAGCATGACAAAGGCGAGTACCGAGCCAGTGACGGTGGACTACGAGGCCATTGTTGTGGCTGGTAACAACGCAAGCCTGACCGACTTTGAGGCGGGGTCGAAGAAGCTGACTATTCCTATGGGTGAGACTTCGGGGATGGCGTATGTGAATATCAAGGGTGACACTGTTGATGAGCCGGACGAGACCTTCACGCTGCGGCTGTCGAATCCGTCGGACAATGTAGAGATCGGGGACGGGAGCGCGATAGGCACGATTATCGACGACGACGACCCGGTGGTGCCGGGTAAAATCACCCTAACGATGGATCCTTCTGAGGTGCGCGAGGACGCCGGTACGACCACGGAAATCTCGGTTACAGCGTCCGTGGACTCGCCGACGGATGCGGCCGTCACCATAGCTCTCGCCTTGAGCGGTACGGCCAAGGAAGGCACGGACTACACGGTCAGCGGCACGCAGAGCATCACCATCGCCGCTGGGGCGACGTTGGACAAGACGGTACTGACCTTCACGCCGATCAATGACAACACCTACGAAGGCGACGAGACGATCCGCATCACCGGCACCGCCACCGGCTATACGTCTGGCTCGACGACGCTGACGCTGACTGATGATGATAGGCCGCCGCCGCCACCGCCGTCGGGAGGCGGGGGAGCCTCGGCGCCGCCACCGCCACCACCGCCGCCACCGTCGCCGTCCTTTGACGATAAGGCGATTGCAGCGCAATTCTACATACAAGGCACGGCCATCGACCCCCTCGTCTTCCCCGCCGCCCAAGACGGCACCAAACCGCTGACCTACGGGCTATCGCAAACCAGCACCGCACAAGCGGCCATCGACCCCCTGACTGGCCTGCCCGACAGCCTCGCGTTTGATCCCAAAACGCGCACCCTTACCGGCACCCCGGCCACGCCGCTGCCAGCGACTGAGTTCAGCTACACGGTCATCGACGCCGACGGGCGCACCGCCAGCCTCTGCTTCGACATCACCATCTACGCCCTCATCGGCCCGCCGACTCCGCCGACCGACCTGACAGTCGCCCTCGACGCCGACGGCAAGCT
This sequence comes from Gemmatimonadota bacterium, assembly GCA_028875335.1. The sequence goes on from JAPPEF010000048.1 coordinate 4,764, forward strand.
GGTGTTGCACTGGAAGGAACCCGCCCGCAACGGCGGCTACGACCTGACCTCCTACGAGGTGCAATACCAAAAGACGACTAGCGCCTCGTGGAGGAGATTGGCGATCCGAGTGTCCGCCAATCACCCCACAAAGACCTACATCATCAGCGGCCTACAAGCCGACGCCGAGTACAACGTGCGCGTACGGGCGTACAACCTGAATCCACTCCCAGATCTGTCGCGCGGCGAATGGGCCATGGCCAGCACCGACGAAACGGCCATGCCCGACGAAATAGCAGCCGGAACGGGCGAACCGGCTGCCGACGGAGCCGTCTGTAAGCCCGGCCTTGGCGATTTGCTGGCGACCAAGGATGCTGGCGACGGCGAACCGTCCGGCGACGGCGACGATGGCGAACCAACGGTTCCCAGTGCTCTGGGCGCACCAACCAATCTGACGGCCACGCCCGGTGATGGTAAGCTGTTGTTACGTTGGAAGGAGCCGACCCAAACCGGCGGTTTTGACCTGACGTTCTACGATCTACAATACCAGAAGACGACCAGCACCTCGTGGATCTCGGTCGCTATCCGTATCCCAGCCAACCACCCCATAAAGACCTATTCCATCGGCAGCTTGCAAAACGGTGTAGCATACAACGTGCGGGTGCGCGTCCACAACCTAAATCCCGACCCGGAGCTTTCCCTCAGTGCGTGGACCACTGCCACCGCTACCCCCACCGAGGACGCGGCGGCCAAACAGGTCGCCAGCGCCCCTGCGTCTTTTGAACTCGCCGCTGCGTACCCCAACCCGTTCAACCCCTCCACTACCATCGGCTACGCCTTGCCGCAAGCTACCGACGTGCGCTTAGACATCTATAATGTAATGGGTCAACGAGTGCGGACGCTGGTCGCCGCCCACCAACCCGCCGGTTACTATGCCGTCGAATGGAAGGCGACTGACGACAGCGGCCACACCCTATCATCCGGCGTGTATTTCTATCACTTGCAAGCCGGCGCGTTCCGCGCCACGAAGCGGATACTGCTAATGCGCTAAAACGCATCGTCCCGTACAGCCGCAGGCTCTCCCGACGCAGCCGTCGGGAGAGCCTTTGCGTTGGGGCAATGGCATGGCTTGCCGAACTGGGCCGCGTTCGTATATTCACGGAAACCTGAGTGAGAAAAAATGCCCACACCCCCACACTCCAACCGCCTCGCTGCCGAATCCAGCCCGTACTTGCGCCAACACGCCCACAATCCCGTCGATTGGTATCCCTGGGGTGAGGAGGCGCTGGCCGCGGCCCGGGCCGCGGATCGGCCCATCTTGCTCTCCGTGGGGTATTCGGCCTGTCATTGGTGCCACGTCATGGAGCGCGAATCCTTTGAGGATGAGCAGATCGCCCGGCGCATGAACGAGCACTTTATCAACATCAAGGTCGATCGCGAAGAACGGCCCGATGTCGATGAGATTTACATGACGGCCGTGCAGGCCATGACTGGCCAAGGCGGCTGGCCGATGACGGTGTTTCTAACGCCGGATTTGCAGCCTTTTTACGGCGGGACGTACTTCCCTCCCGAAGATCGCCACGGGCGGCCGGGTTTTCCGAGGGTGCTCCAAGCGATAGCGGATTACTACCGGGAAAATCGCGCTGGCGTTGCCGAAAAAACCGCCGAACTCATGCGTGCGCTCCAGCAACACGCCGAGTTTTTGACGCCGGGCGGCATCCCTGGAGAAGAGGTCCTCGACGGAGCCTGTGCGCAGCTCAAATCTACGTATGACGCTAGATTCGGAGGATTTGGCGGCGCGCCCAAATTTCCGCCGAGCATGAGCTTGTCCCTGCTGTTGCGGCGCTATGTTAGACGAGGCGACCAGCGCGCGTTAGAAATCGCGGAGCACACGCTCAAGTGCATGGCTAGAGGAGGGATGTACGACCAGCTTGGCGGAGGTTTTCACCGCTACTCAGTGGATGAGCGCTGGCTAGTACCGCACTTCGAGAAAATGCTCTACGACAACGCCTTACTGGTGTGGACCTATCTCGAAGCCTATCAGGCGACTCAAGACGAATTCTACCGCGAGGTTGTCGAGCACACCCTTGGCTATGTGCTGCGCGAGATGACGCAGCCCGAAGGCGGCTTCTACGCGGCGCAGGACGCGGACAGTGAGGGCGAGGAAGGCCTGTTTTTTACTTGGCTCTTAGAGGAGATTGAGGATCTGTTAGGCGAAGAAGATGCTGCGCTCTTTGCCCGCTATTACGGCGTTGTGCCCGAGGGCAATTTTGAGCACGGGCGCAATATCTTGCACGTGGAAAACGAGCTAGAGGGAGTTGCGCGTTTCCTCAAGGTAGAGCCGGAGCGGCTGGCACAAGTCGTAGAGCGCGGGTGCGAGGTACTGCTTGCGGCGCGGCAACAGCGCGTTGCCCCTGGACGCGACGACAAAATTCTGACGGCTTGGAACGGACTGATGATCAGCGCGATGGCCCGCGCCTATCAGGTTATTGGGGAGGATCGCTACCTGCGAGCGGCTGTCGAGGCGGCTGACTTTATTTTAGACCGCATGGTCTGCGACGGCTGTCTCCTGCACACCTACAAGGACGGCAGGGCGCGGATTCCGGCCTATCAGGACGATCACGCCTGTTTGATCAACGGCCTGCTCGACCTGTATGAGGCGAGTTTCGAGTTGCGCTTTTTTTCCGCAGCCGATCACTGGGCTGCCGAGATGATCGCGCGGTTTTGGGATGGGGAACACGGGGGATTTTTCTATGCGGGAGCTGAGGCGACCGACTTGATCGTGCGCACCAAGAACCCGTTTGACAACGCCACGCCCTCGGGCAACTCGTTGGGTGCGCTAGCCCTTTTGCGCTTGGGGGCGATGAAGGGCGATCAGGCGTTGTGGCAGCAAGGCGAGCAAACGCTGGTCCTCTTTGAGCAGCTATTGCGCCGCGCTCCTTCCGCTGGGGCGCAAATGCTCTGCGCACTCGACTTCTACTTGGCTAGGCCCACGGAGGTCGCCTTGGTAGGGGACCAAGCCGAATGTCGTGTTTTTGCAGCCGCGCTGCACCGGTGCTTTGTGCCCAATAAGGTCGTGTTGGCCGCTGGCGTTGGGGCGGATGAAGCTGCGGTTGCGTTGCCGCTGTTGGATGGGAAGCTGTCCATTGGTGGATGGGCGTACGTGTGTCGCGACGCGACTTGCTCACGACCGCTAACTACGGCTGCGGACTTGGTGGAGCAACTGAAGGCCGAGGGATGAGCAAGCGCAAGACCGCAGACGACATGTTGCAGTTGGTGGGGGACACGCCCCTCGTGCGCCTCTACCGCGTCGCGCCCGCCAACGGCAGCCAGATCTACGGCAAACTCGAAGCGCGCAACCCAACCGGCAGCGTCAAAGACCGCATCGGCGTCAGCATGATCCGCGCGGCCGAGGCGACCGGCCAGCTCAAAAAGGGCATGACCATCGTCGAGCCTACCAGCGGCAATACCGGGATCGCGCTGGCCCTGACCGCGGCCGTACTGGGCTACCGGCTGGTGTTGACCATGCCTGAGAGCATGAGCTTGGAGCGGCGGCAAGTTATGGCCAGTTACGGTGCAGAGATTGTGCTGACACCCGCGGTCGCAGACATGCTAGGGGCCATACGCAAGGCCGAAGAGCTCAAGGCCGCCGATCCAGAGGGCGTGTTTATTCCGCAGCAATTTGCCAACCCGGCCAACCCAGAGGCCCACCGCCGGGCCACGGCCGAGGAGATTCTCGCGGCCACCGGAGGCGAGCTAGACGCCTTTGTCGCCGGGGTGGGGACTGGTGGCACCATAACGGGCGTTGGGGAAGTACTCAAGCAGGCCGTGCCGGATGTGCGTATAGTAGCAGTCGAGCCTAAGCGTTCGCCTGTACTCTCGGGGGGCGCAGCCGATTTGCACGGCATTCAGGGGATTGGCGCGGGTTTTGTCCCTGAAGTCCTCGACCAGGAACTGATCAACCAGATCGTGCAGATAGACGACGACGAGGCTTTTCACTATACCCGCCGCTTGGCCCGCGAGGAAGGATTGCTGTTGGGGCCGTCGTCCGGGGCCAATGTGGCGGCCAGTTTGCAGGTGGCCAGTGTCCTAACCCCGGAGGCCCGGCTAGTGACCATGCTTTGCGATACGGGGTTTCGCTATTTTAGCGTCGATGGGTTTATCGAATCAGTAGAGTTAGCGCAAGAGTAACATCTTCGTCGTTTGGCGCACCGCACCTGCGCGCATGATGAGCAAGTAGGTGCCGCTGGCCAGGGGCCGTCCCTGATTGTCCTTTCCATCCCAATAAATCTGATGCGTCCCCACTTCCCGCTGCTGACGCAAGAGAGTGCGCACGGCTTGGCCGAGGGCGTTGTACACGCGCAGTTCAACCGGGGACTCGGCGGCGAGTGTGTAGGTGATTTGCGTCGAGCCGTTGAAGGGGTTGGGGAAGGCCGGTGCTAGGGCGAAGTGGGTTGGGCGTTGGGCCACGATTGGGGGCCACACCGGCTGTGTCAGCGCGATGCCGCGTGGATTCTGGCCGGTTGCATAGTGGCCGACAACGGAGTCGCGCACGGCATCGACGATGTGGATCTCATTGGAAAAGGAACTGGTGACGTACGCTTGCGTGCCGTCGGGCGAAAAGGCAATGGCCCGTGGATTGCGGCCGATGGCGAGCTTTTTGTGCAGTATTCCGTTGACGGCATCGACGACGAGTAGGGCACCTTCTGCGTGCGCGGTCAAATAGAGCTTGCGGCCATCGGGACTGGGCGCGATGGCAAAGGTACCGCTGACACCTAAGTCGATGGAGCGCGAGATGGTTGCGTCACCGGCGTCGATAGCGGTCAAGCGGTCCGTGTCCATGCTGGTTACGTACAGCGTCTTGCCGTCGGGTGTGAGTGCGAGCGAGCGCGGTTTCGGTGGCACTGGGATGCGGTCGGTTATGCGGCCTTGCGGCGAGAGGACGAGGACTTGGCTGCCAGCGATGTCGGTGGTGAATATCTTGTCGGCGGTGGCGGCAATGCCGTACAGCCCTTCACTTGCGTCGGCGATCTCAACGGTGCGCGCTTGGCCCGACTCAACATCGACGATGGTCAGCGCATTCGTGCCCGAATTGGTCGCGTAGAGCGTTTTGCCGTCGGGCGCTAGGGCTAGGTCGAGGGGCTGGATTGCGGTCTCGATGTGCGCTTGGACTTGGAAGGTCGCGGTGTCGATGATGCGGAGGTCGTTCGAGGAGAGGTTGGACACGAAGAGTTGGTCGCCGGCTAGGATCATTTGGATCGGTTCGTCGCCGACGGGGATGCGCGCTAGCTCGCGGCGGGTGCCCGTATCGACCACGCCGATGGCGTCTTCCCCGCGCAAGGCGGTAAAGGCTAGCGGGGCCCCGGTCAGTTCGACGACCGTGAAGTCGAGCCAAGCGTCCGCATGGGGAAAATACGAGACCTTGCCGTTGGCACTGTGGGCTTCGATTTGATATGCGATGCGCGTGTCGACGTGCTGGCCGGGAATTTGGGAGACGAAGAGGCTGTCTTGCTGCTGCATTTGCAAGTGCTGGACGCTTCCGCCGTCAATCTGATAGAGGAGCCACACGCTGGCGGCATCGCGGGCTGCGACGCGCACTGGATAAGGACCTTGGGTATCGGGGGTATTGGAGACTATGGCTATGGGGACTACGAAGGGATAGCCGAGCACGGCAAAATCGGAGATGAAATCGACATCGTCGATGTGCTGGGCCGCAGCCAAGTCGAGGATGTGGGCATAGGTGTCGTCGCGGGCGTTGTCGTAGAACTCTGCGGGGAATCCAGTGGCAAAATCAGTAAAAATCCCGCCGAAGTTCTCTTCGTTAATTGCCCCTGCAATGGGCGCGAGCTCCAGTCGGTAGCGGCCCGGGGTCAAGCCGTGCAGCCGGTAGTGTCCGACCGTAACGGCGCTTGGGTCGGCACCCGAGACGGTGCTGAACAGTTCGCCGGTGTCGAGGTTTTCGGCCTTGATGTGCGTGCCGAAGAGTGGCTGTTGGTCGAAGTCGCGGACTTGGCCGGCGATACTGCCGACGCTGGCTTGGTAGCCAATGGCCGGATAGAGAAAGCTGATGCCGGCGATGTCGTCGGGTTCGAGGCTTTGCGCTTCGCCAGAGTCGTCGCTGTGGTTGAAGGGGTTCATGGTCGGGCGGATATCCGGAGGGCCGTCGAGCGGGGTGTGTTCAAGCCCGAGTAGGTGGCCGATTTCGTGGACGGCTACGTCTTTGAGATTTATCCAATTGCCGGGCTGAACAAATAGACCAGCGGAAAAGCGGAAGTCGCGACCGTTAAAGATGATGTCCGCATCTGTGATGTGGCCGGTCGCAAAATGGGACTGGATGCGGGTTATGGCAATGACGCCGGTTTCGGGTGGGGCGTCTAGATAGCGTCCTGTCTCGTCGAAGTAGATCAGGTTGCGCCTATCTCTTTGCGTTGGGACGCTGTTTTGGGTTGTGCCCTGATCGACAAATTCCACCCGTGCCGTAGCCACGTCGCTCCAGACCTGAAAACTCTCGCGGATCAACGCGTGGGTCTGAGCAGGGGATAGATCGTCGGAACCAGCGGCGTGGAGTACAAAGGAAATGCGGTCGGGGCGGCTCCAGGTCTGCTGGACTTGGTTGCCAAATCGGGATTCAAAGGTCTGGATGAGAAAGCCGTGGCTGGGCATGGCGACGAGCAGGCCGCCAAGCAGTAGGCCGCTAATGCGCATCGCGTGTCTCCGGGCTTTGATCTTGAGTCAGGGCGCGCACCAGTGCCAAAAACTGGTCGAGTGGCATGCCTTGGACCGGTTCGTCGGGCGATGCCTTTTTGGGCGCACTTTGCGGCTTGATGTGCAGCGCAAGGCCGTCTAACTCTTGAAAGACGCGTGGTCTGTTGGTTGTGCTGCGCTTGATGGCGAAGTGTCCTTGGGCCAGTCCGACCGGCCAAGAGTGTCCCAATGCGTTCGCCGCGGTGAGAAAGAGCACAGCCTCGTCACCGGGAGCAAAGATAGGCATGCCAATGATACGGGTAACAGTGCCTTGTAGATGGCCGCCGGGCAGGTGCAATTCCAGTTGCGAAATCGCTGGTCCTTTAATGGCTTGGGAAACGGAGAACACATAGCGGGTATAGATCTGTCCGCGCACCCATTGGGGCTGGGCTTGGCTACAGACCCCGACGACAATGCGTTCGGCGTTGGCGGTCAGGGCCGCCAAATCGAAACGCTGGACTGTAGTAGCCGCAAGTGGAGTGGCTAGCCAGACTAGGCAGAATGCAATGCGAGCGACCATTGTGCGTTATCTCCTCAGGGATACTCACTCTTTGTGCAGTAGAATCAATGTCCACTCAGACGCTAGGGAACGGTTAAAGTTGCCTAGGAGACTTGGGATACTCGCTCTTTCGGAGATGTTGGTTTAAAATATCATAGAAATAAGGTCCGTTGTCGATTCGTTGACACTTACGTTCACGTCAAGTACATTGCTACATTGCTTGCCAGAACTTCGCAGCGAAGGATGCCTCCATGCAAATAGGGGATTTGGCCGCCAAGGCCGGGGTCACACCGCGCACGATTCGCTACTATGAAGAATTGGGAATCATCGAGCCGGAAGAGCGCACCGCAGGCGGATTTCGCCTGTATTCGGAAGCGCAATTGCGCCGCTTGCAAATCGTCCAAAGCCTCAAGGATCTGGGGTTCGGACTAGAGCACATCAGCGCGTTCTTCAACCTAAAGCACGGTAACGAATCTGGAGGTGGCTTGGCGCGCGTGCTCGTCGAGCACCTAACCGAGCAAGAGCGCCGAATCGACGAGCGCATTCGCCAGTACTCGCTTATGAAGGAGCGAAACCGGCGGGCCATTGAAATTCTCAGTGGCTGTTTTTGCTGTACGGTCAAGGTCATTGAGCGGGATTGCCACCACTGCGAGGTCTATCGGCGGCACGACGAGGTTCCCGACCTCATCGAATGCGCCATTTACGAATCTTGAGGGAATATAATATGGTAACTATAACGGAAGCTGCGGCCGAGAAGATCAAGGACTTGCTCGGCGAACAGGTCAACGAAGGGCACGGGCTGCGCATGGGCGTGATGGGGGGTGGGTGTTCGGGGTTCCAGTACAAGCTGGACTTCGAGGAAAGTGCCGGCGACATGGACCACGTCTTTGAGATAGACGGCGTCAAGGTCTTTATCGACATGAAGAGCAGCCTCTATCTCAACGGTGTGATCCTCGACTACCACGATGGGTTGATGGGTGCGGGCTTTAAGATCGAAAACCCCAACGCCCGCACCACCTGCGGATGCGGTGAGTCCTTCAGCGCCTGAGCGACGAGCCGTGCAAATTCCAGTCTATATGGACAACATGGCCACCACGCCGGTGGACCCGCGCGTCTTGGCGGACATGTTGCCGTACTTCGGCACGCATTTCGGCAATGCGTCCAGCAAGACCCACGCCTTTGGTTTGGCAGCCGCCGACGCGGTCGAAAAGGCGCGGGAAGAAGTGGCCGGGTTAATCGGCGCGCGTGCTCAAGAGATCGTCTTTACGGCCGGAGCTACGGAAGCCAACAATTTGGCTATCAAAGGCGCAGTGCAGATGGTGCCCCCTGGAGCGCACATCGTCACCTGTGCCATTGAGCACAAGGCCGTCTTGGAGTGTTGCCACACCTTGGAGCAGCAAGGGGTGGAGGTAACTTATTTGGCTGTGGACCGCTACGGTCAGATTGACCTCGACCAACTCGCGGCGGCTATCACGCCGCGGACGGCTCTCATCTCGCTCATGGCCACTAACAACGAGATTGGGGTCTTGCAACCGCTAGAGGAGATCGGGCGGCTAGCTCGCGAGCGCGGCGTCTTGTGGCACTGCGACGCAGCCCAAGCCGTTGGCAAGGTGCCGCTCGATGTGGAAGTGCTCGGCATCGACCTGCTCTCGGCCTCCGGCCACAAGCTCTACGCCCCCAAGGGCGTCGGCTTCCTCTACGTGCGTTCGCGCAGGCCGCGCGTGCGCTTGCAGGTCCAAGTCGAGGGCGGTGGGCAAGAGCGCGGCCTGCGTGGCGGCACGCTCAATGTGCCGGGCATCGTCGGTTTAGGACGCGCCTGTCAGTTGGGGCGCGAGGAGATGACCGAGGAAGCGGCGCGATTGGTTCAAATGCGGCGACGGCTGTGTGCCGGGCTGGAGGCCGCGCTCGGCCCTTTGGTCGTCAATGGCCATGCAGAAGAGCGCCTACCGGGCAACCTCAACGTGAGCTTTCCCGGGGTGGACGGAACCGAACTACTCTTGGGATTGCGCGAGATCGCGCTGTCTTCGGGCGCGGCCTGTTCTTCGCGGACGGGCGCGCCCTCACATGTCCTCAAAGCCATCGGCGTAAACGACGATTTGGCGCGGGCTTCCCTGCGCTTTGGGTTGGGACGTTTTAATACTATGGCAGAAGTAGAATTTGCCATTGACCGCACCGTCGCACAGGTTGAGCGCTTGCGCGCCGGTGCATTAGCAATCGAGGAGAGAGTATGACTGTTACATCCAATCAACTACTAGAGAGCGTAAAGGCCGAAATCGCCGAAGTAACTCCGGCTGAGGTCCAAGCAGCCCTCCAAGCCGGTCGGCCGGTTCACCTCATAGACGTGCGCGAGCGGGAAGAAGTCATGGACGGCTATATCCCCGGAGCCGAGTTGATCCCACGCGGTTTTTTGGAACTCAACATCGAAGAAGACGTGACTATAGATCGCGACGCGGAAGTCGTGCTCTATTGCGCCGGGGGCAACCGCTCGGCCTTGGCAGCACGCGATTTGGCCTTTATGGGCTACACCAACGCCAAGTCCATGATCGGTGGCATCAAAGGCTGGAAGGACGCCGGCTATGAAATCGAGCAGGGAGGCCTGCTCTCCGAAGAGGACTCGCAGCGCTACGCCCGGCATCTCATCCTGCCCGAGGTAGGGGAGAAGGGGCAGCAACAGTTGCTCAAGGGCCGGGTATTGCTGGTGGGGGCGGGCGGCTTGGGTTGCCCGACAGCCCTGTATCTAGCCGCGGCCGGCGTCGGCAAGATCGGCTTGGTAGATGCCGATGTTGTCGATAAGAGCAACTTGCAGCGGCAAGTGCTTTTCGGTGAGTCCGATCTCGGCCGGCCCAAGGTCGAGGCCGCTCGCGATCGATTGCTCGATATCAACTCCGGCATCGAGATACACCCGCACTATGAGTTGCTGACGTCACACAATATTTTCGAGATCATGGACGGCTACGACATCGTGGTCAATGGCTGCGACAACTTTCCGACCCGCTATTTGGTCAACGACGCGGCTGTGATGCAGAAAAAGCCCGTGGTTGACGGCAGCATTTTTCGCTTTGAGGGCCAAGCCACCGTGTACGTGCCCGGGGACGGTCCGTGCTATCGCTGCCTCTATCCCGAACCGCCGCCACCCGGGGAGGTGCCGAGTTGCGCCGAGGGTGGGGTCTTAGGAGTCTTGCCTGGCATCATCGGGTTGGTACAGGCCACCGAGGTCGTCAAGCTACTATTGGGCCAGGGTACCTCCTTGGTGGGGAGGGTGATGCTCTACGACGCACTGGAGATGAAATTCCGCGAACTCAAGCTCAGGCGCGACAGCGAGTGCCCGGTGTGCGGCGACAACCCGACCGTCACCGAGTTGATTGACTACGAGCAGTTTTGCGGCTTGCCTTCGCACAGCGAGGCCGCGGGTTGATCTCGAATCTCAGTGTTGTTTGCACGGCGCTCCCTCGCACCTAGGGAGCGCCTTTTCTTTTGGGGAGCATTTGATGGAGCAGACCGGGACGGGTTTTTTGGCGTTACCAGATAACCCAGACCAAGATCCGATGTTGGATTGGCGGGAAGTTTTCGCCAACGACCAGCCGGTGGAGATCGAAATCGGCATTGGCAAGGGGCGCTTTATCATCGACGCGGCCTGCCGCCAGCCCGCAGTGAATTTCGTCGGGGTCGAATGGGCGGCCAAATACTTGCGCATTGCCTGCCAGCGCGCCGCGCGCCGCAATCTCGGCAACGTGCGGTTCGCGCACTTGGATGCGCGGGAATTCGTCGAATTCTTCGTGGCTGCTGAGTCGGTGCGGGCTTATCACATTTACTTTCCCGATCCTTGGCCCAAGAAGCGGCACCACAAGCGGCGACTCTTTAACGAGGAATTTCTACGCGAAGTCGAGCGCACTTTGTGTACGGGTGGCCAGTTGTGGCTAGCCACGGATTACGCCGACTATTTCGACGTCATGCTCGCCGCGCTGGAAACCAGCCCGTGCTTAGTGGAGGCGGATGTTGAGTGGCTGGGGGTGCGGACGAATTACGAAGACAAGTTCCTTGCACAGGGTAAGCCGATTTACCGCCGGGTTATGGAGAAGATGTCGGCGTAGAGACACTTGTCGAATGCACAAAAGGGGGGTTGGACCACGCGATGGCCAACCCCTTTTTTATGTCAATGTGGCAGTAGGGACGAGAATTAAAGAGAGCAGACGGTAATCGAGATGCACACAAATAAGTGTGATATGCACACAAATAAGTGTATAAGATAGCTTGAAATGGCCGTATCTATCTGAAAAATATAGGAAAAATGTGCTTGCAGTCCTGTTGATATAGGTGTATTATTGGGATGTGGTGGAAAGTGGTGGAAAGTGGTGGAACGGGAATTTTGACTTGATATGAGCATCAAATGGCACAGTTTTTCACAGGCAGGCACGAGGTTCCCGTCGATGACAAGGGGCGGATTTTTGTGCCGGCGGAGTTCCGCAAGAAGCTGCCTCCAGAAGCCGACGACACGCTCGTGGTGCTGCGTGGGTTCGACAACTGTTTGGTGGCCTACTCCCGGCCCGAGTGGGAAGCGAAAGCCGAACAGCTCTTGCGCCTGCCGACGACCAAACGCGAGGCGCGGGCCTTCATCCGCTCCATGGTTTCGCATGCGGCAGAAGTGAAATTAGACCGACAGGGGCGGACCGGCATCCCACGCAAGCTGCTGGCCAAGGCCGGCATCACGAACCAGATGGTCATCATTGGTGCGTTGGACAAATTGGAGTTTTGGAGCCCAGAAAACAGCGATGATTTTCCGCCGATGGAAGATCTTGCCGATAGCTTGGAAGACTTTGCGATAGACCTCTAAACCTTATGAACTATGGACTATCACATCCCGGTCATGGTCGCGGAAGTGGTCGCCGGACTAGTCGCCGACCCGGACGGAGCTTACGTGGATGCGACAGCCGGCGGAGGCGGTCACAGTTGGGCATTGCTTCAGGCTCTCGGCCCCAAGGGGAGGTTACTTGCAGTGGATCGGGACCGGGAGGCCGTAGCGGCAGCGCGAGCGAGGTTGGCAGCAGATACAGATACGCGGGTCGGCGTGAGACAAGGCCGCTTTACCGAATTGAGCGAGTTGCTGGCGCAGGAGGGGATCGGGCCGTTGAGCGGAGCCCTGTTCGACTTAGGGGTTTCGTCGCACCAGATCGACGCACCAGCTCGGGGATTCAGCTATCAGGCCGACGGACCTCTCGATATGCGAATGGATGCGGAAGTAGGTCTTACAGCCGCCGAATTGATCGCAGCGTGCAGCGAGGCCGAGTTAGCCGAGTTGATTGCCCGCTACGGGGAAGAACGCGCGGCGCGGCAGATCGCGCGCGCAATCTGCCGGCAGCAGCGACTCGCGCCCTTAGTTACTACACGCGCTTTGCGGGAAGCCATAGCGACCACGCGGCCCCGGATGCTCAACAAGACGCTGGCGCGCGTATTCCAAGCACTGCGCATTGCCGTCAACGACGAGTTGGGGCAGTTACAAGCAGGGTTGGTAGCCGTGGAGACAGAACTGAAGCCCGGTGGCCGGTTGGTCGTCATGGCCTATCACTCTTTGGAAGATCGCTTGGTCAAGCAACATCTCGCGGCGTTGATGCGCGGCTGCATTTGTCCTCCACGCGTGCCCATCTGTACCTGCGGACGCAAGCCGTCGTTCAAGCGAGTGGGGTGCAAATTGCAGCGGGCGAGCAAGGCCGAAGTCGAGCAAAATTCTCGGGCTCGCAGCGCCATTTTGAGAGTCTACGAAAAAACCGAGGCAGGCTAATATGACCAGAAGCGGAATTTCCTGTGCGAAGTACGTGCTCCTTATAGGGATGCTAGCCGGGGCGGCCCTCTTCCACGTCTGGCAAAAAGTCGAAATGGCCCGAGTGGCCGGCGGCATTATTACGGCTGAGACGCAAATAGTTGAGCTCGATAGAGAGCGCACCAAGTTATTAGCTGCCATCTTGGTACAAAAAAACTCCGGCTTTGTCGAGCAAGTGGCCTTTGGCCAGCTCGGCATGGTCTATCCCTCGCAAACTGTGGATGACATGGGAGGCGCATTCGCGCATTGGGAAGGCGATTGATGGGGCCACGGGTACAACATACGGGTATTAATCGGCTGCGTTTGGTCGTGGTTTTGGGCGCGATAGCGTGGTTGGGTTTGTCCGTACGCCTGGTTCAAATCCAGATCTTCAGGCACGAGGCGTACAGTGCCGAGGCTATCGAGCAGTACCAGCGACGCGTTGAATTGAAAGCGAGTCGGGGCCGGATCATAGACCGGCGCGGCAACAATTTGGCCGTAGATGTCCCAGCCACGTCTTTTTACGCTCATCCCAATCAGATCGAGGACCCCAAGCGCGTAGCTGCCTACTTTGCGTCCCTGAGCGGTAAACGGGCCGGGTTTATTGAGCGCCAACTGCGCGGGGACAAGCCGTTTGTCTATTTGGTGCGCCAAGTAGTTGACGCGGATGTGGGCGCGGTGTCGTACGCCGGAGTATTCCAAGAACCGGAGACCCGTCGCCACTACCCCTTGGGGCCGCTGGCCGGTCAACTCATTGGACACACTAATATTGACAACAGCGGTCGCGAGGGGATTGAGCGGGCCTTTGACCGCATTCTGCGCGAAAAGAACGGTTCCATATTGGGATACGTCGATGCGCGGGGCAAGCAATTGCCCGGCCGACAGCAGCGACGCGAGGAGCCGGAACACGGTCGCGACTTAGTGCTGACCCTCGACGCGGTCTATCAGGGTATTCTCGAGGAAGAGTTGCAACGAGCCATCGACGGCTCAAAGGCCCAAGGAGCTTTGGGCGTCATCATCGCCCCGCGTAGCGGCGAGGTGCTGGCTGTGGCCAACTTGCCGCTTTTCGATCCCAATAGGGCTTCCCACTCGTCGCCGGAACTCAGGCGCAACCGCGCGATAACCGACGTGTACGAACCTGGTTCGACCTTCAAAGTTATAACGGCCGCCGCCGTCCTTGAAGACGGGCTGACTAGCCTACAGGATCGCATCTTTTGCGGGTGGGGGACGTTTAGGTTGGCCAATCGGGACACCATCCGCGATATCCAGCCCCACGGCGATTTGCTCTTTACTCAGGTCTTAGAAAAATCGAGCAACATCGGTACTATCAAGTTGGCACAGCGGCTGTCGATGCACCGCTTTTACGAACATATCCGCAACTTTGGCTTTGCCATTCGCACCGGCATTGACTTGCCGGCGGAAACGCCTGGTCTATTACAGGAGGTCAATCAGTGGTCCAAGCGGTCGCTGCCAACCATCGCCATTGGGCAGGAAATCGGCGTGACGGCCCTACAACTCGCCATGGCGTACGGAGCTATTGCCAACGGCGGCGTGCTGATGGCCCCGCGGATCGTCGCCGGGACGATTGGCTCGAACGGTCAGCTCGAAGCGCGCGGCGGTCCTCAGCCGATCCGCCGGGTCGTAAGCCGACAGACGGCGATGACACTGAGTGAGGTGCTGACCAGAGTCGTGGAAAACGGCACTGGGCAAAAGGCCCACATCAAGGGCGTGGCCGTGGCTGGAAAGACGGGGACGGCCCAGCGCGCCTTAGCCGATGGCAGCGGGTACGACCCCAACGCTAGCATTGCCTCATTCGTCGGCTTTCTGCCGGCTGATAATCCTCAGTACGTGTGCGTAATTATGGTCGAAAACCCCCGTGTGAACGGGTGGGGAGGATACGTGGCAGCCCCGGCCTTCCGGCGGGTGATGAAGCGGATCATCAGCCTGCCCGGCGGTCTGTTGGTCGAGCCTGCGGCCAAACATCCGCAAAAAGAGGAGCCAGCCGTGCCAGACCTGCGCGGCATGCCGCAAGTTGTAGCCCGTTTCCAAGCGCAGATGCGGGGATTGCCAGTCGTCTTTTCTGGCTCAGGCACCGTGGTCCTGAGTCAATCGCCCTTGCCGGGTCGAGCCGGTCACGTCGAGCGGATTAACTGTACGCTGGGCGATGGGGCTACCCGCAGCCCGTGGAAAATGCAGCAGGCGCGCCTTGTCGGAAACATTCCAGCCCAAGATCCGAGAGGTACCTAGATGGAACTGAGATACCTGCTCGAAGATCTACCCGATGCCTGCGTGGAGGGTGACCTAGATATTGATCTGGGGCAGATCCGCTGTGATTCTCGCTGCGTGGAGGAAGGCGACTTTTTCGTGGCCGTGCGCGGAGGGCAGGAGCAGGACCGTCACCGCTTTGTCGACCATGCCATAGCCCGCGGTGCCCGCGCCGTGATGGTGGAGGAAAAGATTGATTGTGCCGGCGCGACGCGGGTGCAGGTGGCGGACTGCCGGGCTGCGCTGGCCCGAATGGCGGCGCGCTTTTACGCCTTTCCCGGACAGGCGCTGCTCAACGTCGGCGTTACCGGTACCAACGGCAAGACCACCACCGCTTTCTTGCTCAGGAGCGCCCTTGATGCCGCTGGCCTGCCGTGTGGGTACTTGGGGACCTTGGGGTTTTGGTGCGATGGCGAATTGGAGAAGATGGACAATACTACGCCGGAGGCCATCCAGCTACAGGGCTTACTGCGCCAACTCGTCGATGCTGGCAAGCGAGCGGCCGTGCTAGAGGTATCTTCCCATGGGTTGGCGTTGAAGAGGGTAGAAGGCATTCCCTTCCGGGCGGCGGTCTTTACCAATTTGACGCGCGATCACTTGGATTTTCACGGGACTTGGGAGGCGTATTTTGCCGCTAAGGCCCGGCTTTTCGAATGCCTGCAAGAAGGCGCGATTGCGGTGATTAACGCCGACGACACCCACGCGGACGAATTGGCCCGCAGGACCCAGGCGCGCGTCGTGACGTACGGCTGCGGCCCAGAGGCCGAGGTGCGGTTGCAACGTGCAGACGCTAGCCCGCAGGGGACGCATCTGTGCTTGGACACCCCAGCCGGCTCCATTGAGGTGCAGACGCATTTGATTGGTCGTTTCAACTACTACAATACTATGGCCGTCGTGGCTACCGGATTGGCCTTGGATTTGGATGCTGCAGCTTTGTGCCGCGGATTGGCGGCCTTAGACAGCGTCCCAGGTCGCTGCGAGCGAATTGCCGAGGGGCAAGACTTCGCGGTCGTCGTGGATTACGCCCACACCCCGGACGCGCTGGAAAGGGTTTTGCACGCCGCCCGCGACTTGGGGAGCGGCCGCTTGATTTGCGTCTGCGGCTGCGGTGGGGATCGAGATCGCGGCAAGCGACCACTGATGGCTCGCGTCGCCGGCGAGTTGGCCGATTGGACGGTCTTGACTTCGGACAACCCACGCAGCGAGGACCCGCAGCGCATCATCGACGAGATGGCCGCTGGCATGCCCGACAGCAGCGAGGTTCACAGCGAGGTAGACCGCGCACAAGCGATTGCTATGGCCCTCGCCGCTGCGCACAGCGGGGATGTCGTGGTCATTGCCGGCAAGGGGCACGAACAGCAGCAGGAATTGGCCGACCGCGTCGTGGCCTTTGACGACCGCGAAGTTGCGCGCCGCGTGCTGCGGGATTTATGCGCTGGGGAGCCTTGCGGCCCCAGTCTTGGGGCCGCAAGGCAGCCATCATGCGCGCCGTGACCCTGAGCGAGATGGTGCAGTGGACGGCTGCCGACCCGGTCGGGAGCCTCCAGCCGGATTGCGCCCTGCAAGCAGTGGCAACCGACAGCCGGTCCATCGACGAGGGCGAGTTGTTCGTCGCGCTGCGGGGTGAGCGTTTCGACGGGCACGACTTCGTCGAGGCCGCCTTTGCCCGCGGCGCGTGCGCGGCCTTAGTGGAACGCCGTTGGCCAGGGTTGGACCGGGCGGCTCCCGGCCCGCTATTGGCCGTTGACTCGACGCTACAAGCACTAGGCGATATAGCGCGGGCGTATCGGCGGCGCTGGGAGGTTCCGGTGGTGGCCGTCGTAGGCAGCGCGGGCAAGACGACGACCAAGGAAATGATCGCCGCTGTCTTGGGGCAGCGGTACCGCGTTTTGAAAACCATCGGCAGCGAAAACAACGAGATAGGGGTGCCCCGTACATTGCTGCAACTGTCACCGAGTCACGAGGCGGTGGTCTTGGAACTGGCAGCGCGGCGAGTAGGGGACATTCGCTACCTATGTTCGGTTGCCGAACCTACCATTGGGGTTTTGCTCAACATCGGGACTGCACATATAGAATTTTTTGGGTCTGTAGAAGGAGTGGCCAAGGCTAAAGGGGAGCTTCTGGATTATATGGACGAGTCTTTAACGGCTCTCGTCAACGCTGATGACCGTGTCGTGGCTCAGGAGGTAAAAAGGACAAAGGGGAGACTCCTGACCTTCGGTTTTGCGCGTGAGAGCGAGTTTCGTGGGGAGAGGCTCGTACTCGACCAGAAGGGCTGCGGCCACTTCCTTCTACACCATGTTCCCATTGATCTCAATATCCCGGGGCGGCATAACGCATACAACGCCTTGGCTGCGGCTGCCGTCGGTCGCATCCTCAGCGTGCCTTGGGAAGGGATCCAGCGTGCCCTCGCCGAGTTCGAGGCGGTGAGTCAGCGCGGCGAGATCGTGCGCAAAAATGGGATCGCAGTAATCGACGATTGCTACAACGCCAGTCCCGGATCGATGTCGGCCGCACTCGACCTCCTCGTCGATGTGCCAGGTACGCGGAAAATCGCCGTGCTCGGCGATATGCTGGAACTCGGAGCAGAGAGCGGCTCGTTGCACGCGGCTGTCGGCGAGCAGGCTGCCGCAGGCGCCGATGTCCTACTGGCTGCTGGTCGCGAAAGTGCGCACTTGGTGGCTGCAGCCCGCGCGGCTGGCATGGACCAGGACGTTGCTCATCACTTCGAGCAGCCCGAGCAACTCGGCGAATTCGCCGCGGCGCAATTGCGCCACGGCGACGTGGTCTTAGTCAAGGCCTCTCGGGCCATGGCCTTTGACCGAGTCGTCGAGCGCATTCTGCAGCAGTTGGGATAGCTCGTTCCCACCGGGCGCATTCTCAATCCCCTAGCAACCTAAGAGTTCCTCGCTGATGATAGCTGTTCAGCGCGACAGCATGTTCGCGTTGCTGATCTGCCTGACGCTGGTAGGTCTGGGGCTGGTCATGGTCTATAGCTCTAGTTCCGTCTTGGCGAACGTGAGTTTTGGCGACTCGGGTCTCTTTCTAAAGAAGCAATCCATCCGCGTCCTCATCGGCTTGGTGCTCATGCTCGCGTTTTCGCGGCTGCCTTTGCATTGGTGGGCACGGCTTTCGCGCCCCATCATGTTGTTGGCCCTCTTGTCGCTCTTGCTGGTCTTGGCATGGGGCCACGGCGCAGCCCAGCGCTGGTTGAGCATTCCGGCCTTGGGCGGTGGCGTGGCCTTTCAGCCGGCTGAATTCGCCAAACTGGCGCTGGTGCTCTACTTGGCGGATGTCCTGGTGCGCAAGCGCGACGAGCTACACGACTTTGGTCGCGGATTTGTCCCCCGTTTGTTGGTCGTCGGCGTCGCTCTCGTGCTCATCCTATTACAGCCCGACTTGGGGACGGCTATTGCGCTGGGGCTGATTGCCTTGATCATGCTGTGGGTCGGCGGAATGCGCTTGCACCACTTGGCCGGGGCCGGCTTGCTCGCGCTGTTGGGCATTGGGCTTTCCCTGATGCATTCGAGTTATCAGATGCGCCGCTTGATCAACTTTATTGATCCAGAACGCGACCCGGATGGCTTCTATCAACTCAAGCAGTCGCTCTGGGGTATGGGCAACGGCGGTCTTTTGGGGGTGGGTTTGGGCAACAGCATGCAAAAAGAGCACTACCTACCCGAGCCACACACGGATTTTGTCTTCTCGGTCATTGGCGAGGAAATGGGGCTTGTGGGTACACTGGCCGTTAGCGGGCTTTTCGCGGCTTTCTCGTTTTACGGGCTACGCATCGGAGCCCACGCCGGTGATGCGTATGGCTTTTTGGTCGCCGTCGGCATTACGGCAATGATTTCGGTGTACGCTCTGCTGAATATCGGCGTAGTTGTCGGGGTACTACCGACCACCGGCTTGCCGCTGCCCTTTGTCAGCTACGGAGGCTCGTCACTGATAGGGAACATGGCGGGAGTGGGTATCTTGTTGGGGGTTGCCCGCATGGCCCCTAAACACCAAGAGGGCTTAGTGCATTGGCCGCGATGAAGACGCTCTTGGACCAATATCGCCGCGTCCACCTAGTCGGCATCGGTGGAGCGGGCATGGAGGGCTTGGCCCGGCTCCTAGCAGCCAAGGGCTGCGTGGTAAGCGGATCGGATCAGGCTGACTCGCGCAGCGTTGCACTACTGCGTCAAGAGGGATTCGCCGTCGCGGTCGGACACGATGGCCAGTTCGTACAAGGTGTGGATCTGGTAGTATATTCGGCCGCCGTGCCGGCTGACAATCCCGAACGGCGGGCCGCCGCGCAAGAGGGCATTCCCACGGCGAGCCGGGCCGAAGTGCTCGGGGAGCTGTCCCGTGCGCCGTTGACCCTCGCCGTAGCTGGTACTCATGGCAAGACAACGACTGCTTCGATGGCGGCGGCGATCTTGCGTCGCGCTGGCCTTGATCCCCAGATCTTGGTTGGGGGCTGGATCAACGGGCGGCCGCAGACCGAGTTGGGAAGCGGCGAGGTTTTCGTGGTGGAGGCCGACGAGTTTGCTGGCGGCTTCTTGCATCTGTATCCGAGCTTGGCCCTCGTGACAAGTGTAGATGCTGAACACCTCGATTACTATGGGAGCTTGGAGGCCCTTGAGCAGGCCTTCGGCCAATTTCTCGCGCGTCTGCCCTTCTGTGGCCGCAGCGTACTAGCTGGGGATGGATTAGTCGGAGAGCGAGTGCTGGCCGGCTTGCAGCGCCCCCATCAGACCTATGGCATGGATGGCGACAACGACTATCGGATCGCCGAGCTCGAAGAGCGAGCTTGGGGCAGCCGGTTTGCCCTGTGTTTCGACGGGCAAAAGTTGGGCGAAATCGAGTTGCAGGTCCACGGAGTACACAATGTCCGCAATGCTGCTGGGGCCGCTGCATTGACCTGCGCGCTACAGGTGGAGTTTGCGGCGATCGCCGACGCCTTGGAGCAGTTCGGCGGAGCGGACCGACGCTTTCAGCGCAAGGGAGAATTCGCTGGCGTGCTAGTCGTGGATGACTATGCCCATCACCCAACTGAATTGGCGGCGGCCTTAGCTGCCGCGCGCCAGAGCGGTCGCCGGGTTATTGCCGTCTTTCAACCTCACCTGTACTCGCGCACCCGCGACTTGGCCACGGCCTTTGCCCGCGAGCTAGCCACGGCCGATTGCGTGGTGCTGGCCGCAGTCTATGCCGCGCGGGAGCCCCCCCTGCCGGGCGTGGACTCCGAGCTAATCGCAAAAGCCTTGCGCGCCCGCGGGTACAAAGCCGTGGAGTACCTGCCCGACAAAGCGCAGCTCGTCGACCACTTGGTGGATATCTGCCGCTGGGGAGACTTAGTGCTGGCGATGGGAGCTGGCGATATCGGCGAGGCGGTTGCGGAACTAATCGCGGCCTTGGCGGACGGAGAGCGCTCGTGAACCACAAGAAGACCAAGACGAGCAAGAAGCGGCCAACTGCGGCGAAGCAAGGCCGGCGCAAGACTCGCTGGCCTTGGATTGCACTCTCGATCTTGGCCACGGGCAGCACCTTGGCGGCCTATCAGGCAGCCACCTACTTCGGCCAGGTCTCCATATTTGGCCTCAAGGCCATTGAGGTGGATGGGTTGCGGCGGCTCAATGGGGAGGATGTGCGCGCCGCTAGCGGCCTTATGGCCGGTAACAACGTCTTCGCCATCGACTTAGACGAGGTTGTGCAGCGGCTAGAGGCCATGCATTGGGTCAAACAGGCCTTCGTGGTGCGCAAGCCGCCCGATCGCATTGCCGTCGATATCGTCGAGCATCGTCAAGTGGCTTGGGTCGATTTGGGCCAGACCTATGGGGTTAGTCCCGATGGCGTCCTGCTTCCCGTAGGCCCAACCGCTCGCAATTTGCCCGTTATATCCGGGCTGTCCGTCGTCGCCAACTCGCTGCAGCCGGGCGTGGCAGTACCGGATTCCGCGCTGCTGGCCATACTGCGCTGGTGGGAGGAGGCCATAGCTGCGGATGCGGAATTCTGTCTCAATGTGGCCAGTATCCAGCCGATGGCTGCGACGGGCATTCGCTTGCAGTTGGCGGGAGACGGACTCGAAGTGCGCTTGCCCGCAAATGGAGCCGCCCGCCAGCTTCGCACCATTCGCAAGCTGATGCCGCGCGTCCATCAGAACCATTCCGATCCGGCCTATATCGACTTGCGCTATGCCGGCCAGATGGTCGTTGGCAAAAAGAAGGTCAAATCGGGATGAACTGGGGCGAGGAGCACAACACCATCATTGCCGGGCTAGACTTGGGCACGACCAAGGTCTGCGTCGTCATTGCCGAGCAGGTCGCCGAGCGGCCGCTGCGGATTATCGGCCTAGGCCAGCAACCTTCAGAGGGGATGCAGCGCGGGGCAATTGTAGATGCGGAGAAGACTATGGACGCCATTGGTGAGGCCATGCGCCAAGCCGAGTTAATGGCTGGGGTCGAAATCGACTCGGTGTACGCCGGTATCGCTGGCGAATACATCTCCAGCCTCAACAGCACGGGCATGGTGGCCGTCGGCGGCGAAGGCGGATGGATCGGAACACTGGACCGCACCCGAGTTCTCTCTGCGGCTGGCGTGGTCAAGGTGCCGTTCGACCGCGAGGTGCTACACGTTTTGCCCCAAGAATTTGCCGTCAATGGCCAGCGAGGCATTCTCGATCCCGTGGGCATGTATGGAGTGCGCTTAGAGGCCAGTGTACATGTGGTCACTAGTTCGGTCACCGCAGTGCGGAACATCTGCCACAGCATCCTTCGTGCTGGCGTTGATGTGCGCAGTGTCGTCCTCGGCCCGCTTGCTTCGAGCTACGCCGTCCTCAATGAAGACGAACAGCAGATGGGGGTCTGTCTGATCGACATTGGCGGCGGCACAACCGATGTGGTGGTCTTCGTTCGCAAAGGGTTACGCCACTCGGGCGTCATCGGGTTGGGGGGACAGAACGTGACCAATGATATAGGCGTTGGATTGCGCACCACGCGGACCGAGGCCGAGCGGGTCAAGTGCGCGGCCGCGTCTAGCGAGGTTGTTGGTCACATCGTTGCGGCGCGGATGGAGGAGATATTGGCACTAGCCCGCAAGCAGGTCTATACCGCGTTGCCCGATGTCGAGCTAGGGGCAGGGATCGTCCTCACGGGGGGAGGCGCGCAAACCGCCGGAGTCGAAGCCTTGGCCGAACGGGTCTTTGGCATGCCTGTGCGCATCGGTGTCCCGGTCGGATTTGAGGGAGCCGCAGAGGTGACCAGCCCGCCATATGCTACGGCGCTGGGCCTGCTCCTCTACGGAGCGGAGCAACAACAGGGGAAAAACCAAAAAGAAGCGCAGGTGCTGGTCGAAGACTCCTTCGATTCAGTATTCGGGCGCGTAAAAAGGTGGTTACAACCATGGGACTAGCAGCGGTGCCGGTCCCAAAATCAAGGAGGAATACCCATGGCAATTAGGTTAATCGACAACGAACATCGGGCGCGAATCAAGGTCGTCGGCGTTGGTGGCAGCGGTGGAAATGCCATCAACCGCATGATCCAGTCCGGGATGCACGGCGTCGAATTCGTCGCCGTCAACACGGATGCGCAGGCACTGGAGGCCTCGCGGGCCGACTTCCCCATTTGCATTGGCGGCAGCGTCACGCGGGGCTTGGGTGCCGGTGCTGACCCGGAAGTGGGCCGGCAAGCCATCGAAGAAGACCGCGACAAGGTCTCCAAACAGCTACAGGATTCGGATCTGATCTTTATCACGGCTGGCATGGGTGGCGGCACGGGCACGGGGGCAGCGCCCATAGTTGCGGAAGTCGCCCGCGATCAAGCGGCTCTGACAGTCGGTATCGTCACCGAGCCTTTCCTAATGGAAGGCGGCCCGCGGATGAAGAACGCCAAAAGCGGAATTGCCGAGCTAAAAGACCAAGTTGACACCCTGATCACCATCAAGAACCAGCGTCTGTTGACCGTCTGCGGCCGCGACACTAGGCTCGAGGATGCGTTTCTCAAGGCCGACGAAGTGCTGATGCAAGCCACGCGTGGCATCTCCGACCTGATTACGATCCCGGGCATGGTCAATCTCGACTTCAACGATGTGCGCACTGTGATTTCCAAGGGCGGGGATGCGATTATGGGTCTCGGGGAACACAGCGGCGAAGAGCGGGCCGTGGAGGCCGCTCGCAAGGCGATCAACAGCCCACTTTTGGAGGATGTGTCGATCGCCGGTGCCAAGGGCGTGTTGATCAATATCGCTGCCGATTCCAATCTCACACTCTACGAGGTCAACGAGGTCATGTCGCTGATCAACGAGGAAACCGGCTCGGATGCCGAGATCATCTTCGGCACCGTAATCGACGACAGCTTGACCGAGAACATCCGCGTAACAGTCATAGCCACGGGCTTCAGCCTAAACAAGGGCAGCGAAGCCGAGGCACCAGCCCGCGAACAAGAGGAGTCGGCGCAGGATGCGGAGTCGGATCCGCTGAGCATTGGCAGCCCGGTCCTCGTCGGCAATGGGGGCACCTCCTTGGACGTGCCCACGTATCTGCGCAACGGCCAGGACATCCCCCAGGAGCATCAGGAGGATCCAAGACGCCCCGCAGCTGGCGACTTGGATATTCCCACCTTCCTGCGCCGCAAGATGAACGCCTCTTAGGGCGGTTGTCGCGCGCGGACGATTTGGCTTATTTTAAGTTCGATCGTTACTGTGCGCGATAAAATTCGCAGGGAGGGCGTTTTTACATGGCAGACATTCGCGTCGGCGTAATTATGGGCAGTACCTCGGATGAGGACATCATGCGCAAGGGGGCGGCGGTGCTCGAAGAGTTGGGCCTTGGCTACGAGATGGTCGTATCTTCGGCCCACCGCAACCCCGAGCGCACCGCTACTTGGGCCAGCGAGGCGGCTGGCCGCGGCCTCAAGGTGATCATCGCCGGTGCCGGCTTAGCTGCGGCCCTGCCCGGAGTGGTGGCGGCGCATACGACACTGCCGGTCATCGGGGTTCCCATTGCCTCGGGCGCGCTCCGTGGAGTCGATTCTCTCTACTCCATTGTGCAGATGCCTCCGGGGATCCCGGTGGCGACTGTCGGCATTGACAATGCCCGCAATGCAGCTATGCTGGCGGCTCAAATCATCGCTCTATCCGACGAGGCGGTTGCCCAAGCCATTGAAGCTTATCGCGCACAGTGGAACCTCTAGAATTAGTGGTCGGTGGTCAGTGGTCAGTCCCCGCCCTGCATCACTGAGGGGTGGGGTCTGGTCACTGGCCACTAACCACTCTATTTAATTGAAAGGACGCGATGAGCAGTGGCCAATACAAGTCGCATTTCCAAATTGCTTTCGCTGATGCTCAGGCATCGGCCCGACGAATTTGGACTGGAGATTGATGCTTACGGCTACGCGCCGTTGGATCAGGTGGTACAAGGAGTACAAGAACGCTACGCAGAGGTGGCCGAAACCGAAATCGTCGACCTTGTCAACGACCCGGATCAGTATCGCTTTGAGTTGAATGAGTTTGGCATCCGCGCGCTGTACGGACACAGTTTTTTCGTCGATATGGACGGCGAGCCCATGGATCCGCCGCCCGAGCGGTTCTACATGGGCACGACCCGCAGCGCGGCCCAGCGCTTTGCTCGCGAGGGCATTTCCCCGGGCGATCGCTACTACGTTCATTTATCCCTGACGCGCGAGGCGGCCGAGTCGCACAGCCACCAACGCGACACCCCCTGCGTGGTGGAGATTCTCGCGGCCAAGGCCCACGAGGAGGGCTGTCGCTTTTTTGCCCGCGGCGCGGTCGTGCTAACCGAAGAAATCCCGGCCAGTTGCATCGGCCCAATCCACGGCAGTCAACAACAGCCCCTCGGCGCCGCTCAGATGCCGGTGCCCGACGGCATAAGCTACGGCCGCAAGCCCCGCTTTTCGCCTCGTTGAGAGGGATGCCGTGAAAAACATCGTGGCCTTTATCAAGCCCTTCAAACTCGACGAGGTCAAAAGTTCCTTGGCCGCGATTGGCCTCGTCGGGATGTCCGTCAGCGAGGTGCGCGGCTGCGGCCGCCAGCGCGGCCACAGCGAAATCTACCGCGGTGCCGAGTACCAACTCGACTTTATGCCCAAAATTCGCATTGAATTGGCCGTTGGTGATGGTCAACTCGACGAAGCAGTGGAAGCCATCATGGAGTCGGCTGCTACCGGCGAGGTCGGCGACGGCAAGATATTCGTTTCCGAACTGGTCGAGGCTGTCCGCATCCGCACCGGCGAAACCGGCGAAAACGCCCTCTGAAGCTCCGGCAGTGCCTACCGCGTTGGAACTGGCCCGTCGCGCCCTCACCGCCGATGCGGCTAAAGCCCTAAATTCACTAGAGCAATTGGGTTTTGCCGATCCGGTCCAAGCCCTAGAGATCTTGGACCGGATCGGCGGCCCGCCGCAATCTGCGCCGCTGCCAGCCCTCGCGTTGGCCGAACTGGCCACAACGGGCTGGCCGGACGAGGGGCTGCGGCAGTTGACGCGCTTGGCCATAGCGTACGGCACCCCTCGGGGGCTTTTCTCCCACTTGGAAGCCGATCCCATCCTGTGCCGGCGTTTGGTGCAGATCGTGAGTTACAGCACCTTCCTCGCCGACATCTTGGTGCGCAATTCCGAGTTTCTGCTGTGGCTGTTGGTCGAGACACCGCACTTAGTCGAGCCGCTGGAGCGGAGTGTCCTGCGGCAGATCTTACGCACTGATATCGATCATGTCTCTGAATTCGAGGATCGTTTGGAGGTATTGCGGCGGGTGCATCGCCGCGAATTTTTGCGCATTGGTGCTGCCGAGATCCTCGGCACCAAGCCGGTCGCGCAAATAGGGAGAGAGCTGGCCGATTTAGCCGACGTGGTGGTCGAGTTGGCCCTTGAAACATGCGAGCACGCCTTGTGGCAGGAACACGGCCGTCCGCTAGACGAGCGCGACCGTCCGGCGCGCTTTCTCGTCGTCGGCTTGGGCAAATACGGAGGGCAGGAGTTAAACTACAGCTCGGACATCGACCTAATTTTCGTGTGGGATGGCGAAGGCGAGACCCAGCCTGAAGGGGAGGGGATGCCGCTGGAGAACAGCGAGTTTTTTCGCCGTTTGGGCCAGCGCTTAGTCCAAGTACTGACCGAGTCGACCAAGGAGGGGTTTTTCTACCGAGTCGATATGCGACTCCGCCCCGAGGGCGCAAGCGGTACCTTGACGCACTCGTTGCGTGCCAGTTGGACTTATTACGAGACGCGCGGAGAATTGTGGGAGCGGCAGATGCTCATCAAGGCTCGGCGCGTGGCGGGATCGCAGACGCTGGGTACGCAATACGAGGCCATGCTCCGGCCCTTTATCTACCCAGCTCACTTTCACTCAGCACCGCACGAGGAAATCCGCCGCATCAAGGAGCGGATTGAGGCGAGCATCCGCGAGCGCCCGCGCGGCGAGAACAACATCAAGCTGCAAGCGGGGGGGATCCGCGATATCGAATTCATCGTGCAGTGCCTACAGTTGCTATACGGGGGATTCCGGCCGCAAGCGCGCGTCCACAACACCCTGGCCGCCATCGACTGCTTGGCCGAGGTGTCGGCCTTGACTGCGGCCGAGGCCAGCGCGCTAAGGAACGCGTACGAGTTTTTTCGCCGCGTTGAAAACTTGTTGCAAATCGCCTCTGGCCGACCCGACTACGCCATCCCAGAAGATGCGCGCGCCGCGCGGGCCTTGGCCCTGAGCATGGGCTATGAAGATGCACGGGCCTTTACCGGCGCGCTAGCCGAGCACCGGCTACGGGTGCGCCGGCTGTTTGCTGCGTTGTTTTACAGCGACGCGGCGGTTCCGCGCGCGCCGATGTGGCTTTTGGAAGTCGAAAACGGCAGCGAGGCAGCGCAAGCCGATTTGGCGGCGCGGGGCTTTGTCGATGGGGCCGCCGCACACCGTCGCTTGCAGCAGTTGGCGGCCATGGGCCTGTTGTTGAGCGGGAGCGGTGCACACTTTGAGGCCCTGTTGCCGGAATTGCTAAATTCGCTGGCCGCGGCCCCTGACCCGGACCAAGGGCTTTTGCGCTTCACGCAGCTAGTCGAGGCGTATGGTGCGCCGGGTGCTTTGTACTCCTTGTTGCAAGAGCACACAGGCTTTCGCACCTTGCTCATTTCCATCTGTGGCTCGAGCCGCTTTCTCGCCGATCTTTTGCGCCGCGATCCGGCTCTGCTCGACAGCTTAGTTAGCCAAGCTAGCCAAGGACTGGAGCCTCGTCAGGTGCGTGGCGATTTGAACGCCATCGCGCGGATGCAGAATCAAGCCCTCCTGCGGATTGGGGCCGACGATCTGATGGGGTTGGCGACTGAGGAGGAGACCTTCCTGCGGCTGACGGAGTTGGGCGAAGACGTGTTGCAAGCAGTTTATCGGCTGGCTTGGCGTCCATTGGTGCGGCGGTGGGGCAAGCCGCGCAACCGGCAGGGCCGCGACGTGCGGTTCGCTGTATTGGCCGCCGGCAAGTTTGGGGGCCGTGAGGTGGATTTTGGTTCGGATTTGGATTTGTTTTTCGTGTACGAAAGCGACGGCAAAACGCGCCGCGGTGTGCCTAATAGTGTATTTTTTATTGAGTTCAGCCAGCATCTGATCGCCCTGTTAGCCGAGGAGGGGCTGTACTCGGTGGATGCGCGGTTGCGGCCCGAAGGGGCCAGCGCCCCCATGGCCATCTCGCTGGTCGGCTACCGCCGCTACTTAGCGCAGCGGGCGGCTACTTGGGAGCGGATGGCGCTGAGTCGCGCCCGCCAAGTGGCCGGCGATGCCGAGTTC